>CAYUJM010000136.1:0-12167 GCA_964445025.1 uncultured Occallatibacter sp. | reverse complement strand
GCAAGTCTGCCACCACGCATCACGGCGCTTACGTCGACCTTGCAATGCAGTATCCAGACATTCATGTTGAGCGTGGAGCCCGCTTTGTCGAAGCGGGCAATCTAGCCAGCGCCGGAGGCCTCACATCGGGGATGGATCTCGCCTTGCGGGTGGTCCAGCGCTACTTCGGCCGGGATGTTGCAAGCCAGACCGCCACGTTGCTGGAATATCAGGGCCAGGGCTGGCTGAACCCGAATTCCAACTCCGAGTTTGCGGGTCCCATCCGGCAGACGGCGGATCATCCAGTCTGCGCCATCTGCGGCATGGAAATCAATCGCTCTCTGTCGTCGACTTACAAGGGAAAGACCTACTACTTCTGCGTGCCGGAGCACAAACAGCTCTTCGATGCCTCGCCAGAAAAGTTCGCGGCTAAATGAAAGTTCCCCTATGAGGCTAGCGATCGTATACCCTGCGCCTTCTTCTCGTCGCAAAGGGAGAACAGCCCACTGCATTGATCGCTGCGGGGGAGCCCCAGGTGACTGTGCGGAAGCCTGGCCAAGCCAACCGAAGTTCAAGTAAAGGACGCAGACAAATGGCCAACAGATTCTCATCGTTGTTCGTTTTCATAGTGCTGATCGGAATTGCAGCGCCGGCCCTTCGTGCGCAGTCCACTCTTCCTCCGCTCTCCCACGACGAGATGGCGCTGATCCGGAAGATTGAGGGCCGGATCATGGCCCCATGCTGCTACACGCAGACCATCCGCGATCACGATAGCCAGGTTGCCGTCGATATGCGGAGCGAAGTTACCACCATGGTTGCTTCAGGTAAGAGTGAAGGCGAGATCATCACCTACTACAGGACAAAATACGGTGAAACGATCTTGGTTGTGCCGGATGGCGCGACGGGTGGGATGCTGACCTACACTCCTGTGATGATCTTCCTGGTGTCAGTCGGGCTCTTGCTCTTTTTTATCAAGAAAACTGCCAGCACCAGAGACGCGGCCATTTGGCAACTCGTGCCTGAAAGAACCGAGCCCGAAACGCTGGCGCTAAGGGAAAAGATCCGCGCAGAGATTGGGGAAGGATGGTGACAGCACATTTCAACTAAGTCGTCGCAGCAAATAGCTTTGCTAAGCTTTTCCCGCTTCATGCAACTCAACGCACGATAAAAAACGAATGGAGGTTTCTCAAATCATGATTGACCGGAGAACTGCAATCAAGCATCTTGGTGGCGCTGCAAGTGCGCTGCTGCTAACCGAAACTCTACGTGCCGAAGGATTCCATCGGGGCCAAACCGCGCCCGCAACCCCGCCCACAGCGCCAAGCGGACCATTTACCCTGCCGCCTCTGCCTTACGCTTATGACGCGCTCGAGCCGAGCTTCGACGCCGCTACGATGCACTTGCATCACGACAAGCATCACCAGGCATACGTGAACAACTTGAATGCGGCCGTGGCCGCACATCCGGAGCTGGCAGGAAAGACTCTTGAGGAGCTCATCACGAATCTCGCTGCAGTGCCCGATGCTGCTCGCACAGCGGTCCGCAACAACGGCGGTGGTCACGCTAACCATTCATTCTGGTGGCCAACTCTGGGTAAGGGCGGCGCCGCGCCAACAGGAGAACTGGCCAAGGCCATCGACGCGAAATTCGGCTCGCTCTCAAGCTTTCAAGACAAGTTGACGGCATCTGCCATGGGCGTCTTCGGCAGTGGGTGGGCGTGGCTGGTCAAGCTGCCGGACGGCACGCTGGCCATCGAGACGACACCCAACCAGGACAGCCCGCTGACTTCAGGTCACAAGCCGGTGCTGGGTGTCGATGTGTGGGAACACGCCTATTACCTCAAATACCAGAACCGTCGCGTTGAATACGTGAAGGCTTTCTTCCAGGTTCTGAACTGGGATTACGTGAGTGGGCAGTTTGCTCAGAAAGCGTAGACGAAACTTGGTTCGAGCGGCTTGGCGAATAGGCGGTTGGTGTGTTGTTTGCACTGGGATGGCGGTCAGCTTAGGTATCAGTCTTGCTGGCTGCCATTCAGCGCCTGCGCTTAGTCTGGAGGAGGTCGCGGGAAAGCACCTCTACACCGTACGCTGCGCCCACTGTCACGAGGACAACGACCTTTCACTGAAGAAGGTCCCGCCAAATCTGCGTGGCGTCTTTGAGCGGAAGACACTTCCAAGCGGTGCTCCCGCCACGGACGCGGAGGTTCGGCGTGTGATTTTGGAGGGCAAAGGGATGATGCCCGCGTTCAATGGCCGGTTTACCGAAGAGCAAATGTCGGATCTGCTCGCCTACCTGAAAACCGGACTGCATTGAATTGAAGCCTGACTCCCTCTACGTCCAGATACAAGGAGATAGTGTGCATGTCATAAAACTGCACCATCAGGAAGGTGCGCTGACGGGCGAATGATTATCGGGCCTTGACTGTGCCACCACGACGATATGATCCAGAAGATAATCGGCATCGGGATCCGACGAGACAAGCACATCGGCTGTAATAATGTCGCCCGGATGCAATCCACTCAGAATGCTCGCGTCCTTCAGTTTGTAGGGCATGGTCATTGCTTCCATGAAGCCGGGAATGGCTTCATGGTTCAGCGTCACTTCGCCCTTTGACGCATCGGTTGAGACAACCTTGCCGCGCAGCTTGTACACCTTGTAAGTTGCCGTGCCAGACGATTGCGCGCCCGCATTCTGGCCTGGGTGGCATCCCGCCAGTGCAATAGACAACGTGACAAGTGAGCAAGCGAGCAATCGACCAATCACAGATTCAGGCCCTCTTCCAGGAAATTGTCGTTTGTGTGCCTTAGTTTCGTCTGACGGGCAGCGTAAACAAACGAGCAATTACCAGGGTTATATTGCCACACGCCTTCTAATTCGCGGGCGCAACGACATACACGTACTCTAATGGTTCCTTTCCGGTGTTCGCAACATTGTGGCGCGTCGCGGGCGAAATATAAACAAAGGTTGGGGCGACGAACGGCTGATTCAGGCCGCCTCGATGAGGGCCTCGCCTTGGCCGTGCAGGATGATCAGGGACTCCTCATTCTTACCTGTGGTGTGCCAACCAACCGTTGCTCCTGGTTTGAGGCGCACAAAGCCGCTACGCATGCCTCTTGTTTGTGGGACGCCTTTGAGCAGAGGACAATCTCCTTGCGCGCACTGAAGCGGAAGCGTCTGCGGGTGTGGGGTTCCAGTCTGCGGTGACAACGATCCGCGTGCGGCGAATGACAGGATTGCAGGGCCCAGGAACTTTACGTGCGTGGCGAATTTCATAAGCGGCTCTCAGAGGAAGCGTTTTCTTCCGGCGAACATTTAGATTTCTCTCCACGCGAAAGTACGAGGTTCCTTTGAGCCGGCGAGAAAGCCAGGGACCTGCCAAGCCACTTTTCGGCACAGAGTCTCGTATCACGATTCATGAGCATGATCGTGGTGGTGGTCGTGATCGTGAGGATGAGAGTGCGTCAACCCATCGTGCGTGTGTTCGTGGGAATGCATTGTGCCGGGAGGCGGTGGCACCACGTGGGTGTGGTCATGGTGTCCATCATCGTGGGAGTGTTCGTGCGTGTGGCTGTGGGTATCGTGGGTGTGAGTGTGAGAATGCTCGGACATGAAGACCTCCTGGGATGGTCGGCCCGTTCTTGGAAATCGTGGAGCCCGATACCTGAAGTGGATTGGCACAATCGGGCCAGGCGCGGCAGGCTGACAATTGTATAGCAGCACTTGGTCACGGTTGGGAAGACGGAAAGGCGGATTGCCCTCGGCTTATCAATTGCGCCAAGTGTCGTTTTGTACCCTAGGCCGCGTCGCGAACACCAAGCTCCAAATCGTCAAACCTGCGCCACCTGTAGATGGCGATCGACAGAATCCAACTCACGGCGAACAGGGCGATGATGACGTAGCCGAGCATTCCGAAGTTGTCGTTGAGCTTGACGACCAAATCCCACAATCCGCCCGAGAGGTGGAACTGCCCAACGAGCAGGCCCAGTGCTTCTATTCCTCCGACCGCAAGGGCAACGACAACAGAAACGGAGGTGATGGTGATGTTGTAGTAAAGCTTCCGCACCGGCTTCACATAGGCCCAGCCATAGGCCCCGAGCATCAGGACATTGTCGGTGGAATCGATCAGCGACATGCCCGCTGCAAAAAGGACCGGGAAGACAAGGACCGACCACAACGATAGCCCCTTGGAAGCCTCGGCAGCCGAAATTCCCAGAAGCCCAATCTCCGTGGCCGTGTCAAAACCGAGGCCAAAGAGCAGGCCCAGAGGATACATGTGCCAGCTGCGGTGGATCAGGTTGAACATGGGGCGGAACAGGCGGGAAAGGAAGCCGCGATTGCCCAGCAGCAGGTCAAAATCCTCTTCGACATAAGGTTCGCCGCTCCGAACCCGCATGAAACTGCGGAGCACCGATTGCAGAACAACGAGATTGACGATTGCGATTCCGAATAGGAACAGAGCCGACACCAGAGTGCCGATCACGCCTCCGATTGCTTTGATGGAATCGATGCGCTGCTGCAGAATGAGCGCCGTTGCCGCGATGGCTATGGAACCCAAGATGACAATTGTGGAATGGCCAAGCGAAAACATCAGCCCCACGGCCACAGGCCGCTTGCCCTGCTGCATCAGCTTACGTGTGACGTTATCGATTGCGGCGATATGGTCGGCATCGACCGCGTGGCGAAGCCCGAAACTATAGGCGAGAAACGCCGTGCCCAGCAGGACCGGAAAGCGGTGAAAAGCGACGAATGCCCAGCACCAAGCGGTCAGATTGAAAAACGCCAGCAGTGCGTACAGGCCGATGACTCTGGCCTTGGTACCGTCAGGTTCGTCGTTTGCCAGGCCAATTAGGAAGGACCGCATCTAGTTCCCTTGAAATCATCTCGACATCAACAGCGTAGCACGATTCTTGGAACCATGCGAACCATGCATGATTGAGATGCCCACGCAATAGCGAGGTAGATTTACAACCTAGTGCGTGTGCGTAGCTTGTTTCAGGCTGGCTCCGGAGTTTGTCAAGACCAGTTTACCCAACTCGACCCCGCGCAAGGCCACCATCCCATCTGCCACCGCCTGGAGGTCTTTACCGCGGCCTTTCATGATGATGACCTCGAGACAATAATGGTGATCGAGGTGGATATGCGTGGCCGCGAGAATCATCGCGCCGGCGTGATGTTGAACTTCCGTAAGCTTCTGCGCGAGGTTCGGAACGTGATGGTCGTAGACAATCGTCAGTGTGCCAACTACAGGCTTGTTCGATTCAACCATTTCCGAAAGAAGTCTCTCGCGAATCAGGTCGCGGAATGCCTCAGAACGTGTCTCGTAACCCCGTTTGGCGATAAGTCGATCGAACTCCTTCAGCAGGTCCTCTTCGAGCGAAACGCCGATTCTGCTCAATTCTGGCATAGTAGTTCTCCATCCCGATTGTAATTCGGAGGGAGTGTCTGGACTACGGATTTCCAGCTACTGTATGCCGTCTCCTTTCACTATCGTGTGGACGGATTGGCGGAGCCACTTGCCTTTGTTCAATGTGCAGCTGCAACACAGAGAACGGGCGTGGTCATTTTTTGGGTAGTCGAATGCAAAATTGAACCGAGCCCCTCCCCTTGAGAGAGCGTCGTCCAAACCTCGAGCAAAAGCTTTTCCCCGGGATTCGGCAGCCTCAGCAAAATCTCTAACCTCATTGTCGATGGTAGCCGTGGCTGAATCCCTGGTCGATACCAGCGAGAGAATCTGTGCTTTTGTGAAAGCCATCATGCAGCCCTCACTTCTATCCATTCACTCAAGATCGTTGTAGCATCTGTCAAAAGCTTCTTCCTACCGCAAAGCGCAACAGGAACGGTTCGGTAGGGTGGTTCACACGTCCGAATGCCGGACCGGCTATCGGTGAAATTTGGTAACTATAGGCGTAGTCAATGTCGGCATCTTTGCGGTTCAGCAAATTCAAGAATTCGGCCGTAGCGTGCCATTTCTTGAAAAACTGATAACCGACCTCCCCATTGAGCAACACCGTTTGATTGGACTGATAAAGTCCGTCGGACGTTAAATCGCGCGGGCCAAAGTAGCGCAGGCGCAAGCTCGAAGAAAAGCCTTTGTAATCGTGCAGTGTGATGCCCGAGGAGACCACCACTCTGACCGCTTCGGGCACAAGTTTGCCGCCCGGGTCGCTCTGTTGCGCATAGAAGAAGCCAACTGGATTGCCATTGATGATGATGGAGCTATTTGTGACGTACTGTGTCGCATCATCCGGGTCCATTTGAGGGAATTGGGCTCTGGAATCCGAGATATCAAAATCAACGGCCAAATGTTCCGTCGGCGTGTAGTAGTTCGCCCATTCGAGGCCATAGCGGTTACTAGACTGTTCTGAAGCAGATGTGCCTCCGGTATCGCCATCCTGCAACAGTTCGGAATTACTGCGGAGGTACCAGAGTGCAAGGGTGCTTTGCAGATGGGGAACGGCCACCGTGCGCACGCCAATTTCCCCGCCTTTGGTTTGGACCAGGGGGGTAATTTTAGGGCCAGGCGTATTGGGGGTTGGATTGTCGGCCGAAATCGGTTCTATCGTTTGTGTTGTTCCCCGCCCGTCGTTCGAGTGAAAGCCGAATCCGCCCTGTAGATAGAACTCAGTATTGGCCCACGGGCCGAAGATCAAACTGGCTTTGGGGCTGGGCAGGAACTTGCTGGCCGAGCCGGAATTGGCTGCGTTCACCGATTGGGTACTGCCGTCGGGCAAAGTCAGAATATCTGTGGGGTAAGCCAGGCTGTGGACGACAAATTTATCGTCGTCGCCGCGCAGTGCCACGACCGAGCGGAATTTGTCCGCCCACTGGATTTTGTTTTCCACATAAGCACTGCCTATCATGTCCGTAAAACGATCCCGCTCCCTGGTCGCGGGCAACGTGGCGCAGGCGCTGGGAAAAGTGTTAGGGGCACCACCATCCACACTGATACTGACAGTGGATGAGTAGGTGTTGCAGATGGTGTCGTTGAAAGCGATGCCGGTGGCGGAATAATCGGTTTTGATCGTGCGCCTGCGATCTTCCGTCCCGTAGAGGCCGTTGTTGATCCAATCGTTGCGGAGTTGCAGGCCGAAGGTATTTGACATCTTGCGGCCAAACCATGTGCTGAAGACCGTGTGGTGTGCGTCAAACCCACCTACCCAGCGCCTATCCTGCTGTTCGAACTGGTCGCCTCTGATGTGGTCTACCAGGTAGTAAGTGAAATCGGAAAACAAATCCAAATCGTAATAGAACAGGTAGGCCGCGATTCTCGACTCGGAATTTGCGCCCTGGTGATGCCACTCACCCTGCAGGCTATAGCGCTGGCTGTGGCCACCGTCAGTGGGATTCAGTGTGCCGAAGTAGCCAACGACAGTTTGGGCGGCAACGGGAATCTGGTCGCTCGAGTTCCATTTTCCGTGGTAGGCATGGGCCGTGATGCTGGCGCCATTGGTGTCGTCGCCCTGGCTGTAGGTTAACAAGCCATTAATTTTGTTATAAGCATCCGGGTGCGTCCATGGGCCGTCATAGTAAGTCTCTTCTGCGCCGTACAGCAAATTTCCCGAACCGAACTTTTGCGATGCGCCGAAAACAGCCCGCCCATAAGTGTACGAGCCGCCTTCCACCTTGGCGAAGTTCTGGGGTAGCGTCTTGAAAAGCTCCACATGGGTTGATGCGGCTGAGCCAAAGTCGCCGACATTCGCGTAATAAGGACCTTTCTCGAAATCCACCCGCTTCACAAACTCCGGAATGACGACGTTCATGTCGGAGTAGCCCTCGCCGTGCGCGTGCGACGGCAGGTTAAGCGGCATATCGTCGAGGAAAATGGCGATATCCGTGCCGTGGTCGAGATTGAAGCCGCGAAGAAAATATTGGTTGGCCTTGCCGCCGCCGGCGTGTTGCGTGATGATGAGGCCGGGAACCGTCTCCAGAACTTCTCCCGAACGAAGAATCGGTCGATCCTGGATCTCGGTTGCTCCCACCGTCCCTTGGGTGCCGGATTCGGCAATTCCTATCAGGTCATCCTCTCGGCCTTGGACGTTGATGGTGGTGCTCACGGCGCCCACTACCAGAGGGATGCGCAGCGGGGCCAGCGGCCCGCTGGTCCCGATGGTGACGAGGATTTCTTTGGATTCAAAACCGGGATTCGATACAACGATCCGATAATTTCCTGCGGCGAGCCCGGAGAGAATGAAGGAGCCGTTCGTCTGAGACTGTGCCGTTCTTGCGACTGCGCCGTTCGCGCTGAGAACCTGCACGGTGGCCCCGGCGATGACGGCATCCGAGGTGTCAACGATGGTCCCTGAGAGCTGGGGCGGGCGGGTCTTGTCGCTCGTGGCAACCGTTTGATTCTGCGCGGCTGGCTCCATGCCAATGATGAGCGGAGCAGTGGATTGCGCCGGGACCGATAAAGAACCGGCAACTGCCACATTCGTCAGTATGACGATAGTTAAAATCGTGCTACCAGCTTTCATGTTTCTGCCTTTGGTGATGTCAAAGTGCTGATGCTTACTTCCAAGTGACGGCTCTATTTTTTTTGATCTAATTCATCGTAACACGATTTGCTAGATCATGCTATCAAGGTCCGGGCACTCGAATGTCAGGACCTCCCTGGAAACCAGTGAAGGCGGACTTTCAAGTCTTTTTCACCGTTCGGCGGGGTGAAAGTAATCCAGATTCCGCGTAACCTATCTGGAATGGGAGTGCCGGCAACATTGAGATACCGTTTTCAGGTGCTGCGGCTTCTCGCGGCTGTGTTTCTATCCCTGGCTGCTGGATGCCTCTGTTTTGCTCAAGTTGATCGCGCGGGCCTAGCTGGAACGGTTACGGACAGCAGTGGCCGGCGAATTCCCGGAGCGCATATCACCGCGTTGCAGACGGCGACCGGCCTCGTCCGTGAGACTGTATCGTCTCCGAGTGTTATCTACTACATCCCCGAGTTGCCCATCGGCGTTTACGACGTCAAATGTTCCGAGAATGGTTTTGAGCAGGCGGTTTTTCCTGGCCTCGAACTGACGGTAGGGCTCACGCGGACGTTTAATTTCACGCTCAAATTAGGTGAGGTTACGCAGCAGATCAATGTCTCCGGGCGCAACTTGCAAATGGATGAAACATCCGACGCGCTCGGCGCAAGGACCGAGTCCGAGCAGGTGAAAGACCTCCCGCTCAACGATAGAAACTGGTCCACGTTAACTGCGCTCGTCCCAGGCGCGGTGGATACCGGAGGGAGCAACCAGCGCAGTATTCGGTTCGCCGGCCGCGGTCTGGACGACAACAACTTCACCTACGACGGGATTGATGCCACCAACATCGTGAACCAGGCACAGCAGAGTTTCGTCCGGCAGGTGATTCCTACGGATGCAATCCAGGAGTTCCGCATCGACTTGTGCCAGTGGGAATGAAACAAACTGGGCTTTATGAGCCTGGGAAGCTGTACCTAGAATGCGGGCAGAAACCATCTTTCAGCGCAGGTGCAACTGAAACGAACGTGACCCGCGAATTGAACCATAGGTCCTCCGTAAACGAGAGACAGAGCAGCAGCGGTAGCTAGCCTGCGCTGAATTAGGCGGAAAACCTACAACACTTCAATTGCAAAATCGCGGTCTATCTGCGTTCTGTTTACCGGATTACTACGGTTTTGCACGGTCTCAGATGTCATCCGGTGACCGGCATGTTGTTGAAGCTGCGTTTTAGTGTTGATTCGAGTTGTACAGCTTATATGTATGAACTCGAATCGGCATCCGTCAAACGAATGTAAGGTCATGATTCTTGATTCCCTGCGCTGTTTTGGCGTTCCGTGGCCGAATCCCAGCTACCCTACGATAATGTATGCGCTTCGATACAATTGCTTCTCTTGATGCTCGCGATCTTTTTCGGGTCTGCAAATGCAAATTCGCATGATTTACCAAACTGGCGGAAAGGGCTTTGTCTTATCGTTCAAACCCGCCAGAGCGTTCTCTTGCCACTCGTCGAGTGAAATCCCTTGGGGCTTTTCCAACGGCTTGTTCGTAGGCGTCTTTCTTGATATGACCGGATCGGTAGTCTCGCTCAAGGATTTCGGCGAGTTTGCGTTTAATGTCTTCATAGGTTCCCTCCGATTCGAGTATTGGAAGATGGCGCCAGCCGTGCAGTAGAACTGCATCCAGTGTACCTCTTCTGTCAATGATGTGCAGTTTTACTGCACTGCCGAAGCGTTTATGAACGGCGCGCAAACTATCGGGGAGTCTGCCCTGGATACCGGCCATAGCCTCGATGCTCGCTCCGCGTCCTTGGAGATGAAAGCGATGAATTGTATTGTTAAGTGCCTGTTCCGATGAGATGTGAAGGATGGTAATCTCCGCAGCTAAACCGGCTTCAATTACCTGGTTGATTTTGGATATAGCTTGGTCGGCGTTGGAGAGTTGCCCTTCATACAAGACGCGGAGGTTGTTAGGGAAGGGGCTGTTTGCACGAAGCACATAGGAGGACTTGCCTGCGCCTGGAACTCCCGATAGGAAGAGCGCACTCTCGCGGTATGGTTCGGAGTTGTCGGAAACGACGCGGCGGAATTGCTCGGAGGCTAATACAGCTGCTGCGTTGTGCACTGGAGCGTTGTATCGCCCGCGTGATTCGTTGGACGCATTGTATTCGGCGAAGGTCTCTTTGAAGAGATCGGAATTGACGTAGCGCCCTCCCATCGATCGCGGATCTTTGCAGTACCGAGCGAGGTACAACTCGGGAGCGCGCTCAACTTGTCGAGCGACGGACTCTTGTACGAAGGCTCGATCCGCTTGGGGAAAATGCCGACGAACGATTTGTTCCAGGGTCACAGACATGAGTCTCACTGTATATTACATCTTTTCTGTATCTTTCCATTATTACTGAAGTGCGCGCGATAAAGGGAAGTGTGGCCTCCCCTACGTTCTGATCGGCTCGCCAAAGAAGGAGATCGTTAGACTTGCGCGAGCGGGCCTGTTTGGCGGCTTCAGGCCATGGTCTGCCTGGCACGACCACTCGGAAAACCAGCCGTATCTTCAGAACAGTGATCGGTCCTGACTGAGCGGTAGAGCCTGTTTTGATGCGCATCAATCTCGCCGATCTACCCACCTTGGCCCTGCCATCCGAGCCATCACGGACATCGTTGGTGAGCATCCTGTGCCTTTCCGGCATCCTGTATCAAGCGTCCATGGCACATCTCTTCCCTGTCGAGCAGTAGTAGCGTCTATTTGACGGCAGCCTTCTTTTGGACCGCTCAGCGCCGCTTGACGGCCTCAGCGAAGCGGGCTAACCTCTCGGGCGAGAGAACCTACTTCTTCTTCCGTGGTGGCGTTTTGTGCGCTCGAGTTGCAATTGTGCTCCCAAAAATGAGGCGGACACAGCTGCGGAGAACTTGGGTCCAACTTGGGTCCAATTGCTGCCGAAAACCATGCATTTAGGTCCAACTAGACGCACTACCAACCTAAACGAATCAACAAGTTAGCGAATCGTTTGCTGATTCGGGACCAGGGGGTCGGAGGTTCAAATCCTCTCTCCCCGATCGCAATTCCTCCAGATTTCAAGAGATACAGGAGGCCTTCTTCAAATCGCCGATCTTCTTGCTTTCTCGGAACGTTCGGTACAACTGAGGGCAGTTGGAAGTCGGAGCTTCACCTTGCAGTCCCTAGCTGACTCAGTTTGCTTACTCCGCAACCAATAGCCCGAAATTAGGCGAGAAACCTACAGCGCTGAGATTGCGAAAGCGCGCTCTATATGCGCTCTGTTTACCGGATTACTACCGTTTCGCATGGTCTTAGATGTCATCCGCTGACCTGCATGTCGTTGAAAATACGTTTGACTGTTGATTCGAGTTTTACATGATTGGTGACAGGCTGGGGAAGGAGCGGGTGCGCACCACGTATGATGCCGGTATTCGCATCCCTGCCCTTCGGTGACGGCCAAGCTCCGTGCCACCAATGGCACGGACACCAACCACAATTACACCGCCGACAGCTGCGAGGGCTCAGCGACGCACTTTTGAGCACACGGACTGACATGGACCCCCATAGACAAGTCTGGACACAGCAGCTCAAAAGGGGGTAGATACGGGGGTAGATGTAAGCTGCAACTCAGTAATATATTCATCTATAAGCAGTTACAAATAAGTTCGAATCCTGCAGCGCCACCATAAAATCAACAACTGACATTGTTAAGTAATGGGACAGTTTGAATGAGGT
>CAYUJM010000135.1:0-12191 GCA_964445025.1 uncultured Occallatibacter sp. | reverse complement strand
ACTGCCACCACGATGCCGGCCATGCCAGCGAACTCCGCCGGATCCGGCCGCTCATGCAGCAGGAAGATTCCAAGCAGCACTGCGACCACCGGGTTCACGTAGGAGTAGGACGAGACCTTGGCTACGGGTACGTGCTCCAGCAGATAGATAAAGCAGGTATAGCCCAGAAGCGAGCCGCCGGTAACCAGCCAGGCGAGCGATCCCACCGCAGCGGCGTTTACATGGAATTGGGGCCATTCTCCGAGGACCGTCCCTGCTGCCGTGCTGAAGATGCCTGCCGCCAGCATCTGCCAGGCCGCGGCTACAAAGCTGTTCACCGGCAGTTTCGATCGCCGCGAGAGAATGCTGCCGATCGTCCAGGAAAACGCGCCAGCCAGCAGCACTGCCAGGGCCAGCAGCAGCGCGCGATCGCCGGCAAGTCCAGTTTGCAGCGACGGCCACACGAGCAGGCCCAGTCCAGCGAAGCCCAGCGCCATGCCCAGCCAGCCGCGGACGGGGAGGGGTTCGCCGCCCGGCAAAAACATCTCGATCAGCGCCACATAGAGGGGAATGACGGCCAGTACGAGCGAGGCCAGCCCGCTGGGCACGGTGCGCTCGGCGTAGACCAGGCCCACGTTGCCGCCGCCCAGCAGCAGAAGGCCGATGAGGCTCAGCAGAAGCATGGTGCGCGACGGCCACAAGAGACGCAATCCGCGCCACCGGCACCAGGCCAGCAGAATGGAGCCGGCGATCAGGAAGCGCGTTCCAGCCAGCAGAAATGCAGGCATCTCCGCTGCGCCGATGCGGATCGCGGTGTAAGTCGAACCCCAGAAAAAGTAGACGCTGGCAAAGGCCAGAACAATCGAGGCCGTTGAAGCTGCCTTCTCTCCGGCGTGCGCGGGTTGTGCGACGGAATTTGCCATGGAGATAATTCCATCCTAGCCCCAGATGGATCGAGTCGCTTCCCGCTTCCTGCGTTATTCTCCCGCAAGTCCGGCTGCGGCATTCGTAAAGAATATATACAGAAGATGTAAAAATGATCTATCCTCACACCAGCGGGGCTCTCATGCACAAGCACATTTCCAACTCGATGCTGCTTGCACCGGCCACCAGGCGCTGGTCGCGGTCGCGCGACCGCAGCATCTGCCCGCGCCGGCATCTGCGTGTGCTGCCTACCCGCACTCGACCTAGCCTCTTCGGCGGCGATTAGTACCGGTCCGCCGAAGACCCTCGACTGCCTTTCGGACCCAATGAGGTCCGCGGAAATGGATGATCCCGTCCACCGGGGTCCGAGGCCGCGTCGCATCCATCGATGTACGCAGGGCCTCACAACCGAATCTGCCGAGGAGATCAGACTATGACCAAGCAAGAGCTATACGCGCAATACGGGCCGAAACTCCATTCATCCCTGCCAGGACCAAAGGCCAAAGCTGCCGTCGAAGCCGACAGCCGGCTTATCTCGCCCAGTTATACCCGCTCTTATCCTCTGGTGGCCAAGCGCGGCCGCGGCATTCGAGTTGAAGATGTCGACGGCAATGAGTTCCTCGACTTCGCAGCAGGCATCGCCGTTGTTTCCACCGGTCACTGTCACCCCGAGGTGGTTGCCGCAATCCAGAAACAGGCTGCCGAGCTGATTCACATCTCGGGAACGGATTTCTACAACGAGCCGTTGACCGACCTGGCCGATCGCCTCTCCGCCGTGGCCCCCATGCCCGGGCCGCACAGGTTCTTCTATGGCAACTCCGGCGCAGAAGCCATCGAATGCGCGCTGAAGCTGGCCCGCTATCACACCGGGCGGCAAAACGTGATCTCTTTTCTTGGCGCGTTTCACGGCCGCACCATGGGCGCACTTTCGCTGACCGGGTCGAAGCCGCAGCAGAAGCGGCGTTTCGGACCGCTGGTTCCGGGAGTGACGCATGTCCGATATCCCTATGCCTACCGCGGATGCAGCGGAGGGCCTCAGGAAGAGGAAGCCTTCAGCATGGGTTGCGCGCGCTATATCGAGGAGAAGCTCTTCAAGACCATCCTGCCGCCCGAGGAGGTTGCTGCCATCTTCATCGAGCCAATCCAGGGCGAAGGCGGCTACGTTGTGGCGCCGGATAACTTCCTGCGCGAGCTGCGCGCCATCTGCAACCGGCACGGGATTCTGCTGGTGGTGGACGAGGTGCAATCGGGCGCCGGCCGCACAGGCAAATGGTGGGCCATTGAGCACTCAGGGGTCGAGCCGGATATGGTTTGCATGGCCAAGGGCATCGCAAGCGGTATGCCTCTGGGCATCTGCATGACCAGGGCGGAGATTATGGATTGGGTGCCCGGCTCGCACGCCTCCACCTTCGGTGGAAACCCGGTCTCCATTGCCGCAGCGCTGGCCACGATGGACATTCTGGAGCGCGAAGCAATCGGCAACGCAGCCCGCGTCGGGGAGCTCATGCTCACCCGTCTGCGCGGTTGGGTGCACTCTCACCCGCTGGTGGGCGAAGTGCGCGGGCGCGGACTGATGATCGGCATTGAGCTGGTGAAGGACAAAGCCACCCGCGAGCCTGCCGCGGCGCTGCGCAACCGCGTGGAGACGCTGGCCTTCGAACGGGGACTGATGATCCTGGGCTGCGGCGAGACTTCGCTGCGGCTGTGCCCACCACTCATCGTCAACGAGTATGAGGCTACGGTCGCTCTCGACATCCTGGAAGAGTCGCTTGCCCTGGTAGAAAAGGAACACCAGCAATCCCTCATGCCGGAAGCCGTGACGGCGTAACAGCTTGGGAACAGTCCAATACGGCCCGCCACTCAATGAGGGGACGGGCCGTATTTGCGTCCGCGGCCGATGAGGATGAAAATGATCTGCCATGGGTTGGCTGGAGAGGAAACGAATCGACTGGCAGGAACGCACGCTGGCGGCCATGAAATGGGTGGCGCGCCGCACCGGCGGTTCAGGCGGACGACCTGCCCACCTGGCCACTGGAATCGACGGCGAAGATGCGGCTTTCTTTTACCTTCGCCACAAGGGTTATGTCGTGGTGGCGAGGCGCTGGTCGTCGGGGTTCCAGCGAGGAGATCTTGACCTGATCGCCTGGCAAGGCCCGCTGCTGTGCTTCTTCGAGGTAAAGACACGCACCGCCCACGACGTGGCTGCCGCGGAAACTGCAGTGGACGCCCATAAACGCGATACGCTCCGCAAGATGGCCCGGCATTACGTACGCCAGTTGCCGATGAAGGCGGGCCCGCCGGTACGATTCGACATCCTGAGCGTGTATCTCGTGCCTGGCGAGGAGAAGGAATTCGTGCACTTCGAAGGGGCGTCTGGATGGAGCGACGGGCCGCAATGGGACGACTGACCGCTGCAGTGGCCGGCTGTCGGGCTATGCATTGCTGACATGACCAGGTTGGTCATGTTGTGGGACAGTCGATGTATGCGGAGGGCCAAGATCAGCGAACTGAAGGCCAAACTCAGCGCCCATATTGAATTCGTCAAGGGCGGCGAGGAGGTGCTGATCTTTGACCGCAACAAACCGGTCGCCCGATTGGTTCCCGCCGGCCAAGTAGAAACGGAAGATGGGCGCAAGCGGCGTCTCATGGAGATGGGCCTTCTCACCCCGCCAAAGGTGGCTCGTGTTGCAGGGCAGGAGTGGCCTGAACCGCCAGGTCCCATGGTGCCGCGGAAGATCATGGAGCAGGCGTGGCTCGAGGAGCGGGACGGTCGATGAGCCTGCCGGCTGCATTCTGGGATTCAAGCGCGATTATCCCTTTATGCGTGCTCCAGCCGCAAACAGCGCAAGCCAAGGTTCACTTCAAAAGCTACGGAATTGTGGTTTGGTGGGCCACGCCGGTTGAGATCAGAAGCGGCCTCACCCGGTTGCTGCGCATGGCGCAGATTGGGCAGGACCAATTCCTCATTGGCAAACGACTGGCAGACGATGTTGCAAATGTATGGGAGATGATTCACCCTTCGGCGACTGTCGCAGACCGGGCATGCACTCTGCTGGAGCAGTACCCGCTCCGCTCAACAGATTCGCTGCAGCTGGCCGCTGCGCTGGAGTACTTCGGGCAGATTCGCCGGGGCACAGCCTTTGTGACAGCGGATCAGCGACTCGCCGCCGCCGCCGCGCGCGCCGGTTTCACCGTCGAGTTCCTGTGACAGCGGCTGGCTGCACGCATCTAGCCTTGCGCGTCCTGAAACTCCTCGTGCCAGGCCATCTGGATGGCCTCGAGGCGCGGCTCATTGGACTTGGCCGGGTCATCGGCGAAGCCCGGTAACTCCGTCACGTAGCGATGCAGATCGGTGAAGCGCACGGTCAGCGGATCAAGGTCAGGAAACTTCTCCTGCAGCTGAATGCCGATCTCTTCGGCGTCGGTCCATAGAATCTCACGCGGCATGTTTTCGCTCCCGATCGACAGGCTTGTTGAGGGTCGAGGTTTCCCACCCTTGCGGCAAAAAAATTCGCAAGGATGGGGCACGGACTCTTATTGGTGCGCCATTCAGGGCGTAATTCACACCCGTCATGTGCAACGCGAAACGAGCAGGTCTTTATTTGCTTTCAGCCAGGGTCAGCGGCTTGCCTTCGGAGACGTAGTTGCGGTTCCACTTTGGGATCTCCACTACATAGTTGCCGGGGCGAGTGATCACGGCCTGGCAACCCAGGCGCGACTCCAGTTGTTGATCGGCGGCCATGTCCATGCGGTCAATCTCGTCGTCGTCCGCCTCGCTGATGCCGGTCTGGTCCTTGATCCACAGGTGGCAAGTGGTGCACGCGCAGACGCCTCCGCAGGCGTGGTCGAGGAAGATGTTGAAGTTCTCCGCCACGTCAAGAAACGACATCGGTTTCCCGTGGTGATCGTAGGGCAGCGTGCCGAACTCGAACTCGACTGTCTTGCCTTCGGGAAGAAAGGTGACACGCACGAGCTTGTCGGCCGGGATGTTCTTTTCAGTTCCTTCACTCATACGATGCGTCTCCTTCACGCCGACTTGCTAACTCCGCCAGCTCCGCAACCACAGCTAACTCCACTCCTATTTGAACTCCGCCGCGGCCATGGGGTGGGGTGCTGTAACTGCCTCGCCCAACTCTTCACCGGCAGCTTCCATGGTCTTGCCGCGTATGGCCGTAGTCACCGCGGCCTCCATCATCAACTCGGCAAAGCGCCGCGTGGCCTGATCGAGCGCCAGCGTCGCATCGCGGATGGCCTTTGCATCTTCGCCCAGCTTGACTGACAAAAGGTGGTCGCGCGCCGCGGCAATGGCTGCCTGCTCTTCACCGGTCAACTGAGCCCACGCAGGGCTTTGCGGAGCGCGCTCGACTGCGGAAAGAATCGTCTCCGCCTCGTTGCGGGCTTCGATCAGCAGGCGCTTGGCAAAATCCTCTTCGGCGTGATCGAAGGAATCCAGAATCATGCTCTCGACCTGCTCGTCGGTCAGTCCATAAGTCGGCTTGACTTCAATCTTCGCCGCCAGCCCGCTGCGCTGCTCGCGCGCCGTGACCTTGAGAATGCCGTCGGCGTCGATGAGGAATTTGACTTCGATGCGCGGCAGCCCGGCACTCATGGGCGGGATGCCTTTCAGGTCAAAGCGCGCCAACGAACGGCAATCGGCGGCCATTTCGCGTTCGCCCTGCACCACATGAATGGCGACATTGGTCTGGCCCTCGACGCCGGTGGTGAAGTGCTCGGTGGCCGAAGCCGGAATGGTGGAATTGCGCTGGATGATCTTCGCTACCGTACCGCCCAGCGCCTCGATGCCCAGCGAGAGCGGCGTCACGTCCAGCAGCAGGAGCTCTTCGGTCGTCTTCGAGGCGCCGGCCAGAATGTCGGCCTGCACGGCTGCGCCCAGCGCGACCACCTCGTCGGGATTCAGTTCGATGTGCGGGCGTTTGCCACGCGGGCGGAGTTTGAATAGTTCATCTACCAGCTGGCGCACCGCCGGGATGCGTGTAGACCCGCCCACCAGCACCACTTCGTCGATCTGTTCGGGCGTGATGCCGGCGTCGGCGAGCGCCTGCCTGCATGGACCTGCGGTCCGCTCGAGAATCGACTCGATGAGCATTTCGAAGCCCGCGCGCGAGATCTCGCGCTGATATCGGTCGCCATTGGGCAGCTCGATGTCGAATCGTGCCGCCGGCTCCGTGGAGAGTGCGATCTTGGCGTCGATGGCGGCCTTGCGCAGCGCCTGCACGGCGCCGGGATGGCTGCGCAGGTCAACACCGTGCTCGGCGTGAATCTCATCCAGCGCAATGGCCAGCAGCAGATTGTCGATATCGTCGCCGCCCAGATGCGTGTCGCCGTTGGTGGATCGCACCTCAAAAATGCCGTCGCGCAACTTGAGGATGGAGATGTCGAAGGTGCCGCCGCCCAGGTCGTAGACGGCGATAGTGCCTTCCTTGGCGCGGTCCAGCCCATAGGCGAGCGCGGCCGCGGTGGGCTCGTTGACCAGCCGCAGCACTTCAAGTCCGGCCATGCGCCCTGCGTCTTTGGTAGCCTGGCGCTGCGCATCGTTGAAGTATGCGGGAACGGTGATGACGGCCTGCGTCACAGGCGCGCCGAAGAACCTCTCGGCGTTGCGCTTGAGCTGGCGAAGGATGTAAGCCGAAATCTCCGGCGGTGTGAACTTGAGCTCGCCTAACTGGATGCGCGGCACTTCACCTGCTTCCACATCTTCGGCAATGCGGAACGGAAACAGCTTCAGCTCGCTCTCGATCTCGGCGAGACCGCGGCCCATCAGGCGCTTGACGGAGTAGATCACCCGCTCCGGCGTTTCGATGAGCGCCTTGCGGGCGGTGTTGCCGACTGTGACCGTAGGGCGGCCGCCTTCGGCCGGGACGGGGTCTAGCGCCACCACCGAGGGCACCAGGTTGGAGCCGTCCACACCGGGAATCACCACCGGCGCATCGCCCTGCATATAAGCAACCAGGGAGTTCGTGGTCCCCAGATCGATTCCGACTACGCGTCCTTCCGCCATGTTCTCTGTTTAAGCTCCTAAGGGACTGCCGGCTAGTGTCTCGGTCACGTCGCGGACCAGATTGCTGAGATAGCGGCGCCGATCGAGCAGGGCCACCATGGTCTTCTGCACCGCCTGGCGCGCGGGCGCATCGCCGGCGTCCCATACCTGCCACTGAGCGCGCAACTCTTCGTCTACCGCACTCAACAGCGCTTCGAATTTCTGCTGGGCCCGCTGCAAATCTGCCTGGAGTTGCGGGTCTTCTTCGCCCATTTTGTGGGCCATGCGCATCTCTTCAAGCTGCATGTTCAGCTCGAATACCTCTTCCAGCAGATCGGCAGGAACGCGCGATGGGTCCTTTTGACCTTTCCGATCCTTGCCGGCATGCTCTTCACCGATCTCAGCGCCCTCGAGTTTGAGCAGGTACTCGGTGCGGCTCAAAGGGTCTTTGAGGGTGCGATAGGCGTCGTTGAGCAAGGCCGTATCCGCAAGGCTGAATTGCCGCTCACTCTCTGTGGCGCGGGCAAAGCGGTCGGGATGAACCTTGCGGCTGAGGCGGTGAAACTCGTGCTCCAAAGCGGGCAAATCAACCTGAAACCCGCGCGGCAGGCCAAAGACCTGGAAGTAATCGCCGCCGGGCGGGGGTTGAATCTTGCTGCAATGGGGGCAGAACAGCGTGGAATGCGTGTGACCGATCGAACAGGACCAACACTCAATCGGGACTGCGGACTCAAGAACGTTGAACATAGTGAATTTCGTTCTGCTTGCCTAAAAATCAAATTCCTTGAAGGGTACGGGCATTAGCCCGTACGCCAATCATCTGAAAGACGCGCGGCTTCAGCCGCTGAGGGAATGCAATGCCACTGCCAACAAGAGAATCCCCTCAGGGCTAAAGCCCAACTCTCCGTTGTTGCCTTTGATGTGCGGGCTGAAGCCCGCACCCTTCACATGCGGCAAGCAGGCTTTCACACCAGCTACGACGAGAACGACGAACCGCAGCCGCAGGAGCGCGAGGAGTTCGGATTGATGAAGTTGAATCCCTGCCGCATCAGGGTCTCTTCGTAGTCCAGCGTCATGCCGTGCAGGTAAAGGAACGACTTGGGATCGACGAAGACCCGCACGCCGTCGAATTCGTAAATGCGGTCGCGCTCGCGTGGCCGCGTGTCGAACTTGATGGAGTAGGAAAGCCCCGAGCAGCCGCCGCCCATCACGCCGAGGCGCAGTCCGCCTTCTTCGGGCGATACGCCTTCCTTGGCCATGGCCACGCGGATACGCCTGATGGCGCGCTCGGTCACCTGCAGGCCTTGCGCCGCCCCGCCCTGCCCGGGCGCCTGCGCCGCGGGAGGCTGTGCCGCAGATGCCCCTTCCGCGGGCTTCGATTCGATTGTCACCATGTTCGACATATTTGCCTTCTTACCCCATTCCTCACTTTCTGAGCGGCGCAGCTGAAAGCCGCGCCACTCCGCAGGGAAGGGGAAGCATCTTAGTGCGCGACGGCCGCGGCGTCCGCCGTTTCCGCTACGCCGTTCTTCTTCTTCCAGTCGCCGATGGCAGCGCGAATCGCGTCCTCAGCGAGTACCGAGCAGTGAATCTTCACCGGCGGCAGCGACAGCTCCTTCACAATATCTGTGTTCTTGATTTCAAGCGCGTCGCTCACCGTCTTGCCCTTGATCCACTCGGTGGCCAGCGAAGAGCTGGCGATGGCCGAACCGCAACCGAATGTCTTGAACTTGGCCTCTTCAATGACCTGAGTCTCTGGATTGACGCGGATCTGCAGGCGCATCACATCGCCGCATTCCGGAGCGCCCACCAGGCCGGTGCCCACTTCCGTCGAGCTCTTGTCCAGCTGGCCCACGTTGCGGGGATTGTTGTAGTGGTCGATTACCTTGTCGCTGTATGCCATTGGTCCATTCCTTCTGCGGGGAAGCCGCGGTGTACTCATTAGATTCGGCAACCATGCCCGCCGAATCGGAAACTTTCTTCAACTCGGTCACGAACCTTGATGCGGTTCGAAACCAGTCCGATCAGGGCGCGAAAAGTGCCGGTTGTAAAGAAATCGAATCGCCGTAACCAGCACAGCGTTCGAAACAAGCTGTGCCGGAAACGCAAACTGCCAAAAGATTGAATGGATCGAGCCTGCCTGATAGCGCAGCGTCGGGTTGAACGCCATGTCCAACCCAAAAGTAACGCCTGTCACCAGAGCAAGCAGCGCCGAGGTCAACATCCAGCTCATTGGTTTTCGCTTCATCCCGGCCTCCTTCAATCCTAGTGCGCCGCCCACTGAATCTTGGTCAGGTCGATGCCTTCTTTCACCATCTCGTAGAGCGGCGACAGTTCGCGCAGGTGCTTCACGATCTCGATCACCTTGGCAGCCACGTAGTCCACTTCAGCCTGGGTGTTGAAGCGGCCCAGACCAAAACGGATGCTGCTATGGGCCACATCATCTCCGAGTCCCAGCGCCTTCAGTACATACGATGGCTCCAGCGTCGCCGAGGTGCAGGCGGAGCCCGAGGAAACGGCCACGTCGTTGATGCCCATCAGCAGTGACTCGCCCTCGACGTAAACGAAGCTCATGTTGAGGTTGCCGGGGAGACGATGCTCCCAGGAGCCGTTGACGTGGATATAGTCGAGTTCGGACTCAAGCTTCGCCTTCAGCCGGTCGCGCAGGCCGCGCAGGTAAGCTGCCTCGGTGTCCATTTCTGCATAGGCAATCTCGCAGGCCCTGCCTAGTCCCACAATTCCGGGAACGTTCAAGGTTCCCGACCGCATGCCGCGCTCGTGGCCGCCGCCGTCAATCTGCGCGGCGATCTGGACGCGCGGGTTGCGCCGGCGAACGTACAAGGCGCCCACGCCCTTGGGTCCGTAAATCTTGTGTCCGGAAAGCGAAAGCACGTCGATGTTGTCGGCGATCACGTTGACCGGAACCTTGCCCACGGCCTGCACGGCATCGGTGTGGAAGATGACGCCCTTCTCGTGGCAGAGCTTGCCGATCTCGCGGATGGGCTGCAGCACGCCGATTTCGTTATTGGCGGCCATGATGCTGACAAGAATCGTCTTGTCGTCGATGGCGCGCTTCAGGTCCTCGAGGTCGATCAGTCCATCGGCTTTGACCGGCAGATAAGTCACGCGGTAGCCGTGTTTCTCCAGCCGCTTGCAGGTGTCCAGAACGGCCTTGTGCTCGGTAACCTGGGTGATGATGTGGTTGCCGCGCTCGCGGTACATCTCGGCAATGCCCTTGATGGCCAGGTTGTTGCTCTCGGTTGCGCCGGAGGTAAAGATGATCTCCTTGGCCGAGGCCCCGATCAGCTTTGCGATCTGTTCGCGCGCCGTTTCGACGGCCTGTTCGGCCTCCCAACCAAACGAGTGGTTGCGGCTGGCCGCATTTCCGAACTTGGTGGTGAAATAGGGCAGCATAGCCTCCAGCACCCGCGGGTCGATCGGGCTGGTGGCGTGATTATCCATATAAATCGGCAAGCTCACGCCTGCCGGCACTTCAACACTGCTGGCAACAGTACCCATATGAAATCTCCATCCTCATGACTGCTCCGCTCGCGACGGAGGAAATAACTTCGTTACAACGTCAATGCAACCAACCCGTGCGCCGCGTGTGCCCTTCCTGCAGGTTGTTCGTGTTCCGCCAGATCGTGAATGCTGATGCTCTTCAGAACTCCGGCAATGGTCTCGTTTACCCGCGCCAAAGGCTCCTTAATGGTGCAACTCGGAGTCAGATCGCAGTTCTTTGCGCCTTTGGTGCAGGAGGTAATAAAAAACGGCCCATCGATGGCGTGAATGACCTCGTAGGCCGAGATCTCGCGCGCATCGCGCGCCAGAGCATAGCCGCCGTTCATGCCGGCGTGCGAACGCAGCAGACCGTTCTTGGTCAGCAGTTGCAGAATCTTGGCCAGCAGCTGCGCGGGAATTCCGTATGCGTCAGCCACGTCTTTCGCGCTTAGCGCGGGCTTTTCCGGGTGCTCGGCAAGGTACTTGAGCGCCATCAACCCGTAATCTGCCTTCTTGGTCAGCTTGAGCATTGAATATCCGACTTCTTCGGTCCGTGTTCAGTATACGACCGTTTCTGTCGGGATTTCAAGTTGCCCAGGGAATTGTTTCGGTTGCGGACATCCGGAATCGATGCTGAGGACGAAAGATTCAACAAAATCCCGTTCCAAATTAAAGAAAAGACCGCTACAATCTTGCGGAAAGAGAACTTCATCCCGGCAATTGGGAAGCAATGTCAACCATCTGCAAGCACCCGAGGGTACGAATCGTTTCCCGGCACGAAGACACAGAGTATGTCGAGTGCCTGGAGTGTGGCGAGGTCTTCGACTCCGAGGAATTCCGCGACATGGAGATTGAGGAAACCGCTGAAACAGAGGAAGCCACGGATGACTACTGAGACTGTGCTCTCACCGCGGGCCATGCCCGTTGGCTGCCGGACCACCCAGGCGGCGCGATGCTGTCCACGCGTAATGCAGGCCTGATACCACGGTCAAAACCATAGTGGCATCGAGCGCAACCAGACGAACCACCGCCACCCAGTGGGCCTCGGTCAGCTGATGCAGCAGCACGGCGGCCACGGCGGATACCTGGGCAAAGGTATTGGCCTTTCCGAAGATGCTGGGAATGAACTCCCGGCGCCCGACAGCGGCATACAGGATAGCCGCAACTACCAGTATCCCCACGTCCCTGCCAAAAACCATGACCGTGACCCGTGCTGGAATGAGCCCCTGGTGCATGAGAACCACAAACAGTGTGCTCAGCAGCAGCTTGTCGGCTACCGGGTCAAGGTATTGGCCGAGCATGGAGCGCTGCTTCAGCAGGCGGGCCAGTGTGCCATCCAGAGCGTCAGTTAATCCGGCGGCCAGAAACAGGTAAAAACTCAACGCGTAACGGTCCTCCAGGATGGCCGCGACCAGGAAGGGAGCCAGGCAGATGCGGGCCAGCGTCAGGAGGTTGGGCGCCGTGCTGAATGGGTTCAATCGCGTACTCGAAGCTTCGGACATGGGTGACTCAACAGACAGCAGAGTTAAAATCCACCAAACCGGCCACGCGGGCCTGGAAGCACGCCTGCATTCGATCAACTGGTTGAAACAGCAGCGCTTCCGGTTGAACTGCCCCGGCGCGTATGATCGCCGGAAGGGCGTTCAACATTCGTGAATGATGGTACAGCATGGCGTCCGGACACGACAGATCCGCCTTTCTCTGCCCTTCCAATCCTGATAAACTAATCCGAGTAGCTTTGCAGGCGCGTAGCTCAGTTGGTTAGAGCGCTTCCTTGACACGGAAGAGG
>CAYUJM010000134.1:0-12263 GCA_964445025.1 uncultured Occallatibacter sp. | reverse complement strand
AGGCGATACTGGCAACCAATTGATCCTATTCGACTTGTAGCCGGACAGCAGTGACAGTTTTTATTTGATGGCTGTTGGTTTTTACAGAGTGACATGCTGGCTGTTTTGGCTTCGTGCGGTGTTCTTGAGAGCCCAATCACATTTCCCGGATTTTACCTATAGCTTAGCTTTTGTGAGGCGACGCAGAAAGCTATCCTTGGCAGCATGTGTTTTGCGAAGTTCTTCCATTGTCAAGAGGAATTCATCTTCACCTCCCTGACGGACAGCCAAATCATGCAAGTCGGTTAGCAGTATCACAGCCCGGTCGTAATCATTTGGCTGCCGCTTCTGAATGTGCGCATCCACCTGTTTCCAGACCGCCTTTTCACGCTTTGCCAAATTGTCTAGATATAGCACGCGGTTTGCTTCTTCCTTCGCTTTCTTCCGCGCGGCCTCCGCTGCTCGCTGCGCGTTCAGTTTCCGCATACGTTCCTCGGCGCGGGCATGGGATGCTGTCAGAAGATCGGCGATTGTGCGCCGCTCAACTGCGCCATGAGCTGAGACAGTGACGTTCTCATGTTCGAAACGGCGTAGCAGCTCAATCCTCCATCGTTCATCTGGCTCCGATAGCGCGTTTACGAGCAGGCCATCTTTCTCTTTTTCGGTCAGGCTTCGAATCCAGGTCGTAAGATCCTTGCGCGATGGCCCTGCTTTTAACGGCTCTGAAGCAGAGGCGGCAACTTCGACGAGGTCCTCATCGATTCCGAGAAACTCGATCAACGAATCGTACGGCGCTGAAAGTTCGCGCAGGCCAGCAGGCACGGGAGGCTCCAACACTTCGTCGGAGAATTCCCCATTTTGCACACTGAAAAGCCATCCGAGGTAGAGACAGCGGAAGTCGCGGCGAAGCAGATCGCCACGCAAAGAAATCAACGATCCCATCCAGCCTGTTCCATCATCCCAATCGTCGTCCAGCTCCACTTCACTTTCAAAGGAAATCGTCACGAATTTCCCAGAACTGCGCACCTGCGCGGACTTCCCTGGGAGCATTGCTTTGATTTGCTTCGCGTCAACCAATTCCTGCGGCAAACGAAGATGGAACTCTCGCGTACCCCAATTCGCAATGTAGACAAATGCATCAAAATACTTTTCCAGAAGTTTGAGCGGATCGGCCTTCAGGTCTCCCCACTCATAGTGATTCGTGAAACTCGTAGAAGTAATAACGGCGCGCGTGGATATGGACCGCAGGGCGGCCATCTCGGTTTTTGTCAGTGCATGATCGATTGCTTTGAAGTCGTAATACTGGTATTCGCTCATTAGAACCCTTTGCGCCAATAGCTGTATGCTGCAATCCACTCCGCGCCTGCCGGTGCAGGTTTGGGCAGAGGCAGATCGAGAATTTCAATTCTCTGTTTCATCCCATTTCGTTGACAGACCGCGACAATCCGACCGTCGCGGGTCATATCGACTTTCTCGACAACGGCCTCCACACCGAGGATGTTCACCGGAAATGGAAGCGAGAGATGCTCTTGAATCATCGTAAGAAAGCCAACTTTTTGCTCGTCTTCGCCGTAAGCATCGACGATGGCTTCCTCTATCAGGGCTTCCAGCCTTGCCTTGCTGAGAGTCGGAAGATTGGTTTCCGGTTCAGGTTTCAGCTTGCGAACATCCATATAGACCACCACGGGCTTGCTTCGTTTCTGCGTCATAAATTTCCATGTCCTCCGAGTGACTGTGCGTCCGGCCTCTCCAAGCCAGTTGCTTGTCGTTCCCTTCCAAATACGTCATAGAGAGTATTGCAAATTCTGTAGCCAATGGCACTGTAGCCCTTTAATCGTCGCGCATACATTCTAGCCAGCATTTGGACGTTGGAATCGACATAGTCGTAAACCCGAACGACACGCTTAGCGTCGTACAGTCGATGAAGGCGTCCGACGTACTGCTGCAATGTGCCCTTCCATGAAATCGGCATTGCCAGAAATAACGTGTCCAGACGAGCATCGTCAAATCCCTCGCCGATGTAACTGCCGGTTGCCAGTATGACTCTTGGCGCGCTCTCCGGAACAGCGGCAATTGCCTCTGCAATCAACCGCCGCTGCTTCTTCCCCATCCCGCCCTTCAGCACAAATACGTTTTCAACTTTGCCTGCGAGAGACGTCTCGAAATACGTTAGGTGTTCAGTTCTTGCTGTGAGTACCAGCGGCGAACATCCATCTTGAACCACACGCATAAGGTCACTGACGATCAGCTCATTGCGGGTGTTGTCATTTACAAGCGCGGCGTACAATTCTTGAATCGTAGTGTCAGCCTGTTCAGGCGGCGAACAGAATTCTGTCAATCGAGGAATTACCTCATGCTCAAACGGAGATGATGCCGTCATTGCACGCGCACTGAGCTTGTATCGTATTGGACCGCACTGCATATAAATGATGGGGTGGTGTCCATCTTTGCGCTCAGGCGTTGCAGTCAGGCCAAGGACATACTTTGCCTTTACCTGTTTCATCACCTGTTCGAATGTAAATGCAGATAGATGATGGCATTCATCGACAATGACCTGACCGTACTCTGCGACGAAGTCCTTCACCCCGGCTTTATCGTGAGTGCTTTGGATAATGGCAATATCGATACAACCACTCGGATCGCTCTTGCCTCCGCCAATCTGACCAATTGACTTTTTCGGAAGGTTGAGAAACATCTCCAATCTGGCGTGCCATTGATCGAGCAACTGTTGGCGGTGAACCAGTACAAGTGTATTCACTTTCCGCGTCGCAATCATCCAAGCGGCCAAAGCAGTCTTTCCGAACGCGGTAGGAGCGCACAGAATCCCATCATCGTGCTCGGCGATCATAGCGGCAGCATCGAGTTGAACCGGACGCAATTGGCCAGAGAACTCCACGTCAATTGGACGGCCTGCAAACCGTTTATCATCGATCACCGTCTTGATGCGGTGCGCTTCAAGTAGCTGTATGACTTCAGCAATACAACCACGAGGTAACGCAATATAGTTGGTGAGGTCTTCTCCACACGCAATGACTCGTGGTTTGTTGAACGTCGGTAGGCGCATTGCCTGAGACTTATAGAACTCCGGATTTTGAAAGGCTGCCAGGCGTAGAAGCCGGTTCAACATCGCAGGAGGAAGCCCATCTTTCTCCACATACACAAGATTCGACCGAACAACCTGTACCCACGCTGGAAAAGGTCCGGGGATTTCGCGTTCTGCTCTCGCCTTTGATGGTGGCAACATCCATGGATCAACGTCTTCATCGTCAACATTGCTGATTCTGACACCGATCACGTCTCCGTGCTTTTGCGCCTCCAGGACCACTGCTTCAACGGCGTCCGCAGGCATCCTCTTCACGCTTGCAAGAAACTCCCATTGATTTGGATAGGGGCGGAACTCTGTATCGATAAAGACGCTGTTCCCGTTTGCGCGCGGTGCCTTTTGTAGCGGGAGGGCGATCAGATTGCCAAAACCGCCTTTTGGCATCGTGTCCTGGTTGGGGAAAAAGCGATCATAGGAATCCAATCCTATCTGGTGGCGAGATTCCATTGTTCGAGTGAGAATTACGCAGCCCAGTTTTCGCGCGGTTGTGGCCGGGATCGCTCGTTCAAAAAATATCCATACATGGCCGCCATGCCCTGATCGCGAACGTTCCAATGCTGCTGAGACGTTGAGTTCGCGGCAGACTTCGAGAAATGCAATGGCGTCTTGCTGCCATGTCTTCTTGTCAAAATCGACCGCTAAGAACCAGCACGTCTCATCCTGTAGAAGCGGATAGAGCCCTACGGTATGCTCGCCAACAAGATGCGCGCGCACAACGTCATCAGTAAGCGGTCTGTAGGTTCGCGTTTGACGATCAACCTTCTTGCGATCTTCGGCTGTAGCACTCAGATAAGACTTCCAGTCGCGATCTGCCTTGGGCATGTATCCAGTTCGACCGTCGGCATTCTCCCAACGAATGGCATATACATCGTCACGGCCACGAAACAGACTGCGAAACAGTGTGATTCGCTGTGCCGCAGTGCCCACTTTGGGGTTCGATTCAGAATCGGAGATTTGTGGAGATGGGCCAGTGAGATTTGCGACCTCTGGGATTGGTATTCCATGCGTGATCAAGAGACTTCGCAGACGGAGGTTCTCCTCCTGCAATCGCTGCACTTCTTCGCCGGACATTTCAGAGCTTGGAAGTGCAGCATCGACTTTGTTCATACTGGGTCTCCGTGCACATCGCCAATGCATTGGCAGCGAAATGATTACACATCGCAAGATACATACCCTTGACAACCTTCAGGTATGTGTAGCCGCGACCAGCTACAGCATCTGGAATCATGGTGTCTTCTTGAGCGACCACTGCACTTGTCCGGCAATGAAGTTTGCGAAGGGGCGTACATCACTTTCGATGCTGGCATGATCAAGTGCGCTCAGGTATTCGGAGCGATCATCGACACGGATCACTGTCCAGGGATAGCCGCCCGAGGCCAGCAGCACATTCATCAGAAAGCGCGCCATGCGGCCATTGCCGTCAGGATACGGATGAATATAGCCAAAGAGCCAGTGCCCAAGAACTGCGCGCACGCACGGTTCCTGTTCACTCTCGATCAAATCCAACAGGGCAGGCATCGCATCCCTGACCGCTTCCCAGCGTGGTGGAACATAGCGGGAATTGCGCAAGTAAACGGCATCATTCCGATAGCCCGCTAAAGCCGAGGCAGGAATCAAGCCGGCGGCAACGCACGGTTCAAACATTTCTCTGTGCCATTCGCGGTGGTCTGTTCTGACTACGGCACCAGCATTTTTGCCTTCAAGAACCTTGAGTACGCTTGCCTTGACCTGTTGGAATGCCTGCCAGTAGCCGCGCGCTGCCAGCGCATCGCGATTGTGTTTGTCGGCCTCATTATGTTTGGGGTCCCATTGTCCAGAGATTACTCGCTCAATCAATTCCGGGCTTACGCGATAACCCTCAATCGACAACGAGTGATAGGCGTCGTTCTTATAAATGTCATCCACATGCGCGAGATATGCCTCGGCTTTGTCGGGCAATCCAGGCGGCGTCGGAAAGATTTCCAGCACGGCATCACGCGTAGAGGCCCATAGAGCTTGAAGTCGGCTGACAATTGGAGCCTCCGTGGGGCGATTCATGGCAAAGAAGGTTTGCCCATTCGCATATGGATCTGACTCGCGTACATCGTATCCGGCGCGCTTCATCGTGGAGAGAATCTCGTCTGCCTGTTCCGCGCGACCGGCACGGCGCAGCGCGCCAGCGAGACGGCCCGCGACGGCTGAATGACCGCCATCCAATAGAATGCGCAGAAGATTCGAAGCGTCTGTGATGCGCGCAAGAACGACTTGGGTTTCCAAGGAATGATGACGGAAGAACGATTCCGGGACACGCACAAGCGCCGCTTCGGGCGTAAAGAGCCGCAGGGCATCACAAAGCGCCAATTGATTTTGCGGCGGCATTTTCGCCTGCTTCAGATCGTAGAGCGCAGTGCGAAAAGGAAGCGCGATTGTATTGTTGTGCCCCTTGCGACTGTAGACCGTGGCCTGAGCTGGAACAACCGTGTTTTCGGCATGAAGCAGTAGCGACTGTTCTGGCGAAAGATGCCAGTCTGCGCCGAATCGTTCATTGCAATAAGCCGCACAGAACTCCCAGAACGACGCAAACCATGCGGTACTATCTCCAGGACGAGCGCCTGGGCTGGTCGACATAAGCCACCCTTTGACGACTGGCTGCAGAAAACCATTCTTCACCAGCCGGTCACGGTGAACGCGACTCATCTGCCCGGCTTGAAAGACGTGCTGTCCGTTCTGTTGCAGCTCGCGGAGAACTTCCAGGGAAGCGGCGAGTTTTTCATTTGGGGTGGCCATAGTCTTCTGTGCCTCTGCACGTTTATTGTGACGTGCAACTGCAAGTCTATTATGACGCGCCCATGCAAGTCTATTGTGACGTGATAGCGCAAGTATATTGTGCTGCGCCTGGGCAAGTGTTTTCTGTATCTAGATTATGCGTCGGCAATCGAACCGGAAGCCGCTACGCAGAGAATCGCGCCGCAATCTGTCCACTTCGAAGAAATTGCTCGGGGACTCGGATTGGGGCTTGTAGCACCAGAGCGGATAATGACATTCCCCGGATAGAGAGAGCATAGCCGAGGCCGGACCGGAGTCAAGGCCGCGCTGAAGCGCGCCGCTTCGCGGTCGTAGAGCCTTGACACCGGCCCTCGTGCCTCGGCACATCATCCAATATCCGGGGAATGTCAGCTCCTCTGAACGGCTATTTGGAAGCAGACGCGATTCGCTCCACCACAGACAGCTTATGTGCAGGGGAAAGGTGGCTGTAACGGGCGGACATGATGATCGACTTGTGACCCGCCGCTTCTTGAATCTCTTTGATCGACGCGCCAGCCATCGCCAGCCAGGAACAAAATGTGTGCCGGTTTGAGTGCCTATCAGACGGGATGAAATGGGCCAATCTTAGTGGCTGTTTTGATGGCTGTTCGCTTCCAACTTTTCTGCGTTTCGGTGCGATTCTTTGCAAAGAAGAATCGCACTTTATGTTTATGAATATAAATGCGTTATTCTATTACGTGCGACACATTGCGATTCGATGCAAAACCCACAAAGTAGGACTCATAATCCCTTGGTTCGGGGTTCGAATCCCTGCAGGCCCACCACACAACCTTCATGCTGAGACAGTTCCGCAGTCCCCCGGAAGCGAGGTTTCCGGAGGCGGCCGCATGTGGATGAATTATTGGGGCGGAGCGTTGCGGGGAACCATGGGCGTCCCACCTGGGGGCATGCCCATCTTGGTGACGGAGGCTGCCGCAAAGCTGCCATCCTTCACCGCGCCCTCGACGCGCACCATGTCGCCCACATGCACATCGGCCAGGGTGATCGGATCGCGGCGCTCGCGGAAGGTGGTGTTCTCGTCGGCCACAAAGACGTGCGGCGCGTTGTCGATCGCGCCTATGAGCGTGACCTTGACGCCGTCCACGGCCGTGACTTTGCCCATCAGCCAGGTCTTGCCGTAGTTGGCCTGCATCTCCCGCATCTGTTTGGCGCGCTCGGGATCGATCTGCAGCACCATCGTCGCGCCCACCGATTTGGCCGTCGTATCCATCTCGCCGAGAGCGGCCACCGCGTCGCCCACCTTGATCTCGGTAGGTTTGAGCGTCTGGGGAGGATTGCCGCCTCCGCCGCCGCCGGGCCCCCGGCCTGCCCCCTGTTTCAGAATGCGGGTATTGGCGCTGAAGCGGACAGTATAGATTTCGCCGGCATCGGTCTTGATGGTGTAGTGGTCGGCGGCCACTTCAGTTACCGTGCCCATGATGCCGTGCCCAGAGCCCATCATCCCGCCGCGCCCGCCGCGCTGCCCCTGCCAGCCGCCGGGCCCTTGTGCCGGAGCCTGGCCGGCAGGTGGAGGAGTGGGTGCATCCTGAGCGGAAACGGCGCCTGTAAGCGCCAGAATGAGGGCGATAGTGGAAAAGAGACGAATCTTCATAGCAGCTCCTGAAGGGCGATCGCGCAGCCTCCTACAGCATAGACGCTGAAAACACCTCGGGAGCGGACAAAAACCCAGACTATTGAACTCCCTGCGCCGCCAGAAGCTGGTCGAAGGCCGGAAGCCCGCGCAGGCTGGCGAACTCGCTGTCGGCCACGATCTTTTTGGGATTGGTGAATCCTTCGTTCAGGGCCATGCGCAGGTACTCGATGGCCTGATCGTTCATGCCTGCGCGCACGCACCCCCTGGCCATGTAGTAGTTCATGGCGCCGCGGTCCTGGATCGAGGCGGGATTCTCGACCCTGGGGCTGGCGCTGTGCTCAAAGATCTGCGGATCAAGCGACAGCGCGGTCTTGTAGACCTCCCAGCCTTTCTGGTACTTGTGCCGGGTCAGCAGGTTGGTGCCCAGATTCTTGTAAATCAACGCCGACTGCGGGTCGAGCTTGAGAGCCTTGCGATAGAGGCGCTCGGCGGCGCCGTATTGCTTGAGCGAATCGTAAAGAGTAGCCAGATTGTTCAGCACGCGAGCGTTGCGCGGATTCAGCTTCAGCGACTCCTGGTAGCAGCGGCCCGCTTCTTCCATGTTGAACATCATCTGGTAGGCAATGCCCATCTTGTTCCACAGGTCGGCGGAGTCGCGCGGGCCCTTCTTATAGTCCTCGATGGCCGCCTGATAGCGCTGGTGCGTCATCAGCGAGTCGCCGAGCTGCTCCGGCGTGGGCGCAAACTGCCCCGCGGCGCCAGGGACTTGGGATGGAGAAACGTTCTCGGGAGCCTGAGCGGGCGCCTGCGTAAAGGCGCCGGGAGATGTGGTGGCGAGGGCTGCGAGAACGATCATCGCCGGCAGCCAGCGGTGTTTATCGAACCTGCACATATTCCCTCCTGTCGAAGGAAACCGGGGCGACAAACCTGCCTCATCGTCTGCTGGAATTAGAGCACCGGTCGAGAGTGCTTCGTCAAGAGACGCCAAATCCCATACGACGATTCCCATCGCACGGCGCGAACGGCAGCAGGCGGAATTGCGTCGTATGCGTCCAGGTTTTGTTGGATGCGGTGTTCCGGCTTTGCGGCGGCCCGGAACCGCTCCGGCAGCCGCCGCCGGTGGGGTAAACTCTTCCCAGTGCGGGAGGGTACACCATGAGCACAACGGCTCCATGTCCTACGCAATTGGAAATTGCAGCCCGGTTTCGCTCGGCGCGGCGGCGGACGCTGACCCTGTGCGAGCCGCTTACGCCCGAGGACATGATGGTGCAGTCCTCGCCCGAGGCTTCGCCGGCCAAGTGGCACCTGGCCCATACCGCGTGGTTCTTCGAGTCGTTTGTGCTGGGGAAGTTCCTGCCCGGCTACCAGCTCTTCAACCCCGATTTTCCCTGGCTCTTCAACAGCTATTACCGCAGCTTTGCCGCCTTTCCCGAGAAGCGGCTGCGCTCCTCTTTTTCGCGGCCCGGATTGGAGGAGGTCTTGCGCTATCGCGAGCACGTGGATGAGGCAGTGGACCGTCTGCTGGCCGCCAATCCCCACCCGGAGGCGCTCCAGCGGATCGAACTGGGCGTGCATCACGAAGAGCAGCACCAGGAGCTGCTGCTGACCGACATTCTGCACGCGTTTTTCACCAATCCGCTGCGCCCGGCCTATTTGCGAACTCCGCAGAACTTGGGTGCCCCAGAGCCTGCCCTGAGCCTGCCGAAGGGTCCCGATTTTGAGACCTGGGAAAGCAAGGAGCCCAACCCGCTGACTTTCCAGGAATTTCCAGGCGGTCTGCGCGAAATCGGCCACAGCGGCGAGGGATTCTGTTTCGACAACGAGCTGCCGCGCCACCGGGTCTGGCTGGAGCCCTATGCGCTTGCGCGGCGGCTGGTCACCTGCGGCGAATATGCCGCGTTCATTGCCGATGGCGGTTACAGCAGGCCGGAACTCTGGCTCTCGGCAGGGTGGGATACGGTAACGAACTGCGGCTGGCAGGCGCCGCTCTACTGGACTCATAAAGATGGAGCGGAATTCGGCGGCTGGAACATCTTTACCCTGCGCGGCGAATTGCCCCTGAACCGGCTGGAGGCGGCGCCGGTGAGTCATGTGAGTTTTTTCGAGGCCGACGCCTACGCCCGCTGGGCGGGCAAGCGGCTGGCCACCGAGTTCGAGTGGGAAGCGGCAGCCGAGAACCAGCCGATCGCCGGCAACCTGCTGGATTCCGGGAGGTTGCTGCCGGTTCCTGCCACTGAACCCTTCCAAAACGAGAACCCAACGCAGTTGTTTGGGGATTGCTGGGAGTGGACGGCGAGCGCTTACCTTGGTTATCCGGGCTTTAAAGCGTTGCCGGACTCGCTGGGCGAGTACAACGGCAAGTTCATGAGCGGGCAGATGGTGCTGCGCGGCGGTTCCTGCGTTACGCCAGCGGCGCACATCCGCCCCAGCTACCGCAACTTTTTCGTTCCGGAGACCCGCTGGCAGTTTTCCGGCATCCGGCTGGCTTCGTAACCGATCCCGGTGCAGCCGCATCCAAGAGACCGCATGAATCCCGCTGCTTCGATTACCCCTGGTGCGCGTGTGGAGGAACGAGTCGCTTCGGCGGTCCGCGCAGGCCTCGCGGCCCGTCCCAAACACCTCCCGCCCTGGCTCTTCTACGACCAGGCCGGCTCGCTGCTGTTTGAACAGATCACCGAGCTGCCCGAGTATTACCTCACGCGGACGGAGCGGAGCATTCTTGCGGCCCATGCCGGAGCGATGATTGCCGCGGCGGCAGGCGGCCAGCGCCTGCGCATCGTAGAGTTGGGCGCGGGCTCTGCGGAGAAGACGCGGCTGCTGCTGGCGGCTGCGGCCGAGCGCCAGGGCGATGTGCTCTACGAGCCGGTCGATGTCTCGGCCAGCGCCCTCGATGCGGCAAAATTGCGGATCGAGGCGGAGATTCCCGGCGTGCGCGTCGCGCCGCGCATCGAGGACTACACACACGGGCTGGCGCTGGAGCCGGCGGACGCGGACGAGCGGCGGCTGGTGCTCTATATCGGATCGAGCATCGGCAACTTCGAGCCGCGCGAGGCGTCGCGCCTGCTGGAGCGTCTTCGGGCCGGGCTTAATCCGGGCGACGCGCTGCTGCTGGGCGTAGACCTGGTAAAGGAGGATTCCATCCTTTTAGCGGCCTATGACGACGTTGCCGGAGTCACAGCGGCCTTCAACCGGAATCTGCTGCTCCGGCTCAACCGGGAATTGGCGGGAGACTTCGATCCCAAGTCCTTTGCTCACCGCGCGGTTTGGAACGGAGTCGAGTCGCGCATCGAGATGCATCTCGAGAGCCGGATCACCCAGCGGGTGCGTCTGGCCGCGCTGGATTTTGAAGTGGATTTCGCCGTGGGCGAGAGCATCCACACCGAGAACAGCTATAAGTACCAGCCCGGCCAGGCGGAGTCGATGCTGTCCGCCTCGGGCTTTGCGCCGGCCGCGACCTGGACCGATGTGCAAGGCTGGTTTGCGGTCTGCCTGGCCCGGGCGCAGTAGGACAAGGTTGAGGATTCCGGCCTTGCGGCAAGCTCCCGGTCTTACGCGTCCTGTTCCGGTTCCGTCGTCCCGGTTTGCCCCTGTTTCTCCATCGCGGGGTAATAGAGCCAGCGCAGCAAGCCATAGGCAATCAGCAACAGCAGCACGGACGTGAGCAACTGGGAAAGCGCCAACTGGAACGGGAAGGCCGGTGGGCCTGAGTTCGCCTGAGACATCTCCCAATACTGCCGTTGCGTGATCCAACGGCTGACAGGTTCGATAAAAATGCCCACGAACCGCGCTACTCCCTGGGCGAATAGCCAGCCCAGAGCGATGGCGCCCACAAAGCTGTCGACGAGGGCGGTCTTCAGTCGTTCAAGCATGTGTCTTCCTCGAAAGCTTGCCACGGTAATGGCCCAGACTGCTGAGCGGGCCTGCTCCATATGTCCAGCGGGAGAAGAGCCAGGCGGCAGCCAGGTTGGCCAGGGATAAAAGAAGGTTGGTCAGAGTGGTCAGCAACATCATGCGAGTTACGAAATCGGTGGCGCGCGAGGCGTAAGGAACGTCGCGGATCGCAACCGCGGTGGTCAGGAAAGAGATGCCGCGCCATGCAGGCTCCCACAGAGCGACAACCGCTTCCCCGGCGGACACGAAGAAAAGAACCGCGATGGCAACGGCCGCTACGTGAGAATCGATCAGAGCCTTGCGCAGCGAGTCTTGCACGGTTTCCCCCATCCGCAGCATTCTCGCACTGTTCTCCGCCGAAACCAAGTCGAGAGCCAAAGCCGGGCGGCCCAGACCTCTCTTCCGAGAGACGAGCCGCCCGGCTTTGGCTTATTGACGGTTTTATTTCGGCGCGTCGATGCGCACCAGCAGCACATCGTGGCTGTCCAGCGTGAGGGGCTGGTTGTTGGTCAGCGTGATGGGCTTGCCGGTCCACAGGTTCTTGCCGGTCTGCGGTCCGTGCAGGCCGAGCTTGGCCAGGTTCAGGTGGAAGGGGTGGGTGGAGTAGCGGCTGTCGCCCACGTCAAAGATGCCCACGGCCAGCGCCCCGCCGGCCAGGTGGCGGGTCCAGACCTCAACTTCACCGTCGGAGTAGACGCGGCTGCCCTGCTTGCCCAGCTTGTCCTGGTCGATGGCGATCACGTCGCGGTTGGTCAGGATGTCGTGGATCTCGGGCTTCATTTTGGTCAGGTCGTTGCCGGCCAGCAGGGGCGCGGCCAGGATGGCCCACCAACTGAAGTGGCTGCGGTTCTCGGCCAGGGAGAGCCTGCCGTTGCCCACCTCGAGCATGTCGGGATCGTTCCAGTGGCCGGG
>CAYUJM010000133.1:0-12309 GCA_964445025.1 uncultured Occallatibacter sp. | reverse complement strand
GCAACTGGCTGAGGCTGAAGACCTGGAAGCCGCCGGAGTCGGTGAGCATGGCGCGCGGCCAGCTGATGAAGCGGTGCAATCCGCCCATGCGGCGGATGGCTTCGTGGCCGGGGCGCAGGTAGAGGTGATAGGTGTTGCCGAGGATGATCTGCGCGCCGAGGGACTCGAGGACGTCCTGGGCTACAGCTTTGACAGTACCGGCGGTACCCACCGGCATGAAGACGGGCGTTTCGACGGTCTGATGTGGCAGGATGAGCTGTGCGCGGCGGCCGCCGGCCTCGGTTTGGTTGAGCAGGTTGAATTGAAGAGACACTCTACGATTTTAGCGGGACGAGGTTGATCGAGGGTCCGTGGTTTCCCACCCTTTCCGCGGTGAGACTGCGGAAAGAGTGGGGCACCCAGCCTCTACCGCCCGTCGCCGCCGATGCGGATCAAGAGGCCAAACCGGCCCACGCGGGGCATTCCCAGCGTGGTGGTGGGTGTTTTGGAGTCCTCGATCTGGCGGTTGAAGAGGTTTTCGCCTGCGCCGAAGATCTGAATCCGCTTGCCGAAGTCGTGCGAGGCGTAGGCGTCGAGGCGGAAGTAGCTGTGCAACAGGTAGGCGTTGCCGGCATCGTCGTATTGCCGCCCGCTCAGACGGCCTTGCAGGTTCAGTGTTCCGAGCGATCGGCGGAAAGCGCGCACGTTCGTGGTGGCCAGGTTGCGCGCTACCTCGGGAATCCAGTTGCCCAGGTACTGGCTGCCCTGGGTTACGGTGGCGTGGGCGTACTGGTAGCCGCCGTCCACGGCCAGCCAGCTGAGCGGGGCGAGTTCGTAATCGAGAGAAACGCCGCGGCTTTCAATCTGGCCGAGGTTTTCGCGCATGAGCAGCATGGGTGAGGAGGTTGCCTTGATGGTGACCGCGGTGATGGGACGGTTGACCTCAGTAAGAAAGTAGCTTGATCGGACGCTTCCCCATCGGCCCTGCGCGGCCACGCCCGTCTCCCAGCCTGTGGCGCGCTCGCTAAGCAGATTGCCGTTGGCCAGGGTGAGCTGGTTGCCAACCTGGGTGGCGCGATAGAGCTCGTTGGGCGAGGGCTCGCGAAAGGCGCGGAAGCCGGACGCAGAGAGTGCCCAGTGATTGCCGAGCTTGCGCGAGAGCCCGAGGCGCGGATCGAAGAAGCGTTGGCTCTCCTGCGTTGGCTGCGTTGGGGTGGTTGCCCAGGCCGTTCCGTTCCACTCAACTTCGTGTCCGTCAAAGTTCTGGAACCAGTCCATCCGGCTGGACGCGATCAGTGTCCAGGCCTTGCGCACGGCCATGGCTTCCGCATATCCGGCGGAGTTGCGTTGATGGTCGTGCAGGTTGGTCAGAGCCGTGGAATTGCCGAAGCTCTGCTCGCGGTCCCAGACGCGTACGTCGTGGGTGTCGGCTCCGGCCACAAGCAGCATTCCCGCACCCAGCGGCTGGCTCCAGTGAGCTACGGCGCCGAGCTCATTGGCCGGCGTGAGCGAGAACTTTGTGGGGATTTCTCCGCAGCGATAGGAGCAGCTTGGATCGCCGAAGTCCGGCAGGTTGGAGATGCTGGAAAACGTCTGGCGGAAGTGCTCGGTTGATCCGTAGAACCGCGTGACGAGGGTTCCGTTGCGCGGTCCCTGCCAGTCGCCGCCGGTTGCGTAGCGCCAGAGGCGGGTTCCGTTGGTCTGGTAGGGCGTTCCGTTGTTGCGCGCTTCGTTGAAGCCACTCCCGCGGACGAACAGCCGCAGCGGGCCTCGATTGCGCTCGGCCAGCAGCAGCCCGTTCTGACTGTGGACGTTGCTGGCGATGTCGACCGGACCGCGCTGTGCGGGAGCCTCCTGAATGTAGCCGTCTGTCCCGATGATGCCGCCCGCTGCCAGCAGTCCCCATGCGCCGCGCTTGGCCTCGAGCAGAAGGCTGTTGTCGTATGTGGCTTCAGCGCCGTAGATGGACCGGAACTCGCCCAGGTCCGATGCGGGTACGACCGGTACCACGCTCACCACGCCGCCTATAGCGCTCGATCCGTAGAGATCGCTGGCGCCGCCGCGCACCAGCTCGATGCTCTTGATGGCCAGCTCGGGTTGCTCCTGCCAGTGAACGGTTCCGGCGAATGCGTCGTTGAGCGGCACATCGTCTTCGGTGAGCAGCGTGCGGCTGGCCGAGGTAGAACCCAGGCCGCGCAGGCTCATTCCCTGGGAAGACGGATTGGCCACCAGCGAACTCGAGCGGCGGAAGAGTTCCACGCCAGGAAGCTGCCGCAGTTGGTCGTCTAGTGTGGGCGCCGCCGTGGAGTTGAGCGCGGCTTGCGAGAGCACGCGCGTGATCGCGGGGCTCTCCAATGAGCCGAGGGGAGCGCGATACGCGGTGACCGTGACTTGCTCTGTGTTGGTTGCGGGCTCAAGGCAGATCGTCTCTCCAGCGGTGAGGTCAACGTCCTGTTCCTGAAAGCCGGGGGCTGCGACGCGGACGTGGCATGGAGCGGCACACGCTGCCACCAGCCTTCCGGCAGCATCGCTGCTTCCCAGGATATTGCCAGTGGAATCCTTCGCTGTGGCTCCAGCCAAGGCGATGCCGCGGCTGTCTGTCACAGTCACTTGCACAGCTGCCGTCAGTGTGGCGGGGTCCTGTGCGCTAAGACTTGCTGGCGGAAACCCCATCCCGGCGAGCGCCAGCGCACCAAGCATCGCTTTGGATCGGTACCACCGCATCGCCCTCGCCTTCAGCGTCATTGTGGAGGTTGTCCAGCAATTGTGACACGGTCTTTCCGCTCTCGGCATCCACCATTTCGGGCGCGATCTGGTTGAGAGGGACTAAAACGAATGCGCGCTCCCCAAGCCGTGGATGAGGGATTTCCAGCCCGGGCTGACTGATTCTGAGGTCGCCAAACAGCAGAATGTCCAGATCGAGCGTGCGCGGGCCATTCGTGAAGCCCGTCGCGCGGTCCCGCCCAAATTCGCGTTCGATGGCTAGGAGTTCCTTGAGCAGCTCCTGCGGTGCAAGCTCTGTTACCAGGGCAACGACGGCGTTGATAAAGCGAGGCTGCTCCGCAAATCCAACTGGCTCAGTGGAGTAAAGGGAGGAGCGGTTGGCGATTCGGCCCAACGATTCGAGACGCAACGCCGCCGCGGTCAGCGTGGACTCTGGCGGCCCCGCCCAACTCGAGAGGTTGCTGCCCATCCCAATGTATGCCGTGCGCATCCTCTCCAGACTATCGCGGAGGTCCGACTTGGTCTCTCACCGAGTGATTTCGCGCATGTGGGGTTCGCGGTATCCCACCCTTTCGCCAGGCAAAAAGCGAAAGGATGGGGCATGGAGCAGGTACGAAAACAAATCGTCAGAGACCTAGTCCTCCCGCAAGGCTTGCATGGGCTCGATGGAGGCGGCTCGGCGCGCGGGCAGGAAGGCAGCGGTCAATCCAATCAAGGCGAGCGCCAGGACTACTGCGGCGTAGGTCCAGGCATCCACCGGCTGCACCTGGTAGAGGAAGCTCTTCACCAGACGTCCCGTGGCAATCGCGAGCAGGAGGCCAACGACGAGGCCGGCGCCCACCAGGATCGACCCCTGGCGCAGGACCAGTTGCGCGACGCTCACGCGCGTTGCGCCCAGCGCCATGCGTACGCCAATTTCGCGCCGCCGGTAGCTGACCAGTTGCGACAGCACGCCATAGAGCCCGGCGAAAACCATGACCACCGCGAGCCCGGCGAACGAAGCGAGAAGATACAGCCCCAGCCGCTGGCTGAAGGTGTTCTGATCTACGGTCTCCTGCATGGATTTGAAGTCGTCAAGCGCAAAGCCGGGAGCGTTCTGCTTGAAGACCGAGCGCATCTCTACCGCTACGGGAACTTCGCCGCGTGTCTTGACCACGAAGCTGACCATGGTTTTCAGCAGCGCCTGATAGAAGAGCGAGGTGGTGGGAATCTGCTGCTCCGGGACCAGGATCATCGGATCAGGATCGCCGCCAACGCTGCGGTCCTCCTGATCGCCCAGAACGCCGACGATGGTGTAGGGCTTGATCATGCCCGTGTCTTTGCCGCCCAGGTCGATCTGCTTGCCCAGCGGATCCACGCCGGTGAAGTACTTTTTCGCGAGCGTTTCGTTGATCGCGACAACGAACGGCGTGCTCAGCGCGTCTCCATCGCCGACCATACGGCCGCGGACGATCGGCGTGCCGAGGGTGCGGGCATACTCCCCACCCACGGCCGTGATGCTGGCCTGCGGCTTATTTTTCGGGTCCTTCGCCTGGCCCACGATAGAGAAGCTCGTGCCGATGTTCATGCCCGACAAAGGCGGCGAGGTGGCCAGCGCCGCGCTCTCAAAGCCGGGCACGTGGCTGATACGCTCCAGCATCGGCGCGTAGGTCAAAGCGGCGACGGAGGCCGGCGCATTGGCGGTGTCCTCTGAGACAGCCATCTCGGAGAAGCCTGCAGCGTCCGCGGGCATGGCAGTGAACGTGGTCACGTGGGCTGTCTCAAAGCCCAGCCGCGCCTTTTCGAGATTCCACAGCGTGTGGAAGAGCAGCCCGGTGCCGACCAGAAGGAGTGTAGAAAGAGCCACCTCGCCGGCTACGAGGCCGCCGCTCAGTTTTCCGCTTACCGAACGCGAACCGATGCCGCGCGAGGCCGCCTGCAGCGCCGCCTGCGGGTTGGCGCGGGCAACCAGGAGCGCGGGCAGCAGCGACGACAGGACCGTGGTGACAATGGCGATGGCGGCCAGCACCAGCACAACGGTCCAGTGGATGGCGATTGCATCGGAGCGAGGAATGGTACCTTCCGGCAGCTTGTGCACGGCCACCATGGCCACCTGGGCGAGAGCCGCTCCGACGCCGCACCCGAGCAGGCTGAGCGCCAATCCTTCTGAGAGCATTTGCCGGATCAGCCGCATGCGGCTGGCGCCGAGCGCCGCCCTCACGGCGAATTCCTGCCGGCGGCCAAGACAGCGAGCGATGAGCAGGTTGGAGACGTTGGCGCAGGCAATCAGCAACACCAGCGCCAGTGCGCCGAAGAGCCCATAGAGAACGGGACGGACCGGGCCGGTCAGCACTTCCTGGTAAAGCCCGGCATGGAATGAGAGTCGGCTTTGGTCCTTCTCCAGGGAAATATGTGCGGCGATGGCGTCCAGCTCGCGCTGCGCCTGGGCGACGGTTACTCCGGGGCGAAGCTCACCCACGACGTTGAAGAAGTCATAGCCTCGATCCTTCAGCATCTCCGGCGTAGGTTGCATCGGGAGCCAAACCCCCTTTTGAAGGTCGGCTCCCATCGCCTCCGGGAAGTGAAACGTTCCCGGCATCACCCCGACGACCGTCCGGGATTCTCCACCCATCTTCAGCACCCGCCCCACGATGTTTCGGTCGGCTTGGAAGCTTCCGCGCCACAAACCCTCCGACAGCAGCACGACCTTGGGTCCTCCCGACAGGCCTTCTGCATCGGTAAACCCGCGGCCCAGCAGCGGCTGGGCGCCGAGGATGGGAAACAGGTTGGTCGTCACCCGCGGGGCGGCCACGCTCAGGGAGCCATCCTGGGTCTCGATGACGCTGCCGTCCTCCGAATAGCCTGCCACATCGTTCACCAGCTTCGACTGGGCACGGATATCCCGGTAGTTCAAAAACGATTCTGACCCGAAGCCCGCCTTTTCCCCTCCCGGCCCGATGTAGAGCAGCCGGTCGGAGTGGGGGTAGGGAAGCGGCCGCAACAGCACGCTCTCAATCAGTGTGAAGATGGCGGTGTTGGCGCCAACTCCCAACGCCAGAGTGAAAATGGCGAGCAGCGCCAGTCCAGGGGTCTTGCCCATCTGCCGCAGGGCATATCGCAGGTCGTGGATCAGAGCACGCATTCGGGCCTCCGGACACACACGTTTGCATTGAGAGTGAAGCACGTTGGCCGCCATATCCATGAACCGCCGAAGGTCAATCTTCTCTAGCGGGTCCGCTGTTTGGCCGAGCGGGCGGGAGGATGGGCTCTGTTCGGAATCGAGAGGGGGTGTCCGCAAATGAACAGCGATTTTGTTCCGCTGCGCCGGCGCGGCCGGGTGATCGAGGCGTCGTCTTCATCCGCCATCTGCTAGCATCCCTCTTGGAGACTTTTCCGCATGGACGCTTTGAACGGTGTGGGCCTTGGCGCCCGCCGCAATGAAGATATCGCCCTCGACCTGCTCAAATTTGTGGCTGGCACGGCCGGCGTAGGCCGCCCTGCCGCTCCCTCGACCGGATTCAGCGGCGCATCGGCGCCCAAGCCGGAAGAGCACGTGGCGCAACTGCTCGAGCTTTACGGCCGCTGCTTGAAGGCCGTGGAGGGCAAAGAGCCGGCGGCCGGGGCAACAAAATAGCTGGCGAGCCCCAATTGCGTGTTGCCGTTGCCGGCGCCGGTGCATTTGGCCGCAACCATCTCCGTGTCTACAGGGAACTGGAAGCCGCCGGCGAGGGAGTTGCTCTTGTGGCCGTCGTGGAGCCGGACGCGGCCCGCGCCGCCGACACTGCGGCGAAATTTGCGATCCCTGTGTTTCCGTCGGTCGACGCGCTGCTCTCCGCCGATCTGAAGCTCAATGCAGCCAGCGTCGCGGTCCCCACCGTGCATCATCACGCCGTTGCCGCGCCGCTGCTGGATGCGGGGCTCGACCTGCTGGTGGAAAAGCCTCTGGCTGCCTCGCTTGCGGAAGCTGACGATATGATTGGGCGCGCCGAAAAGGGCAGCCGCATTCTGCAGCCCGGGCATCTGGAGCGCTTCAATCCCGCGGTGCTGGCCGTCGAGCCCAAGCTGCGACGTCCCATGTTTTTTGAGGCACACCGGCTTTCGGTCTTCACGCCACGGTCTCTCGATGTGGATGTGGTGCTGGACCTGATGATCCATGACCTGGACATCGTGCTCACCTTTGCCAACTCACCGGTGCGCGAGGTGCGGGCCGTCGGTTTGCCCATTCTTTCGCCCAAGGTGGATATCGCCAATGTCCGCGTGGAGCTTGAGTCCGGCTGCGTCGCCAACTTTACCGCATCGCGCGTGTCGACGGAACGGGTGCGGAAGCTGCGCTTCTTCGAGCCGCGGCAGTATGTCTCGATTGATTATGCGCGGCAGGATCTGCTGGTGATTCGTGTCGACGCGGAGGCCGGCAAGACAACGCCGGCCGAGCTGATCGCGTCGCTGCCACCGCAGATCGTCTCAATGCTGCCGCCGGGGGTCGCCGAGGGAATCGCGTCGGGGAAGATCGACCTTAAGAAGATCGATCCGGCAATGATCGCGCAGTTTGCCGCCATGGCTGGGATCGACCCGGCGGTGGCCGCACAGGTGGCCGCGCAATTCACCAGTTCCGGCGAACCCAAGGCAGGCCTGAGTTTTTCCAAGCCCGAAGTCACACCGGGCGAGCCGCTGCGGCTTGAGATTCTTTCTTTTCTCGAATCTGTGCGGACGCGCCGCGCGCCGAAGGCGACCGCCCGCCAGGGTCGCAACGCGCTTGCACTGGCGCTGGAGATTCAGGCGTCGATGGCGGCGCATGCCCAGCGCGCCGGGCTGGAAAGCTTTTTCTCGCCCGGCGCGTAGCGGACATTTGCTGGCCGGCTTAGAACGCGGGCCACCATCGTTGAACGTGCTGGCAGTAGGATTCATACTCTGGGCCGAAGGTGCGGCGCAGCGTGGGTTCCTCGTAGAGCATCACGAAAAGATGCGTGATGAGCAGAAAGCCGGCAGTAAAGGCCAAAAGAGCGCCCGACTTATAGAACAGCGCGGCCCCCGCGAGAGCCGTTCCCGCGCCGATATACATGGGGTTTCGCACAAACTGGTAGGGCCCGCGAACCACCAGGCGGCGCGGCGGGTCAAAGGGCGCCGGCGTGCCTTTTCCGATCCATATGAACGTGGATACGCACCACAGCGCGAGCAGCGCTCCGGCGGTCCCGATGATCATGCCCACGATCTGTGGGCCACCAATCGCTGTTGGCCGGACGACGCCTGCCCAGGACAGGACGCGCGCGGGCAGATAGATGAGAAGGAAGCCGATAAAGAGAGCGGCATAGGTAATGGCACGGAATGCAATAAACATAGCTCCCTCCTTGTTTGAATTGCGGTTTTGTTGTGCATGCCGGGTGAATGCATCGATCGCGCATGGCTGAAAGCGCAGAGCCTCACGCAATGCCCAGCACGCGGTTCACAAAGCCGACAATGTACTTCCACACCAGGTAGTAGCCAGCCAGCGCGGCCAGGAAGCACGGCGCGATGAGCGTGTACGGGATCTCGCAGGCCCGGAACCAGGTGACGCCGTGGACTCCGATCGCAAGCACTCCCAGGCAGATGCCGAGCAACGCCCCGGCCGGCATCAGGAGCAAGGGAAGGATCGCTCCGTGCAAACCGATGGACAGATGCATGCGCGCATTGGTACACAGATACAGCATGTTCCACAGACCCCACAATACGGGCACCAGCGCCATAGGGAAAACCAGCCCCTGCTCAATAGGAATCGGGAGCTTGAGCACGATCCGCGCCACAATGAAGACGGTCAACAGCATTGGCAGGATAAACGTGGGCACAAAGATGCCGCTCAGGTACGCGCGAAGATAAGGATGGGGGTTCATAACTTCCTCCCTGCAGGCGAGTTGGTTGGCGGCGCTTGCATCCGCGCAGTTCACAGGTAGTAAAGAAGCACCGGGATCGATGCCGGGAAGAATGCGGCCAGGCCGACGAGACCGGCGAGCAGCGCCCAGTCGAACCATGGTGTCGCTGCCGGCCTGGCGTCAAGGCGCTTGAGCACCGCCGGCCACAGATCGCGGCTGGGTTCGGGCTCGCCTTCGATGGGCGGCAGAGCCTGTTGCAGAAGCTTCTTCAAGCGGTCCATTTCCGTGCGTTCTGGTTCGTGTGCATTCATGGTGTGATCCCCTGTTGTTCCAGGTCCTTCCTCAGCAATCGCAGCGCGCGAAAGACGCGCAGTTTTACGGCGGCGACGGATATTCCGAGCGCCTCGGCCCCTTGCTTGTGCGGCTGCTCCTCAATCACCGCGAGCACGGCCGTGATGCGCAGTTTAGGCGGCAGCCGACGAAACGCCAGCGCTGTCTTGCGACGAATCTCCGCAGCTACTGCGGGATCGGCAGTTGCCGGCGCGGCTGGATCGGCGCATAACTCAGCGGTTGCCTCGCTTTCGGCCCGTCCTGCCCGCATCCAGTCGAGCGCCGCGTGGGTGGCAATGCGCCTTGCCCAGCCTTCAAATCCACGGGAGGGCTCGAATCGGGCATGCGCGCGATAGATGCGCCAAAAGGTTTCCACCATCAGCTCGTCGGCGGTTGCCGGGTTGCGCACAATGCGCAGAATCCAGCCGAACACCGCGCGATGATGCTGCCGGAAGAGCGTCTCGAAGGCGTCCACATCGCCTTGTCGAAACTCATTCAGGACGCTGCTCGATTCGTTCTGCATTGTCCTTCCCCTTCCGGCAGACCGGGATTCCATCTCCCGCTGCAGTTGGAAAAATCCGCGCGGCCGATCCAAGATTGCGCCGGCAGCCTCCGTCTTTGAATCAGTTGCATTCATGCCATGACGTCGGGCGCGGAATCCAACGGGGCACGTGGGCGCTGAACTCTGCGTAATCTTCAGCGAATAATCTCCGCAAGGTTGGCTCCTCGTAGAGCAATACAAATAGGTGCATCACAAGCCAGCAACCCAGGCCGCAGGCGGCGAGCCGGAGGTCACCGAAGAAGAGGCTTTGACCAAGAATCAGGGATAGCACCGCGAGGTACATGGGGTTGCGGACGAAACGGTAGCCACCGGTGACGACGAGCCGCTTCGGCGGAAGGACGGGTGCGGGCGTTCCCAGCCCCTGCAGCGCGAATCGCAAAAATGCTTCAATCAGGATGACGAATCCTACGGCTATCAGCAGCGCGCCCATCACGCGAAGAGCCGTGAAGCCGAAGAACGGCGCATGGACCTGCCATTTGCCGATCAGCCAGGGAATATACCCGGCCACTGTACCCGGAGCGACGAAAAGGAAGATGCCCGTCCCCAGAATCGCGAAGACCCGCGTCTTACTGTCTGCGGAGTTCGTCCTCTTTTCGATCATCGGGCTTTCGTCCATCGGGGTCTTTCTCTTTCCGGCTTCTGTCTATCCTTACGGTCCGGCAAGAAGCAAGGTTACATCGAAACTGCTACGCGGCACTCTTCAAGCCGCAGGATGGAGATATTCCATGATCTGCAGCGGTGCGGTTGCCGTTCGCTCCCTTGGGATAAAGCGATTTTCAATAGGCGAAACCGCCAACCGGCGATGGCTTGACAGCAGGCTCCCAGGCGCATTAACTTGGCAGCCGGAGAGCGGGAAGGAATCCAGCAGCGACGAAAATGGACTGCGGGTTCAGCGCACCCGACGAGACCTCTCCACCGCTATCTGACCCCCGAACCCTGAAAGAGGACCGCGATGAAAAGCCCTGGATTGCGAACGATGACACTGGGATTGGCATGCTGTGCCGCGTCATGGATGGCCGGCGCACAGGATGCGCAGAAGCCCGCGTATCTCGATACCGGCCTTCCGCCCCAACAGCGCGCAGCCGACCTGGTACGGCGCATGACGCTGGAAGAGAAGGCCACCCAGCTTGTCAATCAGGCGCGCGCCATTCCCCGGCTCGACGTACCGGCATACGACTGGTGGAGCGAGTCTCTGCACGGTGTGGCGCGCGACGGCACAACGGAGTTTCCCGAGCCCATCGGCCTGGGGGCTACATTCGACGTGCCGGCGATCCACCAGATGGCGATCGTCATCGCCACCGAGGGACGCATCAAGCACGTGCAGGCGGTGCGCGCCGGCCACAGCGACATCTTTGAAGGTCTCGATTTCTGGGCGCCCAACATCAACATCTTTCGCGATCCGCGCTGGGGCCGCGGCCAGGAGACCTACGGCGAAGATCCGTTTCTGACCGCGCGCATGGGCGTGGCCTTCGTAACCGGCATGCAGGGCGACGACCCGCGCTACTATCGCGTGATCTCCACGCCCAAGCACTTCGCCGTGCACTCCGGGCCTGAACCCACGCGGCACAACGCCGATGTGACGGTGAGCAAGCACGACGAACTCGACACCTACCTGCCCGCCTTCCGCGCCACGGTTACCGAGGGCAAAGCCGGCTCCGTGATGTGCGCCTATAACAGCATCAACGGGCAGCCGGCCTGCGCCAGCGAGTTCCTGCTCCGGGATCAGCTGCGCGGCTGGTGGAACTTCCAGGGCTATGTGGTTTCCGATTGCGGCGCCGTGCTCGACATCCACAACGGCCACAAGTTCAACACCACGCAGGCCGAGTCCTCCGCTGTGAGCCTGCGCCGGGGCATGGACAATGAGTGCGTGGACTTCACCTTCAAAGTGAATGATGATCACGACTACAAGCCGTATCTCGACGCAGTCAAGCAGGGCTACCTTAAAGAGAGCGAGATTGACACGGCCGTAACGCGCCTGTTTACGGCGCGCATGAAGCTGGGCATGTTCGATCCGCCGGAAATGGTGCCGTACAACAAGATCGACGAGAAGCTGCTGGATTCGGCCGAGTATCGCGCCATGGCCCGCAAGCTGGCCAACGAGTCCATGGTGCTGCTCAAGAACGACGGCGTCCTGCCGCTAAAATCATCGGGCATCAAGATTGCCGTCGTGGGCACGCTGGCCGATCAGACGAAGGTGCTGCTGGGCAACTACAACGGCACTCCCAGCCACACGGTTTCTGTCCTTGAGGGCATTCGCAACGAGTTCAAGGGAGCGACAATCACCTACGTTCCAGGCACGCAGTTCCTGGGCCACGATGCGGAGCCGGTGCCTGCATCGGCGCTTAGCGTGGATGGCCAGCCGGGCATAAGGGCGAGCTATTCGAAGCTGGACATGTCGAACCTGAACAACCCCGCAGCCAGTAAGCCGGTGGCCGAGCGCGTGGAAGCCACAATCGATATTTCAGCCGGCAACCTGCCGGCGGAAGCGGCGGCGGTGAAGCCACTGGCCATTCGCTGGGATGGGATGCTGACGGCGCGGGAGACAGGCGACTACAACCTCGGATTAGCGGCTACCGGCTTTTTCCGCATGCAACTCGACGGCAAGAACGTCACCTCATCCTATGGCGGCGACGGCAAAGAAGCCAAGCTGGGCCGCGTGCACCTGGAAGCCGGCAAGCCGGCGAAGCTGCATGTGGAGTATGCATTTGGATTCGGTGGCGACACGATAGAGGCGAAGCTGATGTGGTCGAAGGTCGACCTCAAACCGCAACAGGCGGCCATTGACGCAGCGAAGGCCGCGGATGTGGTCGTAGCGGTCGTCGGCATCACCAGTGAATTGGAAGGCGAAGAGATGCAGGTCGAAGAGCCGGGCTTCAAGGGCGGCGACCGCAC
>CAYUJM010000132.1:0-12342 GCA_964445025.1 uncultured Occallatibacter sp. | reverse complement strand
GGCGCCGCGCCATTGCGTAGGCCGCTTCGGTTTCCACTTCAAGAGCCCGGTCGGCCAGGTGGGGATTGTAGATGGCCGGAACAATCGAGCTGCCCATATACTTGAGCCCTTCCAGCCCATTGAACGGCGAGTCCGGCTGGAAGCTGATCGCCTGCAGCGTCGGTTTGAACTCCTTGAGCCGGCGAGTCGTTCCCATGAAAGTCCCACTCGTGCCCAGTCCCGCGACAAAGTGTGTGATCTGGCCGCCGGTCTGTTGCCATATTTCCGGTCCAGTGGTGCGATAGTGGGCCAGCCAGTTGGCGTCGTTCGAGTACTGATCCACATAGCAAAACCGTCCGGGATCGTTGCCGGCCATCTCGCGTGCCCGCCGGATAGCGCCGTCGGAGCCCTGGTCGGGGTCGGTCCACTCCACCTGTGCGCCATAGGCGCGAAGGACGCGCTTGCGCTCCGGAGAGACGTTGGCCGGCATGGCCAACTGGACTGGAAACCCGAGCGCGGCGCCCAGCATGGCCAGAGCGATGCCGGTATTGCCGCTGGTCGCGTCGAGAAGGGTCTTGCCAGGGGTCAGCAGGCCGCGCGCTCGTGCGTCTGCAACCATGGAAGCGGCGGCGCGGTCCTTCACGCTTCCGCCGGGGTTGGCCCACTCCGCCTTGCCCAGCAAGGTAACCCCTTCAAGGCCGCGGGTGACCTGATCCAGCCGCACGAGCGGCGTCGAGCCGATGCGTTCGGCAAGGGAGGTGCCGAGTTGGGCGCTTCCGGCCTTCATGGGGAATTGCCGCGGACGTTCCGGTTGTGCGAGATTGGGGATAGCGAGATTGGAACGGCTCGAGGTTTTTGCCGATCCCTCTTTCAACATCCTCGCAGACTGGAAGACAACGATGGCGAAAAAATCCCGCAATCCGAACTTCGATCAGACTCTGGAGATCCTGCGCTCGCATTCGTTCGATGTGGCGCCCTTTGCCGGAGTGGCCGGAGGCGTGCTGGTGACCAAGCACGGAGCGGGCGCGGTGCTGGTTCCAGGTCAAGGTGCGCCGGTGGCTTTCTGGGAACGGCCGGGAGCCGTGTTCGGCGGAGAAGTGGCGCGGTTGCTTGACCGCGGTTACCAGAAATTTCTCAAGACTTCAAAGTACGAGCTGCCCGCGACCGCCGCTCAGCTCCAGGCCATCCATTTGTTCAGCGAAGAACTGAGCCAGCTCACGGGGAGCATCAGCCTGTATAACGAGTCGCTTGGAACCACGAGCGACCTTTATGAGTATGATCGTTTGAAGGGCCGGGAGGCCGTCGAACCGGTACCTGTGCGTCCGTGGGAAATAGCGGCGGGGCATTGATTCAACCAGAAGTTCTGCCGGAGTAGCGATCGCAGTGGAAGAGAGACCAGAAGACGCTTCAAAGCCGCAATCGGATCGGCGCGCACACCGCCGCATCTCCGTGAGCGAGGAAGGCGAGCTTCTGCTTTTGGATCATTCCACCAGAGTTCACTGCCGGGTGATCGATGTCAGCCTGGAAGGCGCCCGTGTCGAGACTCGCGGGCCTGTTCAGACCGGCCTCCATGGCCGAGTGGAAAACCAATTTAAAATCAATGGCATAGCCTTTCGTTTCAGCGGAGCAATCCAATGGACCAGCGATCGGGGCCTGCTGGGCATCCGATTTATGTCCCAGATGCAACGCCGCCGCGACGAATTGGCCGAGGTGCTTGACGAGATGGACAAAGCGAATGAGGTCGATGCGCGAAAACAGGAATCGCCGGGACTCGCACAGACCCGGTCATCCTCTCAACCCGAATCGCAGCCGGCGCCGGCCCCCCACCCGCGACGCGCTTTCCCCCGCTACGAGGTCGATTCGGAGGCCACGGTTCATCTCGTCCGATTTGGTTCCTCCGCAAAGGGGCGCATTCTGGACCTTAGTTTGGGTGGTTGCCGCATTCGCACCCATGATCGATTCCCGGTGGACATCTACCGGCGTGTGGAGACGGAGTTTTGTCTTCAGGGGCTCCCGTTCCGACTCTCCGGCGTGATTCAATCCATCCAGGATGAGGTCGTTTTAGGAATCCGCTTCCTGGATGTAAGCGAACGCAGGAGGCACCAGCTGGAGCAGTTGATTCGCGAGATCGCAACAAAGTAGACGGCGATGAGCGGTTGGGAGCCGAGAGTCTCGAGATGATTCCGTCCAAGATCTTGCCGAATACACTGGCAGAGCGGATCTGCTTGCCCTCTTGAGCGCATCTCCCGGATTCAGCGGGACCCGGTCTTGAGCTTGGCGCGCTCGCGCTGCAACTCGCGGTACAGGTCGCTTTTCGACTGGCCCAGTTCGCGTGCCAGAAGCTTGAGAGCATCTTTTTCATCCAGGCCCGCTTCGGACTGAAGGCGGGCAATACGCGCCGATATTTTCTCCGTCCCTGGGCCGGAGCCGGACTGCTGGCGCACTTGCGGTAGCGCCTCGACAAGCAAAGTAATCTCTCCGCGAATGCGATCGCGGGCGGCCAACTCGCGGCGGGCTTCTGCCACCGTGGACCGCAGAAACTCCTCGTGAAGCTTGGTCAGCTCGCGCGCTACTGCTACGCGTAGACCGGGACCCCAGACGGCCTCAAGATCGGCCAGCGTCTCCAGAATCCGGTGTGGAGCCTCGTAGAAAACCAAAGTTCGCGCAGCTTCGGAATGTGCCGTGTCGGCGGCCAACTCCTCCAGGCGGCTGCGTCGGGCGCCGGCCTTTTCAGGGAGGAATCCGATGAAGTGGAACTCCGCGGTAGGCAACCCTGATGCCACCAGCGCGCTGAGCGCGGCATTGGCGCCGGGGATGGGAATCACCGCAACGCCCGCGGCGATGGCCTCGGTGACCAGCCACGCGCCGGGGTCGCTGATGCCGGGCATTCCGGCGTCGGAGACAAGGGCAATGCGTGCGCCGGTTTTGAGCACTTCAACAAGCTCGGCCGCCCTAGAGCGCTCGTTGTGCTGATGGCAGCTTACGGTGGGAGTCTCAATCTGGAAGTGGTTGAGCAGCTTTTGCGTCTGGCGTGTGTCTTCGCAGGCGATGCGGTCGGCGTGTCTGAGTACGTCGAGAGCGCGGAGGGTGATATCGCCGAGGTTCCCGATGGGCGTGCCGACAATGTAAAGGCCGGGAGCGATAGTTGCGAACTCGCTCGAAGCCTTCGGGCCGGTTTCCATGGCTGGCGTCAGCTCTCCGCTTCCTCGCGCTCAATGCGGCGCTGCTCGGCCAGAAGCGACATGGAGCTCATCAGGTTCTGCACGCTCACAATGCCCACCACGCGGCCGCTCTCGGCTACGGGAATGAGCGCAAGCCCGTGGCCGGCCGTCAGCCGGCGGATGGTCGTGCCCAGCGTGTCCTCGGGGCGCGCCACCTGAAAGGCTCGGGACATCACCGACTGCACGTAGCCGTTTCCGTCGTTGCGCAGGGCATCCACAATGCGCTGCCGGGAGACGATGCCCACCAGTTGCGGGCCGCGCACCACGGGGAAGTCTTCCTGCAGGGAGTGGACGCAGCGCACCAGCGCGTCGGCCAGCGTGTCAGATGGCGAGAGTGTGGCGAAATCCGTGAGCATGACTTCGCGCATGCGGACTGTGTCTACCACTGACTGGAAGAAGACCCCCTGGTCCTCGATCTGAGCGCCGATCATGATGAAAAAACCGGCGATGATGAGCCAGTAATTATGCAGCGCCATGCCGCCGATCATGGCCAGCAGAGCCAGGATCTGTCCCAGGCCCGATGCGACACGGCCGGTGGGAGCAAAGCCGTGCTTGCGGGCAAAGCTGCCACGGAGCAGCCGCCCGCAGTCGAGCGGATACGCGGGCAGCAGGTGCAGCAGCGCCAGCCCGACCTGCATCCAGACCATGCTTCGCAACAGATATGCAGACGTGATCAACGGCTGGTCGAAGAGGTGCAAATCGCCGCCCGCTCCGGCGAATAAGGCTGCCAGCACCAGCGCCGTAGCAAAGTTGGTCACCGGTCCGGTGAATGCCAGAATGAACTGGGTGCTTCCCCGGCCGGCGTTCTCCTGGCTCTCGGGGTCAGCGTAGGCAAACAGCCCGCCAATGGGCAGCAACAGCACGGCGCGCAGCCGCAAACCGATCCATGCGGCGACGATGAGGCGAGCGGTCTCGCGCACCAGCACCGCCGCAACCAGCACCAGGAACAGGCCGATACCGCGCCCGACGCCGTCCGCTACGCTCAGCGCAAGGCATACAAGGGCCAGCAGAGGAAAGAAGGCATGGACGCGTAACTCGACGCCCATCCAGCGGCCCAGCGGAATTGACCAGCCTCGCATGTTTCGATTGTAGAGGGTCGGGGTCGGCTATGCTGATGAACAATGCGTATCATTGCCGGATCGTACCGTTCCCGCCCGCTGCAGGCTCCCGCCGGGCTGGCCACGCGGCCCACCAGCGACCGGCTGCGGGAGACGCTCTTCAACGTGCTCGCCCCCCGGATCGATGGATCGAGTTTTCTGGATTTGTATGCCGGCTCCGGGGCGGTGGGGATCGAGGCGTTGAGCCGGGGTGCTGCAATGGTGGAGTTTGTTGAGCGCGCCGAGCCGGCTTTGCGTGTGCTCCGTGCCAACCTGGCCCGATTGGGGCTGACGGCGGGATTCCGGATTCACGCGGCGAGCGCGGGCGCGGTGCTGCGGAAATTGACACCGGAAACTGCCTTCGATGTGGTATTTCTTGATCCGCCCTACGATGCTGCTCAGGAGTATGCTGCAACCCTCGGCCTGCTCGGCGGTTCAGCTGCGGGCCTGCTCGCGCCTGGAGCATTGGTAATCGCCGAACACCGCAAAAAGGAGCCGCTGGAAGACGGGTATGGTTTACTCACACGCGCGCGCCTGCTGGAACAGGGAGACGCAGCCTTGAGTTTTTATGCGGCCCAATGAACGCAACCATGTCCAGCCCAAAACGCCCCGTGCCTCGCCCTTTCGCGTCCTTTGCGAAAGGGTGGGAAACCCCGAATCTCAATGAGCCGGCTTAGAGGGAGAACAATGGGAACAAGTACGCTGCAAAAACTACTCCTGGCTTCGGCGCTGTTCAGCGCGGCCAGTTTGCAAGCTCAGACGACAGCCCCCTGGCAAATTGGCCCCTTCACGCGGCCGGCAAGCGGGAACCCGGTGATCGCGCCGCGGGCTGAGTCCACATTTACCGACCCGATTCTGAAGGCGCCCGCGCACTGGGAAGCGCTGCACACCTTCAATCCGGCGGCAATTGTGCGCGATGGCAAGGTCTACGTGCTGTATCGCGCGGAAGATGACTCCGGAGCGATGGAGATCGGAGGGCATACCTCGCGGCTCGGCCTGGCCGAGAGCATGGACGGTATCCACTTCACGCGCCTGAATGCGCCGGTGTTTTACCCGGCCAGGGACAAGCAGCAAGCGCGCGAGTGGCCGGGCGGAGTAGAGGACCCACGCATTGTGGAGCGCGAGGACGGCACCTATGTCCTGACCTATACGCAGTGGAACCGAAAGACCTATTCGGTAGGCATCGCCAGTTCTCGCGACCTCGAGCACTGGACGAAATATGGGCCCGCCTTCCTGGCCGCGGCGGGCGGCAAATACGCGGAGCTGAAATACAAGTCGGCCGGCATTGTCACCCGCCTCGATCCGGTGAAGGGCCGGCTGATCGCAGCCAGAATCGAAGGCAAATACTGGATGTACTGGGGCGAAGGCGCAATTCGTCTCGCAACTTCAACGGACCTTATTCACTGGACGCCGGTCGAAGTCGCCCCCAGCAATCCCATCGAGCTGCTGCGGCCGCGCGCCGGCCACTTCGACAGCACCTTCCCTGAGACCGGCCCGCCTCCGGTGTTGACCGATGCAGGCATTGTCGTGCTCTACAACGGCAAGAATGCGGTCGACGGCGGCGATCCGGATCTGGGGCCGAATGCCTACGCGGCGGGCGAGGCACTCTTCGACGCGCACAATCCAGCGCAACTGTTGGCGCAGACCGATCACCCCGACCTGAAGCCCGAGATGCCTTACGAAAAGACAGGTCAATATGTAGCGGGAACTACCTTTGCCGAAGGCCTGGTCTACTTCCATGACCAGTGGTTTCTTTATTACGGCTGTGCCGACTCGCTGGTGGGCGTAGTCACGGCGCCGAAAACGCCGTTTGCCGGTGTGCAGGGCTTCTATCTCAAGAACAACGACACGGTTGTCTTCTACGGCGACAGCATCACGGAGCAAAACTACTACAACCAGTTCGTGGAGTTGTATACGGCGACGCGGTTTCCTGCCATGCGCGTGCATTTTTATGGCGCGGGAGTGGGCGGCGACCGCGTGACCGGCGGAGGCGGCGGACCCATTGACGAGCGGCTGGCGCGCGATGTGTTTTCGCTCAAGCCCACGGTAGTTGCGGTGATGCTGGGGATGAACGACGGGAGCTACCGCCCGACGACCGAGGAGATAGAGAACACCTATACAAAGGGCTACGAGCATCTGCTCGAGTCGATTCGCGAACACGCGCCGCAAGCACGACTCACGCTCTTGGGACCGTCGCCCTTCGATGACGTAACCAGGCCCGAGACGTTTCCGAGCGGCTACAACAGCGTGATGGAGCATTTTGCGGATCTGGACAAGGAAATGGCGAAGAAATTTGATGGAACTTTCATCAATCTGAATCCACCCGTGGTGGCCGCGATTGAAAAGGAGCAAGCCCAGAATCCGCTGGTGGCAAAACTGCTGCTTCCCGACCGCGTGCATCCGGACCCGCTCGCGCACTGGGTCATGGCCGAAGCGCTGCTGAAGGGATGGAACGCGCCGGCGCTCGTCTCGTCGATAACGATTGACGGGGCTGCGGGCAGGCTGGTGGATGCACAGAATGCCACAGTGGACGCGGTTGCGAAAGACAAAGCCGGCCTGCACTGGACGGAGAAGGAGAACGCACTTCCGCTGGCCTTCATCCGCGGCAACGAGACCCAGGCGCTGCTGCTCAGTCTGACTGACATCGAGCAGGCTTTGAATCAGGAGCCTTTGCGCGTCAGCGGCCTCGAACCCGGCAACTACTCGGTCAAGATCGATGATCAGGCGATAGGCACGTTTCCAGCCGAAGAGCTGACCAAAGGAATCAACCTGGCGGACTATGCGACTCCGATGCGGGCGCAATCTCAACGGGTAAGCTGGCTGGTGCGGGACCGCGACGAGGCGCATTACATTCATCTGCGCATGGCCATTCGCAAAGCCGAAACCGGTGCACAGCCCGGCAAGCCGGACGTGATGGATGCCTTCGAGAACTCGCTGGAGGATTCAATCTATGAGACCGCCGCGCCCAAATCGCACGTATACCAGGTAAGCCCGGCGACGCCGGCGCCCTGAACTGCCGCTGCTAGCTCTTGCACTGTGGAAACGCGGTGATGCGGAGCTTGGCCGCGGCGTAGGGGATGAGTTCAATAGCCTCTTCCGGCGCATCGCTGGTAACCGGGCTCTGCAGCAGCGGGTTAGCCACGCCATCTTCCGCGCGCCAATCGGGGAGCTTGCGTGCCCTCGCGCCCAGTCGAACGGGCGAGTGAGCGCGTGAAAACGGAGCTTCGCCAATTGCCGTTTCGCTAACTTCGATGCTCTTTTGTGGCGCATCGGAATCGAAACTCAGCGCGTAGTTCCATTGGGCTGTTGGGGAGACCTGCCAGTCGGCGGTCATGCCGCGATCCTGCAGCTTCACCCAGCTCTCACCGATGGGGAACGAAAAGACCAGCGGCCCGCGCTCCACAACCACCGAGTTATGGAACCAGCGCGAGACGCGCGGCATCGCAGCGGACGAAACCGTCCGCTATACAACCGCGGCGGGAACCGTCGCGCCGACGAACTCAACGGTCACCACGGTAATGTCGTCCGTTTGGCCGAAGACGCGCGCAGCCTCGGCGATCGCCGCGGCAGGCTGGCGGCTTAGGTCCCGTGTGCGATCGAACCCGAAGAGTTCATTCGATTTTGACTGCGCCTCAACCACTCCATCAGAGACGAAGGCAAGGCGGTCTCCGGGCTTGAGTTGCACAGTGCAGCACTCGTATCCTGCATTTGCGATAATTCCCAGCGGCAGGGTGCCAGGGATGCCGACCTCCTCTCCATTCAGATACGGCGGCAGGTGGCCTGCATTGGCCAGGGTCAGCAGGCCGCCGGCGGTAATGTGCGCGGCCAGACAAGTGGTAAAGCCTCCGTGGGAACGGCCCATCATGCGGTCGTTCAGCGAGCGCAGCAGAGCGGCTGGGTCCGTGCCGTGGGCAGCCTCGGCGCGAATGGCGCCTACCAGCACGGAGACCAGCATCGCGGCGGGCAGGCCTTTGCCGCTCACATCGCCGATCACGATCAGCATGCCGCACTGGCCGTCGCTGATCTGCTGGAAGAAGTCGCCGCCAACCTGTTGAGCAGGCTGGTAGACGCTTTCGACTGTGAAGCCGGCGCATTGGTCCTGCTGGTCCGGCAGCAATACCTGTTGAACCTGGCGGGCAGCCTCGAATTCGCCGGCCAGCCACACCTCGCGGCGCCGCGCGCGGGTGAAGCGCAGGATGAGAAACACGCACATGGCCAGCAGGAAGACGAGGTGCAGCAGGATGCCAGGGCGCATGGTGAACGGCGGAATAGAAAGCGGTACGTCCAGAACGCGCGGAGAACGGTTCCATCCCAACTGGCCGAGCACGATGGCCACGTTGTCTGCCACGTAGAAGCCGACGTCGAGCAAGGTTGGGATCAGCAACAGTTGCGCGTCGAGGTTGCCGGCGATGGCGCGTTTGGCCAGCAGCCAGAAGATCCAGAGCGCGGCGGGGAGCAAAAAAGCCAACTGGATGGCCGCGCCGGATGGAACCGAGACCCAGCCAGGCCAGTAGGACACGTTCGCGATCGGACTCAGGACCACCAGGACGAGGAACATTCGGCCCAAAGTTCCGGCGCGGGCGTTCAGAACCTTTGAAAAGAAGCAGAATGCCGCGAAGATGTTGAGCGCCGCCAAAATTCCATCGATGAGATCGAAGACCGGGATGGGCGGGAAGGCATAGATCTCCTTCGAGACGTTGAAGGCGCTGTCGGTGGCCTGTGACAGCAGCATCACGGCAAACCAGAGGTACTCGCGCTCGGCTTTGCGGATGAAAAACAGGCAGAGAATGGCCAGGCCGACCAGGCCGGCAGCGATGGAGTAGGCGTAGTAGTCGACAAATCGAATGTTGCGCGCGCGCTGCTGGTGGGCTCTTTCCATCGCTACAAAGAGCGGATTGCCGGCCAGGTTTCCCCCTCCATACGGCCCCCCGCCCATGTAGTTCGCCCAGATCGGGGAATGCCATACGCGGATGGCGACCTGAACGGTGCGGTCCGCAGGGCTTCCAGCCATGGTGAGCGGAAAGACCTGGTAGCTGAATCGCGTGTTGGGAGTGAGGGTCGGCGGCATTTGCCCGGACTCGCCGACCAGCCGGCCGTCGGCAAAGACCTGAAACGAGGTGACAATGGGCGCCAGCAGCATGTCGATGGGTTGCTTGCCTGCGGGAACGCGCACCGTGAAGCGGTACCATCCGTAGCCGCTCAAGTCCGGGTACCCTTGAACCGACCACGAGCGATCGCTCTTCAGCAGAGGCCAGGCCGAGTCGTCAAAGGAAGGCTGCGCCCAAAGGAACGGACCGGCGTCGAGGGCGGACGCGGTTGCGCGGGGCGAATCGCCGGCGTGGAAGCGCCATTCGCCGTCGAGCGAAACCAGTGGCACCCGGTTTCGGTCCAGATCGAACGACTGCGCAGCCAGACAAGCTGTGCAGGCCAAAGCTGTCGCCGCGATTGCGGCTAACCTCCGAAGACCGGAACCAATGCGCATAGGGCTTTTTGCCTGAGGAGGAAGACGAGCGAAGCGTGGTTTGATGCTAACCCAGGAGGGGTCGATTGCGCAGCCCGAATTTGCCAGAGCAGCGTGCGGGTATTCCGGTTAGAGTGTTGTGCATGAAGATTTTGCGATTGTCTTTGGCGCCGGTTTCGGTGTTCCTGTGCTTTGCCTGGGCGATTGCCTCCGCAGGACAAGCGTTGGCGGCTGAGCAACAGGCTGCGACGCCGCCTCAGCTGGCCATTCTGGACACGGATATCGGCGACGACATCGACGATGCCTTTGCGCTGGCGCTGGTGCTGAAAAGCCCGGAGTTGAAGCTGCTGGGGATTACGACGGCGTATGGGGATACGGATCTGCGGGCGAAGTTGGTGTACCGGTATCTGGGTTCGCTTTGCCGCTTCGATGTAAACGTCGTTCCTGGCGTTCCCACGCCGCACGAGAACGTCTTCACACAGGCCGCGTACGCGAGTGGATTTGCGAACCGGAGTTGCGGGGTGGTCAGTATTCATTCTTCGAGCCAGGCCGATGAGGCCCGCCTCAAGAAGCAGCGCGAGCAGGAGGCCGCAAAATGGAAGGCAGACCAGGCCCAGAGGATGGCAGGTGTAGCCCACCTGGTGGAGCAGCGAGCGGCACATGACGCGGCCGGGTTTTTGCTCGATCAGATTCGCGCCCATCCGGGCGAAATCACCCTCATCGCCATTGGCCCGCTCAACAATATTGAAGCGGCGATCAAGCGTGATCCCGATACATTTCGCAACCTCAAACGGGTGGTCATGATGGGCGGGAGCGTCTATCGCGGCTATGACGGACGCAACGGCGAGCGCCGCCCGCCCGATGCCGAGTGGAACATCAACCGCAACCCCGCAGGGGCCCAGGCGCTGCTGGCATCCGGCGTGCCGGTCTTCATGATGCCCCTGGATTCGACCCAAATCCACCTGGAAGCGAAAGAGCGGGAGATTATTTTCGCTCACGGCTCGCCGCTTACCGACCAGTTGACGCTGCTCTACCACCAATGGAAAGCGGGCACGGATGGACATCCCGATGCGCCTACGCTTTTTGACCCGGTGGCCGTAACATACGCGATTCGCCCGGATCTGTGTCCGGCGACGCCGATGCGTCTGGAAGTGGACGACAAAGGGTTTACGCGTCCCGCGGAGGGCGCTCCCAATGCCCAGGTCTGCCTCAAGTCGGACGAAGCAGGCTTTCTGGACCTGCTGGTGGAGAGGCTGACCAAGCACGACGGGCGTTGAGCGGGAGGGATGGGAGTCGACCGGTCCAACTGCCTTTTTGTGAGGGAAATAGGCTTCTGGACGGCAGCAAACCAGCATCTGTGAGCCGGGTCACTTTCAACTCCATTGACAGCGGGGGAAAGTAAGGTAAAAATGGCGGGTCGAGCGAATTCGGACCGCTTGGTGCGGCGTATGGAGGAGAAGTGAAAAACACAATGCAAAAGAGAGTCCTGGCGTTTGTTGTACTTCTGGGCGCAGGCTTGTTGATGAGCAGCTGCAAGTCGGCCCCGGACCTTACGGCAGCCCAGGCGCAGGCGCTGATCCAGGCCAAGTATGACCAGAGCCCGGCGGTGGGTGTCGCCATTACAGTCAAAGACCTTGGTATGCGGCAGGGTGTCACTGCCAAATACTGGGATCGGTCGAAGGCTTATCCGAACAAGTACTGGGCGGACTTCAAGCTGTCGGATGCGGGTAAGAAGGTGATTGTGCTTCCCGGTGGGAGCGACACCATTCAATGGCGTCCGGAGAGCATGGACGACCAGAATTTCTCCATAGTGATCACCACCGTGGCCACCAACCACCTGAAAGCACGGGATGTAAAGGACCCGCAGGACGAAGTGGGCGGAACCAAGAGTGCCCTGTTCAGCGAGTCGGTCAGCCTAGACGGAGTGCCGGCGCCGCTTCAGGACATGGCTCACAACCCCGGAAACAAGCTCAGCGCAACACGCACGGCGACATTTGCCTTGGATGGCGGGGCCTGGAAGCTGCAGTCGATCAACTAGAATGGGAAAAATCACTGCGGGTGGGGTCGAATCCGTTGACCCCATCCGCGTTTCTTGTTATTGTAAGAAGGTTCGGCAAGAACGCCTCCGTCCGTGTGTCATAAGGCGGTCGGCGTAAGGACGGCCCGGCCAGGCAGGAATTGGCCAGGGTTTCAGTCCAGGGCCAGGTGATGTTAACCGGCCAGACAAGTCCCGGAATGGCTCTCTTCTTGCAGAGGGCAGGGATGAATCGCTACGGAGTCCGCGCGTTCTCCACCTTGGAGGGCTATGCGGGCCGGAACCGCGAAACGGAGTTGGCTTTACCCGCCAAAAGCGGGAAAACGCCCGGCCACCGTCCCGGTTCTCGTCTGAGATTGGAACGAAGGCAGACGCGAAGCAGCAACAATAGGGCTTCTGCGCGCGTGCGCTCGCCGGCAAAAGGTGCGCGTTACCGCAAGGGAGGTCCGAAGGACCTGCGCGCGGCTGCGAGTGAATCTGGATGTTGCATGGTTTTTTGACGCGGTAAGGAGTTTCAGTTTGCCTACATTCAATCAGTTGGTTCGCAAG
>CAYUJM010000131.1:0-12365 GCA_964445025.1 uncultured Occallatibacter sp. | reverse complement strand
TGGTGGGCGCGGAGTTGCCGGGCGATCGGACGGCGGTCACCACGGGGCTGGATGCGGTGACGGCCGGATTCTTTTCGGCTTCCACGCTGTGGCCGAATCTGCACGTTACGGCGGAGATGCGCGAGCGCTCGTGGGAGGCTTTGGAACGCATGGAGGCTACGCACCTGGCGGAGCAACTGGTGGGCGAGATGTCGGCCGGCGAGAAGCGGCGGATTGTGATCGCGCGGGCGCTGGTGCACAGGCCCAGGCAACTTTTGCTGGATGAGCCGTCGAATGCGCTCGACCTGGCGGCGCAGCGCGAGCTGCGGGAGACGCTACGGAAGCTGGCGCAGGAGGGAACCGGACTGGTTCTGGTGACGCATCACCTGGGAGACATTCTCCCCGAGATTGAGCGTGTGATTCTGATGCGCGGCGGACGAATTGTTGGCGACGGGGCGCGCGAAGAGTTTTTGACCGCTGCTCGGCTGAGCGAGCTGTTCGGCGCTCCGGTGCGCATCGGTCGGGACGAGGAGTGGCTGCACAGCTGGTGAAGGGGCAGGGAACAGGGAACAGGGATCAGGATTTTGCGCGGGAGGCGATGAGGCGCATGGGATGGATCTCAAAGCGGTTTAGGCCCCCAAGCACGGAAGGGTCGTTGTCGCCGAAGTTGCGGGCCTCCGCTTCGTCTGCGACTTCAAGAATTGCCAGGCCGAATGCGGCGCCGGGAACCAACACGGGACCGTAGGCGAGCAGTTTTCCAGCAGCAAAACGTTCGGCACAGTAGACACGATGCCGTTCCATCAAAGCAGCCTCATCGGAGGTGATATCGGCGGGGAAGGTTGGCCGCGGCGGAATGAGCTTGAAGAAATAGTGTTGTGTTTCCATGGCAACGGATTTTACAGGCATGTGGTACCATCCGGGCAAACGGCTTCCCCTGGAGCCGATGCGGAGGTAAATCATGGTTGACCACTCAAGACGGGAATTTCTCAAGGCCGGGCTTGTGGCCGGCGCACTGGCAAGCACAGGAACACTGGTGCTGGCCGAGCGCAGGACAGCTACGGACTGGGTGACGCTGGGACGGTCGGACGTGAAGGTGACGCGGCTGGCGTTTGGCACCGGAAGCATGAGCGGGCAGGTGCAGCAGAGCCTGGGCCAGGAGAAGTTTACGAGCCTGGTGCGTTACGCCTATGACCGCGGGATCCGCTTCTTTGAGACATCTGAGTCCTACGGCGATACACCACGCATGCTGGGAATTGCGCTCAGGGGGCTGCCGCGGGAGAGTTACCGCATCATGACCAAGGTCTCGACCTATCACCAGGTGGATCCGCACGTGAAACTCGAGGAGCTCCGCAAGGGAATTGGCACCGAGTACGTGGACATTATGCTGCTGCACTGGCAGCACACGGGTACCTGGCCCCAGGACACGACGCACTGGCAGGATGCGATTCTTGCCGCGGAAGAGAAGAAGACGATTGTGAGCCATGGCGCGTCGGTGCATGGGCTGCCGGCGCTGCGGCTCGTGCCGGGCAACAAGTGGCTGGATGTGGCGATGATCCGCGTGAATCACAACGGGACGCGCATGGATGCCGAGATTCCAGACGGGCCTGACCTGGGCAACGTGAACGAAGTTGTCGCGCACGTCCACCAGGTGAAGAGGGAAGGCATGGGCGTGATCAGCATGAAGCTGATCGGCGAGGGTGTTTTCAATCGCGAAGACCGGCAGAAGGCGATGCGCTTTGCGTTCCAGAATGCGGGCGTGGACTGCGTGACGGTGGGCTACAAGAACACGCAGGAGATTGACGAGGCGATCGAGAATCTGAACCTGGCGCTGGTCTAAGAGCTGGTTTCCGGGTTCCATCGAGCGCCGCGGGAGGCCCGTGCGCCTGCCAACCCCTCATACTGTCTTCTTTCCGTGCGGGTGATTCTGCAATAGAATCACCGCCGCAGCGCCGCGCGCGTTTGAAAAGGCCGGACGATTGAGCCTCGAAGCGAAATTAACTTGACAAAGCAATCTGTTGCGCGGTTATATTTCGGTCGCGAGGTAAATCGAATTAGTACCCGCATGAACGCTGAAGCGGACGGGTTGCCGCGGGGCGGAGCCGTGCGATGCGACCGTCTGCGAGCGAAGGAGTCCCCGCCATGTCTTGTACAGCCAGACACTACACCCGAAACTTGCTTTTGAAGCGGATCTCCGCACTTCCGTGCGTCATTTCGCTCCTCGTGCTACTTTGCGCCACGTATGCCAGCGCGCAGACAGTAGCGACTTACAGCTTTGAAGACGGGACAGCCGATGGCTGGACCTCGTTTAATGGCGCCAGTACGCCTGTGGCGACGACCGCAGCCGCCTACGCCGGCTCCCACAGCCTGCTGACCACGACAAACTCCGGCGGCGCGGGCGGGCCTTCCATTTCACTGAACACCGTGCTGCTGGCGGGCGCCAAGTATACGATCACCGGCTGGGTCCAGCTGACAAGCGGTGAGAGCCCAAGCAACGCAAACTTCACCATCAAGCGCAGCGATCCGAGCTGCTCCGGCGGCACCTGCTACGACACAGTCGGGGGATACGAAATAGCCGTCACGGACTCGGGCTGGGCGCAGATTGGCGGAAGCTACAATGTCAGCGCCACTGAAACCGGCCTGGTGCTTTACGCACAATTAGTCGGAGCGACCACCGCGCAGTCCTTCTATTTGGACGACGTGGTGATTACCGAGACAGCGCCGCCTCCTGGTGGTACGCCGATCGCGAGTTATACATTCGCCGACGGCGGCCTGGACGGCTGGGCGCCCTTTGGATCGGTAACACTGACAAACACCGCGCCGCCGATTCTTGATCCGAACGGAGACACGCTGAGCCTGCTTACGACCAACCGCACTGCCGGATACATGGGGCCCAGCCTCAACCTGTTGAGCGTTCCGAATGTCGTGGCGGGTGCAACCTACCAGGTGACCGCTTACGTGTTGCTGGCGGCGCCTGACAGCAGCAACCCCACGGTGACAATCTCGACCAAGACAGCAGACTGCGCCACGGCCGGCAATTACGCGAATATTGCAACTTCCGGTGCGCTTTCGAGCACTGCGTGGACCAAAGTCTCGGGCACCTTCAGCTTCAGCAATTTGCCAGGTCCGCCGACGAGCCTTGTTCTCTACATTCAGTCCAGCAGCGCCACCGATTCCTTCTACATCGACGACGTGACCATCGGCGAGTTGGCGCCTGCGCCGCTCAGTCCGAGCCAGCAGGATAACTCGGGCATCACAACGACCTTTGCCGACGGCGGCCTGGACGGCTGGAGTTCGCGCTCGGGCGCCTCGACTGTGACCAATGTTGCGCCGCCAGTGGACGATCCCAATGGCGACACGCACGCTCTCTTAACCACGGGACGCATTGGCAACTGGGATGGGCCCGTTATCAGCGTGAGCAACAAGATGTATGTGGGCTCGGAATATAACGTCAGTGGATGGGTGATGATGACACCGGCCGACGGATCGAGCCACGTAATCAACATAAGCCTGCAAACAACGCTGGATGGAGTCACAAGTTATCCAAGCGTGACGGGTTATCCGGGTGTAACTGTGCCTGCCGACGGGAACTGGCACCAGATCAGTGTCACCGGCTACACCATGTCGAGCGGCTACGACCAGGGACAGGCTACGCTCTACTTCCAGACTGTCCCAGCTACGGGCAACGACTTTGCATCGTTCTACATCGACGACTTCCAGCTCAGCTATGTTTCGCCGCCAACCATTCAAACGAACATTCCCTCGATCTTCAAAACTTACTCCGACCTCTTCCCCATCGGCGCGGCCGTGGATACGACCGACCTTTCCGGACCTCATGCGCAACTGTTGACCATGCACTTCAACAGCATGACGCCGGGTAACGACCTGAAGTGGAGTTCGGTCGAACCCAGCCTGGGGAGCTACGACTACACCAACGGCGACGCCGAGGTTGGTGAAGCGGTGTGCGCGAACATGCTGGTACGCGGACAGAACCTGGTGTGGTCAACAGGCGCGCAGACTCCGTCGTATGCATTTGGGGATGGGACGAATTCGGCCGCGAATCAGGCTCTGGTTACCTCCAACATCCAGGAGCACATCCAGAGCGAGGTGACTCACTTCGGCAGCAAGGTCTACGCATGGGATGTGGTGAACGAGCCGCTCGATCCAACGCAAACAGACTGCCTGGAACATGGGCCGTTCTACCAGGTGCTGGGCGCAAGTTATATCGATGTGGCGTTCAACGCGGCCAAGCAGTATGCCCCTGCAGGCACAAAGCTGTTTATCAACGAATACAGCACCACCGATCCGGCGCGCCTGGCGTGTCTGGTGAAGGTAGTGCGCGAGCTTCACGAAAGAGGAGTTCCGGTCGATGCAATCGGCCATGAGATGCACAACCAGATCAATTACCCGACCCCCGAGTCGATGGCCCGGGCGATCGAGACCGTGGCCTGGAATTTCCCCGGCATCGATCAGCAGGTGACCGAGCTGGATATGAGCGTCTACAACGCCGGCGACACCACGTCGAACTACGGCAACAGCATTCCACCGTCGGCTCTTGCGGAGCAGGGATGGCTCTATAAGCAGTACTTCGAGGTCTTCCGGCGCTTGCGGCACAAGATCAGCGCCGTCACCTTCTGGGGCATGGCGGATGACGACACGTGGCTGGACAGCTTCCCGGTCACGCGCACCGATTATCCTCTCCCGTTCAACATGGGGTTGCAGGCCAAGCCGGCTTACTGGGGCGTTGTCGATCCCACGCAATTGCCTGGCTACGGGCTCAAACTCACCGTCTCCAATCCAACCAGAAGTCACGATACGCGGACTTGGACGGTGACGGCAACCAACGGCGATGCCGGCACGGCCTATGCCACCCAGATCACGTCGTTCAAGCTCGAGCAGCTATGGGGCCGGCGTTGTTCACCGGTGATCACATCTCCAACGAGCTTCCCGCTTGTGCTGGGCGATATTCCAGTCAGCGGAAAAGCCAGCGCTTCGATAACCGTCAGCCTTGCCGGTTGCGACCCCTCGGCCGAGTTCGTTGTCAGTGGCCAGTGGAGTTCCGCGACCTATGAAACGGGTGTATTTGGATCGTGGGAAGATCCCTGGAACGACCATTTCGGGTGGTAGAACGATTGGCGGGAACAGAACCGGACCTGTGTATCGCGCGCTTGACGCGACCCGGCGGTTGCGTTAGGTTAGCGATACACGGGAAAGGAGGTTGATCCAGCCTATGAAGAATGATTGTTCCAGTTGTATCGTACGTGAGGTGACTGAGGCCTAGGGCATCGCGCCCCAGACCCCATGGTTGCACCCGCGGTGGAAATCAACCGCTGGGCCCCTGGCACTCGCGGCAGCGCGATGGCCTTAGTCCAATCCCAACAGATCACCGGCAGCGGCCTGGGCATTGCGCTCAGGCCGTTGTTGTTTGTGGCGGCTGCGTCCCGGACAGCCGTTGCGGTAAACTTGGACCCGATGCGGGTGTTCGGGATCGATTGCGGCACGGAGGTCACGGGCTACGGGGTCGTCGAGTCGGCTGACACCGGCCGCGAGCCGAAGCTGGCGTTGAAGGCCATGGGCGCCATCCGGCTGAAGAAGGCGCTTTCCACAGCGCAGCGGCTGGAGCAGGTGTTTCGAGAACTGAGCGGGGAACTGGAACGGTGGACGCCGGATACGGTGGCGATCGAGGAGGTTTTTTACTCAGTGAATGCCAAGAGCGCGTTGAAGCTGGGACAGGTGCGGGGCGTGGCTCTGCTGGCAGCGGCGACGCGGGGGTTGCCGGTGGCCGAGTACGCGCCGCTGAAGATCAAGTCAAGCGTGGTGGGGTACGGATTAGCCAAAAAGGAGCAGGTGCAGTTTATGGTGGCGCGACTTCTGGGGCTGAGCGAGGTACCAGAGCCGGCGGATGCCGCCGACGCACTGGCCATTGCGATTTGCCACATTCATACGGCCCAGACGCTGGCCGCCCAGGGCATCGGGCTGGAGGTGGGTCGATGAGGCGCTGGTGGCTGTCGCTGGCCGCGCTGGCGCTGGTCATGCCGGCGCGGGGCGGCGCGGGACCGATGCTGGAGGTGGACTTCTCGAATCCGGCATTGACGCCGGCGCACTGGGTTCTGACGCTCCATCCGGATGGAAACGGACATTTCCGTTCCGAGCGCGGCAACGCTCCGCCTGACCCAACAGGAGGATTTGAGGCGGCGAACGTGGACCGCGACATCAAGGTGAGCGCGGAGTTCGCGGGCCACGTCTTTGATACGGTTCACCAGCACCGGTACTTCAACGCGGGATGTGAGGCCCATCTGAAGGTGGCCTTCCAAGGATGGAAGAAGCTGACCTATAGCGGGCCGGACGGCACGGGCAGCTGCACCTTCAATTTCTCGAAGGACAAGGACATACAGAACCTGGGCGAATCGCTTGTGGCGGTGGGCGAGACGGTTGTGGAGGGCGCGCGGCTGGAAACCCTGTTGCAGCACGACCGCCTGGGGCTGGACAAGGAGATGGAGTATCTGGTGGAGGCCGCCGGGGATGGGCGGGTACAGCAGATCTGCACCATCCGGGGCATTCTGGAACGGCTTGCGGACGATCCCGGGGTGATGGAGCGGGTCAGGAAACGGGCCCGGGCGCTGCTGGCCCGCGCGGAAGGATAAACGGGCCGGAAACGAAATTTAGGAGTAACTTTGCTTACAGGGCAATGTCCAATGGTGAGTTGGGCTGCCCTGCAGGGCAGATCGCCGGCACGATGGGGAGCGATGGGAAGGCAGGACTCGATGAGCGGCAATGAGCGGAGCGTTGAGAATCGCGGCGGAACGACGGGGCGGAGAGTGGGCGCCTGGCTGCTTGGATTGGCGGCACTGGCGCTGGGCGCGCAAGCACTGGCGCCGGCCGGACGAGCCGACGATGCGGGCCAGGGAGCGCGCGCCGTGCGGCTGAGCAGCGTAGACGGCCAGGTGCAGCTTTCCAAGGGAAGCCAGATGATTACCGATGCGGCGGTGGCCAATGCGCCGCTGTTCGAGGGTACGCGCGTGACCACCGGGGATGACGGACGGGCGGAGATTCAGTTTGAAGACGGCAGCGTGGCGCGGCTGTCTCCGAACAGCTCGCTGACGCTGACGGTGCTGAGCGGGTCGGGAGCCAATGGAGCGGCGGAGATCACGCTGGAAGGTGGATTGGGGTACTTTGAGGTGCAGGGCGCGGGGCAGTCCGGGACCATCAGCGTGAGGTTTGGACAGAGCGCGGTCACCGCGAACGGATTCACCGTGATGCGCATCAACCTGGACAACGCTCCCGGAGAATTGGCGGTTTTCTCAGGGAATGCGCACCTGGAGCGCGGCACCGCGTTGGTAGTGGACCTGCACGGCGGGGAGAGCGTAGCGCTGAGCGCGGGCGACGATTCCCGCTATACGCTGAATGAGACCATCGAGCCGGACTCCTGGGACTCATGGAACTCCGATCGCGACCAGGTATTGACGTCGGAGGCCGCCACCAGGACGGGCGCTACACAGAATTATGCCCAGAGCAGCAACCCGGCATGGAACGATCTGGACTCCAACGGCAACTGGTACAACGTGCCGGGGCAGGGATATATCTGGTCGCCGTATGACGCATCGAACCCTGGGTGGGACCCCTATGGGAGCGGCAACTGGATGAATTCGCCGGGATATGGGTATACCTGGGTCTCCGGGTACCCATGGGGATATCTGCCGTACCAGTGCGGCATGTGGAACTGGTATGACAGCTTTGGCTGGGGCTGGGCGCCGGGGATGGGCGGCTGCAATCCGTGGTGGTTTGGCGGACTGGGCTACTATGGCCCGAACATCGGCAACGGTTATGGCGGATATCGCCCGCCGCTGCGCCCGCATCCACCCAGAAGGCCGGTGGGGGTTGGAGGCACGGGATTGATCGCGGTAAACCGGCACCTGGCAGGCCCGGGCGGCGCATTGCCGGCGCGCGACAGGACCACCGTGGTGCAGATTGCGGGATATACCACACAGCCCATGCATCCGCTGAGTCCACGGCCGGTGTACGACCACTCGGCTTCGGGGTATGTGAACGGCACGGCAGGGTCGTATGTGCGCTCCGTGGTTTCGAACGGCCAGGTTCGTGTCGCGGGCCCGAGCTTTGGCACCAACCGAACGGGAGCCACGAATACACCGGGCGCAAGGAATTCGAGCGCCGGTCAGCGTACGGCTACGTTCTCAGGCGCCGCCAACCGGGGCTCTTCTGCTGGGGCGCCCGCGAGCCACGCGTCAAGCGGCGGTGGTGGGTTTAGCGGAGGCGGAGGGGGCGCGGCCCACGCAAGCGGCGGCGGTGGTGGTTCGCACCACTAAGGCTTCGGATACGAGTTCTTAGAGCGGGCAGATTTTTACTGCGATGACTGCGGGTTGGGAACCTTTCCTGGAGGTTTCCAGCCCGTTTTTTTTGCTGCTCAATCATCGGTGGATCCTGAATGCTTAGCACCGCTCGCTTCAGTCGTAAAAGTCAGGGGGCTTCTTGAGTGATCGCCATTGTTCGCCGTCGTGCCCAAAGACGACAAGCGAGACTCTTTCGCGTTCCACAATTTCGAGCAGCTTCTGGGTGCTGGCGCGGAGCTGGTCTTCGTCTTCATCGTTGGGCCATGCTGAGCGTTCGGGCGTAAAAAGGCGCTTCATCATTACAGCATCGACAGCCAACAGTACCGGGCCGGTATGGGGCAGGCGGACAAGAACCGACTGGTGTCCGAGGACGTGGCCGCTTGTCTCGATCAATGAGAGGCCGGGCAGAAGTTCCGTATCGCCGTCGATCAGCCGATAGCGCAGGGACGGGTGATCCCAATGAGAGCGCGCTGCGGCAGAGCGCGGGTGGCCGCCGCGCGCCTGCTCATAGTGCGTGCGCTGGACAATGAATTCGGCCCTCGGAAATGAGTCGTGAAATCCGGCATGGTCGACGTCGAAGTGCGTGCAGATGACCGTGTCGATGTCTTCCGGGCGCAGCCTAAGGGCTGTGAGTTGTTGGATCACGTTCGATTCATTGTCGGGTGGCGGTGCGCTGGCGGGTCTTGCGTCAGGCGCGATTCCGGTGTCAATGAGGATATGGCATCCATCGGCGGTTTTGATCAGATAGCAGCCGAGGACCATTTGCAGTGTACGGCCTGCGCCGATCGGTACGGAGCTCGTGGATAACTGCAGCAGATAGAGTTGCGATGGAGCGCAAGAGGCAGACATCGTGGTTGTTCCCTTTAATTCGAACGGCGTTTGTGGCCCCGGGTTAGGAGCGGAGCGAGTTGTTATGCAGAGTTAATCGGTCGCGGCACCGTATGCCAGGTTCGCTGAGGGCGAATGACTATCTCCCGATGCTTATTATATCACATTCCGCAATGAGTTATCAAGCTAAATCGTTTGAACATAACAGCAAGGGCCGCCCGAGTTATAACTGGGCGGCCCTTGCTGTTATGGACTTTCAGGTGGATTAGTTTCTTACCGGCGATGCTTAGCGCGGTAGATGGCGCGCGAGGTGCGGTTGAGACGGTGATTGAGCCGCACGCGGTCACCACGGTTCAGGCGGCCACCGTTGGCGGCGCGCATATGGCGCTCCTGGCGGCCGATGGAGGCTTCGCGGCGCTCCAGCCGCACGGTTTGGCGTGCGTTGAGGCGGCCGGTGCGAATGCCCTGCGCGATGCGCTGCTGCTGGTGTTCACGTCGCTGGTTGATGGTGGCGGCATGGCGTTCGATGGGAGCAGGAGCGGGTGCTGGTGCTGCCTGCGCAAAGCCAACTGTGGAAGTCAGTGCTAGAAGCCCGACGCCTAACAGAGAAACTTTCATGGGTGCATCTCCTTGGGAGGCGGCGGTTTGATTTGCAGCTCTGTGCCGGTCCGCGCTCACATCCATGGAGACACAGGACTAAGTGAAGTGTTGCGAGGATTCCTTCAGGGGTCCATCCTTCGATGGAGATGAAGCTATCGAGTTATACGGCGGCGTTGACAGCTTGAAGAGCGTTCCAGAGAGCGGCGAGAGTCTCGATTGGCAATTGTTCGGCGCGGACGCGGGGATCAATGGAGGCGCGAGCAAGTGCCGAGGTGATGACGCCAGGAGCGATGCCGGAGGCGCGGAGATTGTTCGAGAGGGTTTTACGCTTTTGAGCGAAGGCCGTGCGGACGAAGGGAAGAAAGCTCTGCTCTTCCACGCCAAGTTCCTTAAAGCGCGGAGCGAAGCGCCAGCGGAAGACGGTGGAGTGCACGTCGGGCGGCGGCGAGAAGGCGGATGGCGGCAGCGTGAAGAGGCTGGTGACGGGACCGAATAACTGGACGGTGACGGAGAGCAGGCCGTAGTCGCGTGAGCCGGGCGCCGCGGTGACGCGATCAGCCACTTCGCGCTGAACCATCAGAGCAGCCCGGTCGATGGCCGCGTGGCTGGCGGCAAGTTTGAGCAGGATTTGCGAGGTGATGTAGTAGGGCAGGTTGCCGAAGACCAGCAACGGCTGCCCGGCCTGCGCCGATGCGGCGGCGAAGTCGAAGGAGAGCACGTCCTGCTGATGGACGGTGAGATTGGCGGTCGAATATTCCGTGCGGAGATGTAAGGCAAGAGCCGGATCGAGCTCGATGGCGACGACGTGGGCGGCTCGGCCCACGAGGGCCGCGGTAATAGCGCCTGCGCCGGGACCGATCTCAACGACGGTGCGGCCGGACAGATCGCCCAGCGACGTGGCGATACGCTGAATGGCTTGCGCGTCGTTGAGAAAGTTTTGTCCGAGCCTGGGTTTCGAGGGCATAGCCTCATCTGATGGTAGATGAAGGGAACGGCTCAGGCGCGGATTCGAGAGGCCGAAGTTCAGCTCTCCTTGCGATAGAGCAGATCGCGCATGGCGCGGCGGCGTTCGGCATTCAATCCACTGTCCGCCTTCATTGCGCCCGCGTCGAGGGAGGGCTTGCCGGATTCGTTGGCCGCTTCAGGAGCGCTGCACTCGGGACAGCGGTTGGCAAAGCCGGGTTTGTCCGGCCTGAGTTCAAATTCTTCCCCGCAAAGGACACAGGTTTTAATCGGAAACGACATCCATTCCATGATATCGCGGGTGGTTTCCGGCTGAAAAGGGGTGTGGGACCGTGTGCAACCACGCAAATGAATCAAAGGTCACATTGAAGAACGGCCAGATGAAAGTTGCGGCGGAGCTTGAAGCCGAGGCTTCGATAGACGCTTATGGCTGAAGCGTTGCTCGTGAAGGAATGGAGGATGGGAGTTTTGCCGCGGGCGCGAATATCCTCCATCACGGTGGTCATGAGCGCGGCAGCATAGCCGCGGCCGCGCGCGTCGGGATGCGTGCAAACGGCGCTGACTTCGACAAATCCCGGCAGGCTGAGGCGCTGCCCAGCCATGGCGACAAGCTGGCATCCATGGAAGATGCCGAAGAATGCGCCGAGTTCAATGGTGCGAAGATGAAACGGGCCGGGTTCGGTGAGCGTTGCCAGATCCAACATGAGAGGGGCGTCGGCTGCGGTGAGTGGGCGCATTTCCGCTTTCAGAGGGAGCAATCCAGGCGCGCGCCGGGCTGCTTCGGTCGAAATCATCTGGTCGAGAAGGCCGCCGCGGAGCAGTGTCCATCCGGGAGGGGGCGAGGGTGGCTCATCAAAGAAAAGCCCGACTATGCCTCCGGATCCGGCCAGGACACGCAGGTCCCGGTAGCTCTCCGCGGATTGATCCGGGACGCCGCTCAGCGGGCCGATCTCTGCCGGGTAGCGTCGAGCCTGGCCGTGCGGGATGGCAAGAGAACTGTGGCTCGTGAGCAACGCGTTGAAGATGGGGTTGTCCAGCAGGGCTGTGCCGTCGCCCGATGGAACTCGCTCGACTGCGGAGGTTGAGGGAGCAGGGGAAGCCGGAGTTGAGGAAAGCATCGGTTGTGAGATGTCCCAGGTAAAGCAGGGGATGCGGAAACTGGTGTCCGGCAATCTTGAATTGAAAAAAGAAGATGTCATGCCGGCGAGGCGCTTCGATGGAGCCCGCGCACAAGCCACAGGACCGGCAGGCCGAGGAGGATGAGTGCGGTGCCGAGGAGCGATCCTTTCAGGTTGCCCGCGTAACTGGAGATGAGGACGGCCGTGGCGCAGAGGACGAAGATGGCCGGCAGCAGCGGGTAGCCCCACACTCTGTACGGACGTGGGGCGTCGGGGCGTCGACGGCGATAGACGAAGACTGTGGTGGCGGTGAGCATGTAAAAGAGCCACTCGGCAAAGACGGCCAATTCGAAGAACTGCTGGAAACGGCTGAGGAACAGCAGCAGAACGGTGGAGATGAGTCCTTGCACGATGAGCGAAGTGGAGGGCGACTGCCAGCGGGGATGAATGTGGGCGAACTGGCGGAAGAAAAGGCGGTCGCGGGCGGCAGCATAGGGAATGCGCGCGCCGGACATGATGGTGCCGTTGAGGG
>CAYUJM010000130.1:0-12388 GCA_964445025.1 uncultured Occallatibacter sp. | reverse complement strand
TCGTCTCGTCGCCTGTGACGGATGGCAGTCTGTCATCGTGCGCGCCGGCCGAAGCAGTGTCCTGGGGCAAGGTCAATCCAGAGACGTACACGACGCAGACGGTAAGCATGCAGGGCGACTACTCGACCTATATGCCCTTTATCGTTCGCGCACTGGTCGGCAAGGATCTGCTTCATAACCCGCCGGAACCGCTGCGGCTCTATGGCAAACGCGATGAGCTGAAGAAGAAGCTGCTGGCAACGATCGCGAACGATGAGAAGGCGATGCAGGAGATGATGGGGACCCTGTCGCTGCCGGCCGTGCTCAAGATCTAAGAACCTGGTTGCAGACTGAGTTTCAAGCGAAAGGTACGGGCCCTGTACATTGCGGGAGAACTCAATTTCAGCCGCTGTTTTGAAAGGGCTCGACTTCAGTCGTGCCGCAAATTGCGTAAGTAATGTCCGCCGTCGATGTAGCGCCGGTCACCAGACCGGCTGTTCTGGCGGCGTCCACGCCGCCGGCGATCAACGCGACTGACAAAGAGCGGGCCTGGAGTCCCGCTCGACGGCCGGTCTAGAGACCGGCGCTACTCCAGAGGGAATGGGAAACTCGAACGAACACCTTGCTCGGAGGTTTCCTAAACCTTGCCGGCATCGAGCAGCGCGTTCAGTTTGGCAATGACCTGGAAAGCGTCGGCGACATAGACGACGTCGGCTTTGCCACGGGTCCAGCCACAGTTGGGGTCGAGCGAGATGGCGCGGCGCTCGGCGATGAAGCGCCAGCCTACAACGTGGGGTTCCTCGCCGTGGCAGCAGGTGGATAGACCCTGGGGATGGCGCGGCGTTGCACCGGTCTGCCCGATCTGATTCAGATGCGTCAGAAAGGGAAGCACGGAGTGCCCCTCGCCGCCCTGGTCGACGAGCGATTTGCTGCTGCCCAGCGATGCGGATGTGGCGCGGAGGAAGCCGAGGATCAGGTCGGCGGCTTCGGCGGTGTGGGTCTGGCCGTCGGGCTGCTTCTTGGTCCAGCCGGCGCCGGCAACGAAGAGGAGCTTGGCATCGGGGCGAATGGTCTGAGCTCCTTGCTGCGGCGCGCGCAGCCCGGTGGCGGTGGTGCGTATCTCGGGCAACTCGACGGCGATGTGTTCGGCTTGCGCGGAGGTGGGTTCTCCTGCATAGGGCGAGTAGGCGCCGGCATCGAGCAGCAGAAACCATGGGCGCGTGTCACGCGTAAGGACAGCTTCAATGCGCTGGCGATAGAACCAGCGGGTGGCCTCAAGTGCTGGAGTGGCGGCGATTGAGGCGATGTGCGTATCGACGAAGCCTCCGAGGCGGTGGGCGACTCCGGCGGCGATACGCGTGAAGCGGGAACTACCGGGGGCCAGAACGATGGTGGCGTTGGCGGCGCGGCAGAGGGCTTCGCAGGCAGCAGCGTCGGTGGAGTAGCGGGGCTGGGCGAAGGCTTCGCCGGCGACGGCCAGTAGTCTTGCGGACGGCAGGCTCTTCGACAGGTGCGTTGGGTCGGAGGCGACGATGCCGATGGCCAGTGTGGCATTCAAGTTGGCGGAGAGCGCGAGACCGGCGGTTACGGCTTCGAGGGAGGCTTTAGTCAGGGCTGCTCCAGTTTCGTCTGCGTGTGTGAGTACGAGTATTGATTCCATGCCTTGAATTCCCTCAGGGGCTAAAGCCCGGATGTATTTATGCGCTGGATGTACGGGCTGAAGCCCGTACCCTTCACTGCGATCTGCTTCATTGCTTCATTCGCCTGCAATCCAGGCGGCTAGCTCGGCGGCGATCTCGTCGGGAGTGAGGTCTTTGACGACACGTGTGGTGCGCTGCTGTTTGGGTAGTGCGACGGAGACGTAGCGCAGGCCGTTGGCGGCGAGCGTGACGGGTTTGGCTTTTTGCAGGGCGGGCATGAGGGTGCGCATATTGGCCATGCCGATCTGGGGATTATTGCGCGGCTCAGGGAGGCTGCCGGTGGCCCAGCCGAGGACGGCAGGCGCTCCCGCGCAGACCGAGACCTGGTGCTTGCCACCTTCGACGCGTTCCAGAACCTCAAAGCCTCCATCATCGCGGAGCGTAATCTGGTCGACGCCCTGGAACTGGTCCGTGATGCCGAGCCGCTCGCCGACGATTTGAAGCGTGACGCCGGCGCCGCGCGTGGCCGACTCCCACCCGCCGAAGAGGAAAAGCTTCGAGCGGTCGAGACCGGGAATGGTGGCGATGGTTTCAGCGAGGATTTGGGCTGTCGAGTGAGCATCGGGAAATCCGCCGAGGGGTCCGTCCACGGAGACCAGTTCAAAGGGGACCTTTTGCGCGACGGTCATCATGACCTGCTGCAGTTTGGCCTTGGGGCCCAGGGAGACCAGCCAGAGCTTGCTGCCGGGATTCTTGGCGGCGAGGGCTGCGGCTTCATAAAGAGCACTGGCGGCCCAGGGGTCGAGGACCGCGGGCAGGACCATTTCGTTTTTGAGGCCGGGACCAGTGGGGGTGGTGATGGGTTCGAGCGTCTGCAGCGGGTCGGGGACGATGCCGGCGCAAACGACGATGTGAAGTTGTGTCGCCATTCAGGTATTCCCTCAGGGGCTGTAGCCCCGATTCATTTTGGCCAGTCAATGTACGGGCTAAAGCCCGTACCCTTCAAAGCCAGTACCCTTCAAAGCCCTTGCACCTGTGTTCACGCGGCGCGATTGAAGTGGTGCCCCGGTACAAATTAAAAAGCAGGTCCTTCGACTCCCTTCCGCTTCGCGATGCTCAGCGTCGGGTCGCTCAGGATGACAAGATCGATGGTGGGCCGAGCATCTTGATCAGTTGCATGCTTTCGAGGTCTCAGTTCTCCACGGAGTGCAGCCCGCCGGCGCCGGCGCGAAAGTCGATGTTGGAGTGGACGCCGTCCGGGGACTGGCCGCAGTTCCAGAGACAGGCGCCGCAGTGGATGCATTTCTCCCGTTCAAAGGAGGGAAGGCCGTCCGCTCCTTGCGTAATGGCCTGGCCGGAGCACATGGCGACGCAGGTTTTTTCTGCGCAGGCTATGCAGAGCCTGCTATCGCGAAAGACCACGTGATCGGCGAAGCCAGGCATGGCCTGAACCTTGCCGCCCATGAGCAGGGCGTCCTGCTGGGTGACAAGCAGGCGGCCGTCGAAGGGAATCTCGGGCCAGCCGCAGGCGGTGAGCAGTGCGTCGTGGACCGGACGCGCGTCAGCGAGCGCCAGGACTGCGCCGTTCTTCATCTTGAGGCGCGACGAAGAGGAACGAATCTGTTGATGAGGAGGGGGAATGTGCCCCTTGAAAGCGAGGCGGCCGCCGGTTAGGCCAGAGAGTGCCATGCCGATCATGCCTCGGACGATGCCGGCATGGAAGCCATTGCGGGCGTTCTGGGCTTCGCGCGCGCCGCGATCGACCCAACTTGCGCGGCGGCGGGCTTCGTAAGTGGTGGCGAGGTTTTCCTGGGTGAAGGGCTTGGCGGCGCGCAGAAGTTCGATGACGGCTTCACCGAGCTGCGCGCCGGTGGTCCAGGCTTCGTCGACGCCGGAGCCGGTGAGCATATTGGTTGAGCCGGAGCCTTCGCCGATGCGGGCATAGCCGTCGCCGACCAGATACGGTTCGCCGTGCAGGCCGGACTCTTCAAGCGACTTGGCGCCCCAGGAGCGCAGGGTTCCGTCCTTGAGGTGCGGCCAGATGGCGGGGTGCTGGATGTAGTGCTGGAGATAGCGGTAGGCCGTGCGGGAGGGGTCGCTCAGCCAGGAGGGGACGAAGATTCCGACCGAGATGAGCCGGTCGGGATGGACGTAGAGGAAGCCGAAGATCTCTGGCTCGGGATAGCCGAAGGTGTGAAAGACGGTGCCGGGCTTGAGTGTGGAATCTTCTGGCAGCTCGATGACGAATTTCATGCCCAGGGCCCACTCGCGATGGGCGTGCCCCTCCGGGGTTCCAAATTGCTGGTCGAGTGCCTGGCCGATCTGGCCGACGGGGCCATCGCCGACCACGGTGAGTTGGGCACGGATGTCCATGCCGGGCATGAAGCCGTCGGCCGGTGCGCCGGATTTGTCGACGCCCTGATCGGCGAGGCGAAGGCCGGTGATTTTTCTGGCAGAGCTGGTCTCGTCAAAGAGAGGCGCGCTGACGGGTGTTCCAGGCCAGATCTGCACCAGCCCGGACGTCATGAGTTGCGCGGCGACCCACTGATTGAACTGGCCGATGGAGAGAACCAAACCGCCGTGCTTGTGCAGGAAGGCTGGAGTCCAGGGGAGCTCGAACGCGTGGTCGCGCAGGCCAAGCAGCGGTCCGAAGGTGCGAAGAGCCGCATCACCACAGCGCAAAGAAAGGCTGCGCCGGCTGGCGCCGATGGGATCGAGGAGATAGAGGACGCGCTCCTCGGAGACCTCGACGGCCATGGGGATTTCGGCGGGGTTGAGCTGAGGAAAGCTCGAGCGAATGCCCTGGGCGCGGGTGACCACGCCACTGACGCCGGCGGCAACATCGTCGGCGCGCTCGTAGCAGAGGACCTGCAGAGGCGTTCCGGGGACGACGCGGCTTTCGAATGCCGGGTCGGCTGGGTTGTCGGTCCAGGCACGGGTAAGCGTCGTTAGAAAGCCGCCCATGGCGGGGCCAAAGCCAGCGCAGGCAATGTCGACTTCCATGGAGGGGCGGTCGACGACCGGGGCTGAGCTGGCGGGTTCCGAGTTCATTCGTTGCACCACGGGAAGAAGCGTGGGGATTGGGGTTCGTGGTCTCCCACCCTTGCGACAGGAATCCGCCGCGGCGGACGCAAGGATAGGGCACGGGAGGTCTTGGGGTTCACTCCAGTTTGTGCCTGGTTGGATGGGATGGGGTCGGTCTCCCGTGTCTCAGAGGTGGGGGAGGGGGTGAACGAAATATGTACGCTTGGGGGGATTGGGACGGCCGCGTACGAATGCGGCAAGTCAGCCCCCGCTTCGTGGGGATAGCAAGTTAGCGAGTTAGCTGAGGAGTTATCAGGGTTCATGCGGGGTAATCCAGGGCTTCGGGGATCATGACTCTGCTGACGGTTTCGGCGGCGCGGTCCTTGGCCAGGCGGGCGCCGCTCAGGCATGTGGTGAGCTTGTTTTGCAGGCGGAGAAACTCGCTGTTTCCGGAGCAGCTTGCGCAGGGTCCGGCCTTGAGAGGATGGCTGCCGTCGGGGGCAAGCACATCGACAGCGATGGCGGTGATGCCGGGCATGGTCTCCTCGTACGCTTCGAGTTCGCTGGCCAGGAAGCAGCCCTTGTGGTCTTCATCCTGCCAGGAGGGATGCCGGGTGTAACCAAAGACCAGCTCGGCGCAGATGCGGGAGGCCTCGCCGGCGGCTTGCGCAGCCTGTGTGTGACAAAGGTCGGAGAGGAACTGCACCGTGCCTTCCAGGCCTTCACTCGCCACCGGATCGTTGCCGCCTTGCGATTCGAGTTCAAGAACGTCGAGGATCTGGCAGCGCGAGGCGAGTAGCCAGCAGAGAGCGTCGGCGAGTGCAAAGGTTACGCCCTGGCGCTGGCCATGATAGAGTTTGCTGCCGCTGGGATCGGTGGCCTTCAGGAGATACTTGAGGGTCCAGAGCCACAGGTGCATGGCGGAAGCAAGGGTGCAGGCGCCGGTACCGGGGTTGGTTGCGGCAATACGGCGCATATCGCCGGTCCAGACGCGGAACTGAGCCAGAAAGACGTCGGAGTTCATGGTGACGGTCAACTGACGCCGCTGGACGGCTTCCGGGCCCTCGTAGGTGGCTTCCAGTTGCGAATCCATCCACTTGGCGCCGAGGAAGCCGGGGCAGTCTTCAGTGATACCGTAGCCGCCCATCAGGCTGACGGCTTCGCGCATCATGTTGGTGCCGTGGCCGGTGTTCCAGAGCTTGGTGGCGGGGCAGAGGACGTTGGCTTCGGCATCCTTCAAAACAAACTGGACAAGCGGGTCGGCTTCGAGTTCCGCGCGGCGCGGATCGCTCTCCTTCAGCGATAGAAGCTCAATGGCTTGCAGCTCGCTCTCTTTCAGGGCCCTCAACTCCGCGCGTCCGCCCTGGACGCCGCGCTCTGCGAGGATGGCGTTCTTTTGCTTTTCGAGCGGGTCGAGCGTGTCGAACAGGCGCGCCGCGGCAAAGCCGAGCGAGGCAGCGGCTTCGCCGGTGGCCCAGATATCGACGAGGCGGTGAAGAGCGTCTTCGCGCTGCTGGATGCCCTGCTCGTAGCGGATGGAGCCGGGCTTGGAGCCCTCGGCACCGCGGAAGCGCTGGCGCTGGTAGCGGATTACGGGCTCGACGGCGGAGATCAGCTTGGCCGCGGTCATCAGGCCAACCGGAACGCGGGTGCGGCGAAATACAGATTCGATGACTTCGCCGTGGTTGAAGTTGGGGATGACGACGCCGTCTTTGACGGTGTATCCGCCCACAATGCGGCTTGCCGGGACTTTAAGGCTGAAGATCGGATCGCCGGTCGAGGAAAGCTGGTGGACGAGCTTCTTAGTGGGAGTGCCACGGTCGAATGTTCCCTCGTCGCCCTCTTCGAGGATGACGACGCAACTGCCCTTGATGCGCGGATCGCAGGAGTTGACGGCGGCGGTAACGAAGTTGGCGAAGGCGATGTTGGTGATGAAACGGCCACGTTTGTCGACTTGCAGCCAGGGCTCTTCGCCGTCTTTCCATTGCGCGATAGCGACCTTGCCGCTGAGCATTCCGGTATCGACGCCGACGTAGGGGATGGGCTCGGTGAGGGCGAAGGCGCCGCGCCAGGGAGCGCGGGTCTCGCCGGGTTGCGGAGGAGCGGCAAGGGTCTTATAGTGCGTGACCTGCTGCTGCGTGCCGCGCTCGTGAATGGGCGAAAGAGCCAGGAAGCTCGCCAGGCTGGCCGTGGCCGCGCCGCCGTCTACCCAGGCAAGTTCGAAGGCAGAGAGGGACAGGGCCAGATTTTTGGGACCGGCGATGAATCCGCCTTCCTCCGGCTCCATGAAGGCAGCGGTAACGCCGGCACGATCGAAGGCCTGGAGCATTTCGGCTTTGGCCGGGGTCCAGTCGTGGGTGTTGCGTTCGCCGGAGGCTACCAGGCGGGCCACGGTGCCACGGGCGACGCCGCGCGCAGACTGGACCAGCATCTGCAAATCGAAGCGGTCGGCAAAGCGCCATTGGATCTGGCGCACCGCGTCTCCAGGGAGAGTAAGCATGGATTTGGTTTCGGAAAGCGTAGCTGTGCCCATACGATCGGTCCTCCAGCAGCGCAGTTATTGTGCTTGAGCGGGGACACACTGGCATGTGACCCGTATCACTTTGGCGCGATAACCGCCGGACCCCGTGGAATGTGATGGATGCACAGGAATCTCCATGAGATGTGACAACGGCGGGTTGGACCTGTGGTCCTCATCACATACGGCACCAAAAGGATGGCTATATCACTCGTACTGGACTGGGCACAGCCGATGCCCGGCGAAGGAGCAAGTCGATGACTCAGAAAGTGAGAATGGCGGCACTGATTCTGCTGGCCATCCTGATTGGGGTACCTGCGTTTGCGCAGGCGCCGGGAGCAGACACCTACAAGGCCAAGTGCGCCATGTGCCATGGGGCGGACGGGCTTGCGGCCACACCGATGGCCAAGAGCATGAAGGTTCTGTCGTTTAAGGATCCGACGATGGTGAAGGCGACCGATGCGCAGTTCATCGCTTCCACCAAGAACGGCAAGGGCAAGATGCCGGCGTACGCGGGTAAATTGACCGATCCGCAGATTACGGACGTTGTCGCATACATCCGCACTCTTCAGAAGTAGCTGGGCAGAAGGAAATGGGCGTTGATGGGGGCCGGCGAACTTGTTTCGCTTCGCCGGCACTCCTCCGGAGGCCGAGGCCCTGAAAATTTATGGCGTTTTACGGTGCGGCACCCGCTGGGTCCCCGGCTGCGCCATTCGCAGCTGGCGATGGGAGCTGACATGAAGAGCGTTTTCGCCATTCCGCTGGCCCTGGTTGCCTGTGTGTTTGCTTTGGCGGCAGCGCCAGGGAAGGCACAGGCGAACAGCGATTGCCTGGCCTGCCACGCGGACGCAGGCATGCAGGATGCGTCGGGGCACAGCATCAGCGTGGACGAGCACAAGTTTGGCGCCAGCATCCACGGCGTCCTGCAATGCACGAATTGCCATGCGAACATCAAGGGATATCCACATCCGGACAAGATTGCGCCGGTAAAGTGCGACACCTGTCATGCGGACGAAGCCAAGGGACTGGCCGGCAGCGTGCACTCCAACGAGGCCGAACATCCATGCACCAGTTGCCACGGGGACGCGCACTCGATATTTCCCAAAACAGATCCGAGATCGGCGGTCTATCCGCTGAATGTTCCCAAGACATGCAGCGCATGTCACAGCAACGACGGCATGGCGAAGAAGCACGGGCTGGATAGCGTGTATCCCTCCTACATCGATTCGATTCACGGCTTCGCGTTGACCAAAGAGGGATTGCTGGTGGCGGCCAACTGCCAGAGCTGCCACGGATCGCATCACATCCTGAGCCGCAAGGACCCCGCGAGCCAGACCTACAAGGCCAACGTGCCGGCCACCTGCGGAAAATGCCACGCGGGCATCACGGAAAACTACCTGAGCGGGGTGCACGGCAAAGCCGTCGCAAAGGGCAACATGAACGCGCCGGTCTGCTCGGACTGCCACACCGCGCACGCGATTCTGCAGCCGACGGAAGCCGAGTTCCGCAGCCAGTCCACGCCGATCTGCGGCAGTTGCCACAAGGACAAGTTCTCAACCTACCGCGACACGTTCCACTCGCAACTGGGCGCGCTGGGCGGCTACGTGGAGACGGCGCGGTGCTGGGACTGCCACGGAGCGCACGATGTGCTTCCGGCGTCGGACCCGCGCAGCCCGATCGCTCCCGCCAACCTGGTAACGACATGCGGCCGGTGCCATGCGGGCGCCAATGCCAGCTTCGTCAAGTATCAGCCGCACGCCAACGCGCGGAACAGGAAGCTGAATCCGGCTCTTTACTTCATCCGCTTGTTCATGAACCTGCTGCTTGCCAGCGTACTTACATTCTTTGTGATTCACACCGTACTGTGGCTGATCCGCTCACGATATGACCAGATCAAACGCCGGGCGGCGGAGGGAGGAAAACATGCCTGACCTGGAACATACGGATCCCGCGCAAGCGGTGGCGGCAAGCGCGACAAATAGCCATGGGAACGAACGGTTCTTTGTGCGCTTTACGCGCGCGCAGAGGGGCATGCATGCGGTGCTGTTCTCCACGTTTCTGGGATTAGCCGCGACGGGTCTGCCGCTGCGCTTCAGCCAGAGCTACTGGGCGCGGCGTTTTGCCAGCGGCGTGGGCGGATTCGGCGCCATTCTCTTCTTCCACAAGTTTTGCGCGCTGGTGTTGACGCTGGCATTTCTGGTTCACGTGAAGGATATCTTTCAGCGCGGACTGCTGAATCGCGAGAAGGGAATCTTCTGGGGAGCTACCTCGATGGTGGCCAACTGGAAGGATGTGAAGGACCTGCTGGGGCACCTGCGCTGGATGGTCGGACTGGGGCCGAAGCCGCAGTTCGAGCGTTACGCCTATTGGGAGAAGTTCGATTACTGGGCGGTCTTCTGGGGCATGATCGTGATCGGCTTCTCGGGGTACGCGATGTGGTTCGCGCCCTTCTTTGCGCACTTCCTGCCCGGCTGGGCCTTGAACGCCGTGCTGGTGATTCACAGCGAAGAGGGTTTGCTGGCCATCCTGTTTATCTTCTCCATTCATTTTGTAAATACGCATCTGCGCCCGGACAGCTTCCCCATGGACATGGTGATCTTTACCGGCGTGGAGAGCGAGGAAGAGTACAAGACCAAGCGTCCGCAGGAGTATGCGCGCATGGTCAAAGAGGGAAAGGTCGAGAAGCGCCTGGGGCAGAAACCGGCAACATGGCTGGTGAACTTCAGCAGGGTTGCCGGGTTCACGGCAATTTCGATTGGCGTGATCCTTCTTGTGTTGACGTTGACGGCTTACTTTGGAGAGTGACGAGAGGCTGAGCGCGAGGAGATTGCGAAAGCGGCCACCCGCAGAGATCAACGAGGTCCATTGAGCATCGATCTTCCCCAGGAGACGAGGCAAGGATGTCCGGGCTGTGCGGCAAGGTGGGGAAGAGCAGGATCGGCAACGTTTTCATTGGGGCCGTCGTCACAACCTTTATCGCGTGGGGCAGTTCGGCCGGAGCGCAGCACAAGCTCAAGGACCAGGACTGTCTTGCGTGCCACTCCGACACCACACTGACCAAGGATGTGAACGGCAAGCAGGTGAGCGTCTTTGTTGACGGCGCCAAACTGAAGCATTCCATCCATGGATCGATGTTCGCGTGCGTGGATTGCCACAAGGATGTGAAGAGCCTGGTGCATGAGACGCCGCCGGAGAAGATCCGGTGCGCCCAATGCCATGCGGATGCGCAGGAGTCTTACTCCCACAGCAACCACAGCAAGCTGGTCAAATCGAGCACAGGCGCAGGGAACGCGCAGGCGGCCAACTGCCAGGACTGCCACGGCGGCGCGCACGAGATTCTAGCCTCCGACGATCCCAAGTCGCCGGTAAGCCATGTCAACATTCCCGTGACGTGCGGACGATGCCACGGTCAGAAGTTCCTGATGGAGTCGAACGGGGAAAGCGCACAGCCCTTCATTTCCTACCAGGACAGCGTGCACGGGCGGGCCACGGAGAAGGGCTCGCTGAAGGCCGCGGTATGCACCGACTGCCATGGCGCGCACGGGATTCTCCCGGCGAGCGACATGAAGTCGCCGATCTACAAGGCCAGCGTGCCGGCCACTTGTGGCAAGTGCCATACGGAGATCGAAAACACCTTCAACCAGAGCATTCACGGGCAGGCAATTGCGCGCGGCAACCAGCTTGCGCCGGTGTGCACGGATTGCCACGGAATCCACTCCATCAAGTCTCCGGTGAATCCCAATTCGCCTGTATCGGAGCAGAATCTTTCTCGCGACACGTGCGCGCGCTGCCACGAAGGGGTGCGGCTCTCGCAGGAGTTCGGCGTGCCGGGAAACCGCGTGGCCAGCTACTTTGACAGCTATCACGGGCTGGCGGCCGAGGGCGGCTCGGTGGTGGCAGCCAACTGCTCAAGCTGCCACGGGGTGCACGACATTCTGCCTTCGAGCGATCCGCGCTCAACCATTAACAAGGCTCACCTCGATGCGACCTGCGGCAAGTGCCACAAAGGCGTGACGCAGAAGTTCACGCTGACGAGGGTGCACCTGGAGGACGGGGTCCATCCCCACGACATCGGTTCGATTGCGGTGCGCTGGGTGCGAATGATTTATGTCGTCCTGATCCTGCTGGTGATTGGCGCCATGTTCCTGCACAACGCCATCATCTGGCGCAGCAAGGCGGTTGCAAGGCGCAGGATGCAGAATCCGTTCATGGTCCGCATGACCACAAATCAGCGCTGGCAGCATTTGATTCTGCTATCGAGCTTCATCCTCCTGGTGATTACCGGATTCGCATTGAAATTCCCCGATTCATGGTTTGCAGAGGTTCTGGGGATGGGCGAAAGCGTGCGCAGCATTACGCACCGCGTGGCGGGTGCTGTTCTCATCGCAGCGGGCATCTATCACGTCATCTATCTTGCGATAGCGCGCGAGGGACGGCGGTTGATCCGGGATTTTGCGCCCGGACCGAGGGATGCATTCGATGCGTGGGGAACGATGCTGTATTACCTCGGCCTCAGCAAGAATCGGCCAAAGTTCGGTCGCTTCAGTTACGCCGAGAAGGCGGAATACTGGGCCCTGGTATGGGGTACGGCGCTGATGGGCGTGACCGGCATCATGATGTGGGCCAAGGTGTGGGTGGGCAACCTGCTGGCGCGCTGGTGGGTGGATGTGGCCACGGCCATCCACTTCTATGAGGCGATTCTGGCCACGCTGGCTATCCTTGTGTGGCACTTCTATCAGGTGTTCTTCGATCCCGATGTGTATCCGATGAACTGGGCGTGGTGGGACGGCAAGATGCCGGTGGAGCATTACCGGACCGAGCATGGGCTGGATACGGGGGCGATGGCTGAGACCGATGGCGGCGAGGACAGCCGCGGGAACGCAGACCGGCCAGCAGGCAAGTAGGTCCTCGAAAGTATCGCTTGCCGGGTTGGAAGTTGTGCTTTCCCAGGTTGCAGAAGCGAGACCTGGGGCACCCGATCATTGGTGGATGGTCGAACCTGGGCCATCTGCCTCAGCGTGAAAGTCCGTAGACCTTATACAAGATTTCCACAACGCTGCTGTTTGGGACAGACAGCGGGTCTTCAGGCTGCTAAACGCACGACGATTATTGTCATCTTTAATGCTATAATAATGTCATAATCCGCGGAGAGAAGAAGTGGCTATCAAGGACGGGTTTCAGCCGGTCTATTCGATCACCCCGGGCATTGTGCAAGACCTGCTCCGTA
>CAYUJM010000129.1:0-12459 GCA_964445025.1 uncultured Occallatibacter sp. | reverse complement strand
CTACGGGATTCTCGAAAAGTGATGCGTCGCGGGTGACGATGGTCAGTCCCGACGGCGTGACGAAGTAGCGCCGCTTGTCTTCGACCGGGTCATAGCCGATGACGGTGCCCTCGGGAATGTGCACATCGCGATCGATGATGGCCTTGCGGATGCGGCAATGGCGGCCAATGTTGACGTGGGAGAAGATGATGCTGGCGTCGACGTCGGAGTAGGAGTTGACGCGCACATCCTGCGACAGCACCGAGTTGGAAACCGAAGCGCCGGAGATAATCACGCCGGCGGTGATGACGGAGTTGACGGCGGCGCCGGTGCGGCCCGGCTCGCCGAAGACGAACTTGGCGGGCGGATACTGGCGGACGCGGGTGCGGATGGGCCAGCTCTTGTCGTAGAGGTTGAAAGTCGGCGACACGGAGCAAAGATCCATGTTGGCGTCGTAGTAGGCGTCAAGAGTTCCCACATCGCGCCAGTAGAGGGCCTGCTGCTTGTTCTCGTCCACAAAGCTGTAGGCCATCATTTTCTTCTCGCCCAGCATGCTGGGCAGGATGTTATGGCCGAAGTCGTGCTTGGAATTAGGGTCCTCGGCGTCGGCGATCAGGGCCTTAAGCAGCACCTCGGTGTTGAAGATGTAAATGCCCATGGAGGCATCGACTGCGTTGGGATTGAAGGGCGAGCGGACGAGGGTGTTGACCGGCTTCTCCTGGAAGCCGAGGACTTCGCCGTTCGTGCCCACTTCCACCACGCCGAACTGCTTTGTTTCTTCGGGAGCGACGGGAAGGATGGCAATGGTGACTTCGGCGCCCTTCTCCTTGTGATAGGCCAGCATGCGGCTGTAGTCCATCTTGTAGATCTGGTCGCCGCCCAGGATGATCATGTGCTTGGGCTGTTCGCTTCCGATGGAGTAAATGTTCTGGTAGACGGCGTCGGCTGTGCCCATGTACCAGGCCGACCCGGTGCGCTGCATGGGCGGCAGAATCTCAAAAAACTCACCGAGTTCCTGAGCAACGATGCCGGTCCAACCCTCGCGGATATGGCGGTTCAGTGAGAGTGCCTTGTACTGGGTGAGGATGTAGACCTTGCGCAGGCCGGAGTTGATGCAGTTGGAAAGAGTGATGTCGATGATCCGGTAGTGTCCGCCGAAGGGGACAGCCGGTTTGGCGCGATCGCGGGTAAGAGGGAAGAGGCGTTCGCCTTGTCCCCCGGCAAGCAAAACTCCAAGCGTGTCTCTCATGTCCGATCGAACCTGCCTTTTTCTTATGCCTCTGTGAAAGGCTGAGCTTAAATCGTTGGTTTCGCTATCCGATACAGTATCTTTTCCCGTGGCATTTTTCCACAGCCATCTCTGAACGGTGGAGGATACCACACGCAGATGAAGTTGGCAGCCTGGACATTTTGGAAGTGCGGATCCCCTGTTGGATGGCTGACGCCGCGGGGCGTTTGAGCGGTGCGCAATTGAGTGTGTCGTGCGCAATGGAAAAGGCCATCCGCCGCGGCGGATGGCCTTCGCTTCGACGAAGCCCGGATTGGTTTACCGCTTCTTTTTGAACTTGTACTCGATGCCGACGGAGATGGCGAAGTTGACATCGAACTGGCTGAGCTTCGGCGGGTAGTTGGTGCTGTAGTGGGTCATCACGGCGTCTGGGGTGATGCGGAAGACCCAGTGCGCGGACCGGTTCAGATCCATGTGACCGCCGATGATGGCGGCCGGGGCCAGCTGGTTGTTATAAAAGTCGACGACCGCAGGAGAGTTTCCGAGCAGATCCTTCTCGAAATCGCCGTAAACTCCGCCGACCAGGAAGTGGGCCATGAGATCGCCATGCTTGTTGTGCGGGCCAAGCCACTCCGGTCCCGCGACAAAGAAGTACTGGGATACAAACGGACCTTGAATGGGGCCACCGTTGCCATTTGCGTGGTTGACTCCCGCGCCGCTGGTGCCCAAGTAGGCACGGCCGCTGCCCTCCAGGCCCCAATGTTTGGCAAACCAGTAGGAACCGCTCAGGTCGAGACCGCCGAGGTTGGACCCCTGCAGCAGCGTCGGACCAGCCTTCATGTGGTCGTAAGCCGGGGCCAGGTACAAATCGAAGCGGTTGTCATAGCGCACATTCGCCAGAGGGTCGACTGCGATGTAGGTGCCATTGGCAGAGGATTGGGCGACGGTGCTCTGGGCCTGTGCGCCGGTTCCTGCAGAGAGTGCCAGGGCGGCAAGGGCAACGAAAGAAGTGAAAAAACTTACTCGGAAACGCATCAACACCAGCTTACAGGACCGCGCCGACAGGGGACAACGCGAGAGGAATCATTTGACTCAGCTACGGCTCGCAGTGCTCTGTCCAGCGCGCCCACATCAGATAACGTGCAGTCTTGAGGATTTCGACTGCCGTGATGGCACTCTGGTAAGCCGATGAATGCGGCGAGAGCGGCTGTGCGGCGTGGGAGCTCCACTCCAGCGGCGTCGAGCCCGGTGGAACGGACTCCTCGGCCAGCGAATTGAAGATCAGGCCGGCACGGGGCAGGTGAACGGCACTGGCGACAACCTCCGCCGAGTGCCATCCCCGCTCCCTCATGAGCCGGACGGAGTAGCAGGCATTTTGGATGGTGTCCTTTGCCTCCGGTTCCAGCACGATTGCGGACGCCGGAATACCCTGAGCCTCGGCCGACCGGGCCATGACACGCGCCTCGACAAACCGGTTGCGGACGGCGCCACCGGTAAGAATGAGACGGGGCGCCACGCCTCGCTCGTACTCATGAACCGCCTCGGTTACCCGCGCCAGTTGCTCCGGGCGGGGATTTCCGTCGCTGTCGGCCGGCGTGCCGAGCACGATGATGGCATCGAAGTGAGTCAGTGAGGTGTTGGAGGTGTGCGCGAGAGTGCGGGCGATGGCTGCCCAGGCGAGCAGGGCCAGCAGCGTTGCGCCGCCGGCAAGGGCAAGGCGCAGCTTCCAGGAGCGGGCTTTGCGGCGGGATTTCCTGGCAGAAGCTCTGCGGGGCAAGGCGCTTCCCTCCAGCTTCCAATGTACCGGAGGCCGGAGGGTTGGTTTGGGGAGACGGGGATGGATCAGCCGAGTTCCGCAGGGGTTTCCCAGGCGGAGAAAACGATGTCGCGCAACGGCTTACGTGCGCGTGGAGAGGCTTCTTGCGAGCGGAATTGCTCGTTGGGGAGTGCCGCGGGATCTCCCTGGTAGCCGAGTGCGATGACGGCGCCAAGGAGATAATCGTCTGGAATCCCGAGTGCCTTGCGCGCAGCGTCCTGGTCGAAACCGCCCATCTGGTGGGTGGAGAGTCCGAGAGCGTTTGCCTGCAGCGTGAGATAGGACGCGGCTGCACCCAGATCGTAGAGAGCAACCCGGTTCGGGGCGCCGTTGTGGCTGAAGGTCGTTTTGGCAACACCCAGGATGAGAACCGGTGCGGCTGTGGCCCAGAGCTGGTTCAACGGCATCAGGGAATCGAAGATTTTCTGATAGGCATGCGAGCCGCGCGTTCCGACGAGGAAGCGCCAGGGCTGCTCATTGTAAGAAGAAGCGGCCCACCGTGCAGCTTCAAAGACCTTGGCCAGGTTGGCCGGACTCACCTCCCGGTCAGAGAAGGAGCGCGGGCTCCAACGAGTGTGAAAAATGGGCAGGACGCCCTCGACTGCAGGCGCATGCTTCAAATGATTGAGTTCTTTGAGAGAAAGGGACATGTACCGCTCCTTGAGTGCACAGGGATTAACCCCCGTTTGATTCAAGGAACTGTGTACAGGATTCTCAAACCCGGGAAACCCAGTCCGCAGATTGGATGGATCGGGTGGACAAGCGGCCCGATGACATCGAACTCCTTTGCAGGCGATTCGTTTCAGTCCATTGCGCCCGTTGCGGGTTTCGAGCTCTCCTGCGCAGCGGCCTCCTGCGGGTCAAGGCAGACCCGGTTCCGGCCCGATCTCTTTGCTGCGTAGAGCGCCCGGTCCGCGGAAGCCGCGAGGGCTTCGGGTGTGAAGCACCAGCCCCTGGTTCCCGTCGCAACTCCCACGCAGACGGTGATGAACGGGGCGGTCGGGGAAGCAGGATGGGGCAGGTTGAGAGCGGCAACCGCCAGCCGGACCGACTCGGCAAACTTGCGGGCGTAGACGGCGTCTGTATCGGGGAGAACGATGGCAAACTCCTCGCCGCCGCAGCGGGCAGCGACATCCACCTGGCGTCTGCAGAGCCGGGCGAGCTCCGCGCCCAACAGCGTCAGGTACTCATCGCCTTTTTGATGGCCCATCGAATCGTTCAGAGTCTTGAAATGGTCGACGTCGATACTGAGCAGCGAGAGCGGGGAATTGGTTCGCCAAACGCGCGAGCATTCCCGTTCCATTGTCTGATCAAAGACCCGGCGGTTGGCCAGTCCAGTCAAAGGATCGGTGAACGACAGCCGTGTCAGCTCCTCGTTGGCGTGGCGGAGATCGGTGGTCTTCTCTTCAACCAGCTTAACCAGCTCACGCTCCCTTTTCTGCGCGCCCAGGAAGCGCAGCCGCAGAGTCGCTCCGGCCACCGAAAGCGGGATCAACCCGCACAGCAAGATAAACCACCAGGATGCGTACCAAGGGGTCAGGATCCGGAATGGAAACTCGGCGGTGTTCCCGCTCCAGTCGCCATCGCTTTCCCGGGCCTGGATCTGCAGCTGATAAGCTCCCGGCGCGAGGTTGGCAAATTGCAGTTCGCGCTGAGTGGTCTCGGTCCAGCTGGAAGCAGCCCCGCCCAGCCGATAGCGGAAAACTACGCTGTTCTGGCGGGAGGCGTTGAGCGCTGAGAAGCGTGCGATCAGCGAGTTGGCGTGGTTGTCCAAGGACGGATTGCGGAGGCCGGAGACGTCTTTTTTCCCGACTGAAAGCTGGGTAATAACCACTTCGGGGGGGATGCTGCCGGACCCGTCGGGGCGGGCCGTGAATCGCGAGAGTCCGCCGCTGGTACCAATCCAGATGGCGCCATCCGGCCCCTGGGCGAATCCGCTTGTGTCGCAGTCGTCCCAGACCAGGCCGTCGTTCATATCGTAGTGGGCCCAGCGGGCTCCGTCCCAAACGTCTACGCCGTGCTGGGTGCCTGCCCACAAGCGCCCTTTCGCATCGTATTCGAGAAAATAGATCAAGCCCTCGGTGTCAGCTCTCTGGACGCTTTTTTCAACCACCAGGCCTCCAGCCTGAAGATGGACCCGGTCTATGCCCCCTTCAAAGTCGTAGCCAACCCAGATGACGTTGCCTGGCCCCGCAGCGAGAGCCAGAATTGCCGTGTTGCTCAACCCATCGTTTCGGGTAAAGGCTTTCCAGTGGCCGTCCGTCAACGCAAACAGGCCAGCGTCGCCCCCTGCCCACAGCGTTCCATCCGTACTCTCGACGACTCCCCACACACGCGTTGCGGGCAATTCGGGAACGCGGGAGAAATGCCGGTACGGAGCCGGCGACATGAACAGGCCTACCTCGGTGGCAACCCAGAGCCGATTCGTTCCATCGAAGTGCAGGTTGTAGATATCCTTCCCGGTAAGGCCCTCCGCCTCGCCAAACCAGGTTGCGTTGAGGCTTCCGGGCTTTAAGCGAGCCGCTCCTCGCCCCTCGGAGCCAATCCAGATGTCTCCGTCGGGCGCGCGGAACAGGCTATGCACAACAAAGCGATCAAATCCGGGCACGATTGTGAACGCCATGCCAAGTTTTCTCGGATCCCTCCGGAACAGCCCCGAGCCTGTTCCCACCCAGATCGATCCGTCCTTCAAGGGAAGAATCCCATAGACGATCTCGGCAGCGAGCCCACTCTCGGTCGAGTAGTTTTCCCACTCCCGGTAGCCACGCCACAGGACCAGCCCGCGCCCGCCCAACCCGAGCCAGAGGTTGTGCTGGCGGTCCTCCAAGGCAGCGTTTACGAGACCGCGAAGACCGAAGGACCGGTCAATTTTTTGCCACCCACTTTCTTTCCGGATCAGCAACCCCGTTTGCGATGGAATGAGCAATTGTCCATCGCTGTCGAGAGCCGGAGCTCCCCGTATATTTGCGGGCGGAACGGGCAAGCGCGGCCGCTCGAATTTTGATTTGCCGGCGGGCCAGACAAAAATGCCGTCGGATCGGACAGTGACCCAGAGGTTTCCGGCGCGATCTTTCTGGATGGCAGTGATGGGATTGGCAGGAAGTCCGCGGTCGCGCGCAAAGACTCTGGTGCCCTCAGGGTCCATGCGGCAGAGCTCGAACCCGCAGCCGTACCACACAGCATCGCCGTCGATGAAGACCCCGCCCGCCTGCGGCCCGGATGTTCCATGAGGCTGGGGAAAACTGCGGAAGGCGAAACCATGCTTGTCAGGCGAGGAATCGAGTTCCGCAAGCCCAGCATCGGTGCCAAGGAATGTGTGACCTTTGCCGTCTGATTTGATGCCTTGCAAATTGCGTATGGCGTTGAAAGGAGCTGCGAGCTTTTCGAAATGATTTCCGGAGAGGCGGTAGAGGCCAAAGGCCCCGCCGGCGAGCAATGACCCGTCGGGCGCCTCGCCAAAAGCCGCCGCGTAATTGATCGGAATTCCCCGGTCCGCTCTGAAAGGCTCAAAGTGATCGCCGTCAAAGCGATAGATGCCGTTTTCCGTGCTCACCCAGATGAAACCCGTACGGTCCTGGTAGACACCGCGGACTGCGAGGTTGGTTAGCCCTTCCGGGGCGCCAAAACTGCGAAAGCTGTATTCCTGGGCACACAAAGTCTCGCCTGCCAACGCGAGCAGGGCAAACGCCAGCGGAATTGCTTTGCGAATCACTCCATGGACACATCGGCATATCCGTGCGGGTTTTTTAAGAGCGCGGAGTACCTCTTCCGAAGCGAGAACCTGAGCACGCAAACCGAGTTGCTGACCCTTTTGGGGGATTCGGGGCGCGATGCATCAGGTCTTTGGGCGTTTGTAGAAGGGCGCCGGCACTTGTTTCGCGCGGGCGGTCTGGTTGGGGCGGATCTGAATCAGGACATCTTCGCCGGACTGCGCGGCGGCAGTGGGGACGAGGGCGAAAGCGATGTTTGTCTTCAGGAACGGGGCGGGGGAGCCGGATGTGATTGTGCCGATTTGCTCTCCGTCCAAAGCCAGGACGAAGTACCCGTCGCGCGCGATACCGCGCTCTACCATCTCCAGGGCGACCAGCTTACGCGCGGGGCCGCCCGCAGATTGAATATCGAGCAGGGCCTGGCGGCCAATGAAGTCGCCCTTGTCGAGCTTGAGCCAACGTTCCAGGCCGGCTTCAAGAACATTAATGGAGTCGGAGATTTCATGACCGTAAAGGCTCATGCCGGCTTCGAGCCGAAGGGTGTTGCGCGCGCCGAGACCGCAGGGGCGGATGCCGAATTCTTCGCCCGCGGCGAGAATTTCATTCCAGACTTTGGCGCTTGTGGCCTCGTCGGCAGGGAGATAGACCTCGAAGCCGTCTTCGCCCGAGTAGCCGGTACGGGCGATCATGACGTTGGGCACGCCGGCCACCGTGCCCCAGGTGAACCAGTAATTCTTGATGGCAGAGAGGTCGGTCTTGGTGAGCTTCTGCAGCGTGGACAGCGCGCGCGGGCCTTGCACGGCGAGCTGCGAGTAGTAAGACGAATAGTCGGAGATATGGATCGATGGAAAGCCACCGACCTGCTGACGAATCCAGGTGTAGTCCTTGTCCTTGGTGCCGGCGTTTACCACGAGGAGATAGTCATTGGGGCCGAGACGGTGAACGAGGATGTCGTCGACAAAGGTACCCTGAGGAGTGAGCAGTGCGGAATAGTGGGCCTGGCCGTCCTTGAGGCGCGAGGCGTCGTTCATGGTGATGTGCTGGACGGCGGCCAGAGCGCCGGGGCCGCGGAACTGGATTTCGCCCATGTGGGAGACATCGAAGAGGCCGACACCGGTGCGGACGGCGAGGTGCTCGGCCATAAGGCCGCCGCCGGGGCAGGGGTATTCGACAGGCATATCCCAGCCGCCGAAGTCCACCATTTTGGCCTTCAAGGCGCGATGGGTGGCGTTGAGAGGGGTCTTCTTTAGTTCGACGGCGGCGGAGATCGGTTCAGCGGGGGTGGTCATGGGGCGGTCCTTTGCTACTGTGCTTACGATAGGGAGTGGGTGGGGATGGGGTCAACCACCTGCGGTGGGACAGACGCCGCTAGCGCGGCTGAAGGAGTATGGCTAGGGATTGTCTGCGGGTTTGGGCCGGTGGCTTCCCACCCATTCGACAGGAAATCCGCCGCAGCGGACGAATGGATGGGGCAGGGGGCTTTTGTTGCGCGGTCAAGGTGAACGGATGCGCAGAACGTGAAGCAGGAAGGCAGATGGGATGAACCATGTACGCGGAGTTTTGATGCTGGTGGCGGCGGGGGTAGCGGTGTGGCGGGGATGGAAGATCCATACCGGGAGCCACGCCTGGATGGCCTACGGGTTGGCGGCCGTGGCTCTTGGGCTGGGCGTGTGGCACCTGACGCGGAAAGCGGACGTGAGACGGCAGGGACCAGGGATCAATCGCTGAGGTGATGGGGGAATCTTCGGACAGGGGGCGTCGATGGTGACTTTGTACAACAGGATCCAGGGGCGGAACCTGGAACGGCTGGCGGCGCTGAGCGACGGCATCTTCGCCGTGGCCATGACGCTGCTGGTGCTGGATCTGCACATTCCCACGGCGGCACAGGTGCATGGAGAGCGTGAGCTGTTTGCCGCGCTGGGGGCCATGGGGCCGCAGTGGGTGGCGTACGGAATGAGCTTTCTGACTCTGGGCATCTTCTGGGCCGGGAAGCAGACCCAGCTGAACCACATTGGCGAGGGAACGCGGGACCTGACCTGGATCCACCTGGGCTTTCTGTTTGCGATTACCCTGCTGCCGCTATCGACCCGGCTGCTGGCGGAGTTCATTACCTATCGTGGAGCGCTGTTGATTTACTGGCTGAACATTCTCATCGCCGGAGTGATGCTCTATTGGAGCTGGACGCACGCCACGCATGCGGGGCTGATCAAGGACGATACGCCCGACGAAGTGAGGGCGAGCATCTGCAAGAGGGTGGTGATGGCGCAGAGCCTTTACGCAGTTGGCGCGGCGCTGTGCGTGATCAACACCTGGGTAAGCATCGCGGCGATTTTGCTGGTGCAGTTGAACTATGCGATCGCGCCGCGGTGGGGGTGGCGGAAAAAGCGGTGAGAGAAATTCCGCCGAGGTAGTTGCAACTTGTTCGCGGAATGCGGGTCATTACCGATGCGGCAGAAGGACAAGAGAGCCCGGACCGCGGAGGTTGATGAAAATGGCTACGCTTGCAAATGTATTGGCGCTTTTGGGGGTTGCCTTGATCCGGTTTGGCGGGCGGGGTGGCGGCTTTCTGTTCATGCTGTTCGGGCTGGTGATCGTCGGGGTGCTGGTTTGGGCGCTGACGCGGTCGGCGGGTAGCGAATCGGCGAAGAACTGAGGCCGGTTGAATGGCCGGCTACTTGCGCCTTGCGCGCCAGAACGACGAAACGCCGAGGTAGAGAAAAACCGCGACGATCACGGCGGTGATGAGGAACGTGCGGTGGTCCGGGCCGCGCGCCCAGCTCATGCGGGTCTTCCAAAGAACAGGACCAAACACAACCACAGGCAAAAGGAAAAAGACGCCGGTAACCTCAAGCCAGAGGATTCCGCCGACGCGCCGAAACGGCTTTAGGAAGCCGCCGACTCCGCGGGCTACGCCACGCGTGGCCTGCCCGGCGACCTGTCCTGCCGCGCGCGATTGTGCCGCACTCGCCGTTGCCGGGCTGGTCGGCTGGCTGGCTGCGCTCTGAGCACTGGCCGCCATGCGCTGGCCAGCGATGCGCCCGGCGACGCGGAGTCCGATTCCGAGAGCGCGGCCGATGGATTGCGGCTTCATCGATCTTGATGTTAACAGCCCCTCCTGTCATCTTTAACAGGCTCTACAGATGAGGCTTTCAGCCCCTTGCCGGCGGCTGCAGGTTGCTCTCAGGCGGCGTTGGAAGTAAGGTAAAGGAATCGCATGCAGCCACCGGCGCCCTTCCAAAATGGAGCCGGCTGCTGATCGCCGAGGCACGGAGGAACCCATGACATCTCGTCTGCGCGAACTGATTCAGCAACTGGGCGAGGCTATCCACGAGTCGGTGGTCGAGAGCGATCAGATTGCCGGAGTGGTGCAGGATATCCGCAAGCATGGGTTCGACGTGCTGCTGATGCTGGAGGCGACCATCGGGCTGAACGAGGTGGTGGCCAGGGATACCGAGGAGACGGAGGCCGGCGCGGATGAGGCCGTGGTTGGACCCTTCACCCAGCACGATCGGGATTTTCTCAAGTCGTTGAGGATTTCGGTGGAAGGCGAAGCGGAGAACGCCTCGGATTCAGATACCGATTAGCCCGGTCTTTCTTGGTTCGCTGCGGCGGAAGTGCCCTGCCGAAATCGACGGTTCAGGCTGGAAGCGCGATTGCACCCGCAGATGCTGAGACGCTCAAACGCTGGCGCGGGCTCCTTCTGCGTTCACAGGCGGTGAACCGCTGGTCAGAAGTTTATTGAGAATTGGAATACTTGTGCGTTGCGTCTCCACAAAATCGACCCCTTCGGCGGTTAGCGTAAAGGCCGAATTGTCCGCGCGGGTAATGTACCCCTTCCTGAGCAGGTACCACGAGGTGAACTCCAGATAATCGCGGGGAAACCCCATGCGCAGTTCGACTTCCATGAGGGAGACTTCGGGGTTGTAGGGGTTGGAGCGGCGGCGGAAGTAGAGCAGCGCCAGCATGGCCAGGCGGCGGTTCAATTCGCCCTCCATGTTATCCATGAAATCAATCGACGTGGACAGCGGGTCCTCTTCGGGCGCTTCCTTTTCGCAAATCGCATCGTACTCGGCGCGCTGGTCCGGATTGGACAATACATCGTAGGCCTGCCGCAAGAGCGCGAACTTCTCGCGATCTCCGGTCTCCGGGTTGTCCGGATGATAGCGAGATGCAAGAAAGCGGTAGACGCGGTGGATTGTGTCTTGCTCTGCCTTGGGACTGATTTGTAGAAATTCGTAATAATTCGGCAATTTCATTCTGTGGTCACGGGAAGCCGCTTTTCGCTTTAGGAAAGCCTGGGCCCTGATGCAGACACTTTGCCAGCCATGGGTCCTTGCGCTGACGAGCTGCTGCTTGTCCTTACCCTTCTATTGTGGAATTTCTCCCCTCTTTAGCGTGGAGAAGTAAAGCGTATGCTCCCCGGCAGGGATGCGCAACACAAAAACCCGTCCTCAGCGTTCCGGGAGGAACCAGATCGGAACGCTTCAGTAACCCAGCGCAGCGAGCCTAGCTCTTGTGCGCTACGCGGATGTGTAGTTCCTTCAACTGCTGCTCGGTAACCGTCGTCGGCGCGTCGGCCATCAGGTCGATGGCTTTGGCGGTCTTGGGGAAGGCGATGACTTCCCTGAGGCTCGACGAGCCGGCCAGCAGCATCACGATGCGGTCGAGGCCCAGGGCGATGCCGCCGTGGGGCGGGGTGCCGTATTCCAGGGCGTCGAGAAAGAAGCCGAAACGGGCGCGGGCTTCTTCCTCGCTGATGCCGAGCGACTGGAAGATCTGCTGCTGCACATCCTTGCGATGGATACGGATGGAGCCGGAGCCAAGCTCGAGACCGTTCATGGCCAGGTCGTAGCAGTTGGCGCGGACACTGGCCGGATCGCTGACCAGGTTGGCCATGTCGTGCTCATGGGGCGCGGTAAAGGGGTGATGTGCGGGCATCCACTTCGCAGAGGCCAGGTCGTACTCGAACATGGGGAAGTCGACGATCCAGATGGGCTGGAAGGCGGCTGAGCCGTCTGTCGGACTGGATGCGTCGCGGGCATGGGCGGCTTCGACCACCTGCTCGGTGACACCGAAGGCCTTGTGACGGTCAGCATATTTCTTAGCCAATTCGGTGCGGAAGTTGCCGGCGGCGGATAGAACATTGATCTCGCGCTCGGAAAGGCGGCCTTCGAACTTGGTGTCGCTGGCCTTGACGGGGTGCGCAGGGTCACCCGCGACGATGATTACGAAGTCGGTTTCTGCGGCGCCAGCGAGATCGCGCACTTTTACGGCGCTCTCGGGAAAGCCTTTAGCGAGGCGCTTGAAATCGTCAATGAACTTGGCGCCCTTCTTCTGGTCGAAGAGTGGGTGGTTATCTTCGCGCTCCTTGCGGCTCAGTTCGCCAACACTCGGAATGCGCAGGGCGACGACCGGCAAAGCCGGGTCGATTTGCAGCGTGGCCAGGGCCTCATCGGTGAAGGCGGAGCGGACGTCGGTCAGGCCGGGAAGGCGCATGTCGGGCTTGTCGGAGCCGAACTGGCGCATGGAGTCGTCGTAGGTGATCTTGGGGAACGGAGTGGGCAGCGTGACGCCGGCGGCGGCAAAGGCTGAGGCGAGAAACTTCTCCACCACAGCGAAGACATGCTCCTGGCGCGGGAAGCTCATCTCCAGGTCGACCTGCGTGAATTCGAGCTGGCGGTCGGCGCGCAGGTCCTCGTCGCGGAAGCAGCGGGCGATCTGGAAGT
>CAYUJM010000128.1:0-12528 GCA_964445025.1 uncultured Occallatibacter sp. | reverse complement strand
GCTATTGGCGCATTTGAAACATCAACCGCTTTGTTTCTTGAGTCCAGATTTGTCGGGATCATGCTTCCGGCGCGATCGTCCATTCCTAAACAACGCAATATGGCGTACCACAAAATGGACAACCAAAGTCCGAGGAGGTGCCACAATGCTTCACCCCAACCGACGCGATGTACTGATGACACTTGGTGCTCTTGCTGCAGGCGCCGCAATCGGGAAATCAACTCCATTGCATGCGATGGCAGCTTCAACAGCCTCACAACCAGAACCAGAACCAGGATCAGGATCAGGAGAGAATGATATGCCAATGATTACAACCGAAGACAATACACAGATTTTCTATAAGGACTGGGGTCCGAAGGACGCACAGCCTGTCGTGTTCCATCATGGCTGGCCTCTGTCGTCGGATGACTGGGACGCACAGTTGCTGTTCTTTGTCGCCAACGGCTATCGCGTCGTCGCGCATGACAGGCGCGGTCACGGCCGCTCCACGCAGGTGGGCACCGGAAACGATATGGACCACTACGCTGCCGACGCCTCGGCAGTTGCCGAGCATCTCGACCTGAGGAATGCGATCCACATTGGCCATTCGACTGGTGGCGGCGAGGTGGCACGCTATGTCGCGAAGTACGGCGAGCCTCAGGGGCGCGTGTCCAAGGCTGTGCTCATCAGCTCCGTTCCCCCGCTCATGGTCAAGACGGAGAGCAATCCCGGCGGCACGCCGATCGAAGTGTTCGACGGCTTTCGCAAGGCGCTCGCTGCGAACCGGACGCAGTTTTACATCGATGTCGCCTCGGGTCCGTTCTACGGGTTCAACAGGCCCGGAGCGGACGTATCGCAGGCAATTATCCACAACTGGTGGCGTCAGGGCATGATGGGCGGCGCGCTCGCTCACTACGAAGGTATCAAGGCATTCTCAGAGACGGACCAGACAGACGACCTGAAAGCGATCACGGTGCCGACTTTCGTCATGCAAGGGGACGACGACCAAGTCGTACCGTACAAAGACGCCTCTTTGCTACAGGCCAAGCTCCTCAAGAATGCCACGCTCAAGGTATACAAAGGATACCCGCACGGCATGATGACCACGCATGCCGACGTGATCAACGCGGATCTGCTGGCATTTATCCGAAGCTAGTCCCCCGCGGGGCCGCCCACGGCGGCCCCAATCCTTTGGCTCAGCGCAAAGCCGATCGAGATGTATTGACCGGCAAAATGCCGGACGCCGAAGCCGTTCTCGCGCTCATACTCGACTTATCGTCGCTGATGCCTGCGGCGGACTAACGACTGCGGGGCACGAAATGGCCCTTCGCAGACTCGAAGCCGCCGGCGCAAAGCTAACCAGCCGGTTGCAGTTTCTGCTCGAATTCCAGAGAGACTGGACGCGAAAGGACACACACGGAGGAGCGCGGTCGGTTGTCGTCGACTACGGCGGCGGTTACGGTATCGGCCCGGCATTCGTACCCGAGATGATCCATCCAACGTAGTGCTGATGGACGTGGTCTCAAGGATGGCTTGGTGGAAGGAGCTCCGTTGCTCTAGCCTCCCTGACAGAGGCGTGAGCGGCCTCAACCAGGCCTCCGCCGCCCTCTCGGCAGGCTTGCTATGGATATTTCTTATCTTCCACGGCGCCGGGTTGCCGTGCTTTCCGAATCATATCTGCCAGCAGGCGGACGGTGCGCGCTTCGAAGAGGACAGCCAAATCGAGATCTGTCTGATAGGCGCTTTTGATCTTGGCGAACAGCCGCACGCTGATCAAGGAATGCCCCCCAAGATCAAAAAAATCGTCATCCAATTCAACCTTCTGCACTCCCAGCAGATCTTGAAACCAGCCGGCAAGAGTCTGTTCCACGCTCTGAGGGGGCACAACGGAACTGGCCACTTGCGATTGCGAAACGGCACTGTGTCGTCTTAACTCCTCGATATGCTGGGAGGCGACGATCATACCGTTTGGTGTCTCAGCGAGGAGAATTCGCACCAGGGCACGGGCGCCGTCGAGCGGGGAAATCCCTGGGCGCTCGACGATCTCTATCGGTTGCACGGCGCTGGAGCCCATGGCTTCGCGAACAGATGCTTTTTCGTCGGCGGCCCTCGCCGGATCGGCGATCCGGCGCATGGCAAAACCCTCGATTTCGGCAATCACCTGGTTCGTCTCGTCAAAGAGCGTGATATCGAAACGCGCAACTTCGCCGCGAGCCGCATTCTCTTGCCGGGCCCTGATGTGACTGAAAAGCCTCGGGGGGACGGGGCGATAGAGACAGATCCTCTTATAGGAAAGCGGAAGATACAGATCGTCAGATTCCTCGTAGCCATCTGTCAGATAGAGCGAACACCCCGTAGCCATGTCAAACAATGCCGGGTGCATGCGAAACGCGGAAGCCTCCGCAGAGAATTCCTCGTGCAGCTCAAGTTCAGCCAGGCCCTCCTTGTCGCCGATACACAAGTGCTTCAGAGAATGCCAACGGGGGCCAAAATCGAAGTACTGTTCCTGCCGGGTCCTGTGCTGTTCATCAAAATCAATCACGCGATTGCTGCAACGCGCCAGAATTGCCGAACTGTCAATCTCGACTATTGGGCGAGTCAGGCATGGGGCGATGCGACCGCTAGAGTGTTCGATCCAACGGCCATCGCGCGCGAGAATCGAAAAGTTGTAGGCACCCGCATTTGTCCCCCCCCGCTCATCCCGCTGAAGCTGAACCCGCAGCTCTTTCGATTCGGAGCCTTCGAGCGAAAGCGGGGCCAGGAAATACACATCTTTGAATTCCACCGCGCCGCGGGATGAACCTCCGCCGAGTGCTTCAGCCGCCATTTCCAGGTAGCCTGTTCCTGGTATGAGCACCTTGCCGTTCTTCAGCCTGTGGTCTGAGAGCAGCCACTGCTTCTCGGCTTTGAGCTGACTGGCAAAGACAATCTCATTTGTAGAGCGATGGAGACGCTCTTCCAGCAGTGGATTTCGAGAAGCAAGACGCGCCGCCATTCCAACCTCACGCCAGGCTTCCCAGTTCACCACTGTTACCGCGGGACCACGGGATAACGCAAACGAGTCGAGGAAGGCATTCGCCGCTGCATAGTCTATCTGCCCCGCGAATGGAAGGATCGAACTGATGGAGGAAAACAGGACAAAACAACTCAACGGCTCGTCCCGGAGAGCTTCCTCAAGAACCATCGTTCCGCGTATCTTTGGCGCGAGCACCCGCGCGGCTGCTGGTGCAGTCTTCAGCATCAGTGGACCATCGTCAAGGATGCCCGCTGCCTGAAACGCGCCGTCGATTTTCCCAAATACCTTGTGCGCTCGGGCAACCACTTCGCGCATCTGGTTCAGATCCGTCACGTCCGCTTGAGCGAGCAGGAGCCCGCCCGCAACCGAACGTATCTCAAGAAGCTTTCGAATCCTCTCTTTGTCGCGTTCCGTCTGGCTGCTGTCGCTCAGAAATGCTTCCCACTGTGCTTCGGAGGGCAAGGTCGAGCGGCTGACTAGTACGAGCCGGGCGTTGAATTCACGCGCCAGATGTTCTGCCACAACCAGGCCAATTCCTCCTGCACCGCCGGTGATCAGATAAACTCCTCCGCGCTTCAGACGGTGCTGCTCTGGTGCGGCAGAGAGATCGAACCGATCGAGGCTTTCCTCAAAGCGCTGTCCTTCGCGATAGGCGACCACAGCGCTCTCTCGTATCGCTTCCATCTCGGCAATGACCTGCGCCGCGCAATCCCCGGCCTGGCCGCTTTCAAAGTCAACATCGACGGCGCAGCAGACAATTCCTGGGAGTTCTTCAGGAATGACGCGTGCAGGTCCCACAAGCACGGCTCTGGCCGGAATGTGAACGGGCTCCGCACCGACCTGTTGCAGGCGGTTGGAAACAAAAGCAATTTCGACACTTGTAAGGTCCTGGGCGCCCAGCGCTTGAGCAAGATAAAGCGGACTGTAAAAACTTCGGGCCAGGGTTTCGTCGAGAGGCGCATCGCTACGGAGCGGTTGGACAGACCAGAGATGAAGGATTTCTTGGGGAAGCAGTCCACTCTTGATCACCGAGGAGAGCAGAGCATCGTAGTCTTCGCGAGCGCCTGGCCTCACTGTATATCGATTTCCGCTTGATTGCTTAAAACCTGAGCCTGGATCAACCAGAACCACATCTCGCCCGGCGGCTTTGAGCTGAGCGCCAATTGCTTCACCCAAACCAAGCGCGTCGCGAAAGATGATCCAGCAACTGGCTTCGCGTCCAGAGTTGGCCGGCAGGGGGGCAGGACGCCAGGTCCGCCGATAGAACAAACCGTCCTCAACATCCTGAGCGGGTGTCGATGTCGGCGCGAGTGTTGCGCGAGCCTTATCCGGATCGATCCAGAACTTCTGGTGTTCAAAGGGGTATGTCGGCAGTGGAATGCGCTGAGCCGAATGCGGAGCATGCAACTTGCTCCATTCGACCTCGACACCCGACACCCAAAGCTGTCCGAGGGTCTGAAGTGCGCACCGATAGTCGGAAACAGCCTCGCGTGGATGCGGCAGAGTCTGCAGCGCCTTTGAAGATGCCCCGCCTTGCTGCCGGGCCAGCGATGTGAGCGTGCTCCCGGGCCCAACCTCAAGCAAAATCTGATCCGGAGTGCGAAGAAGTTCCGCCAGGCCGTCGGAAAAGTGCACGGTCTGTCGAATATGGCGCGCCCAATAGGCTGAGCTCATGGCTTCTTCGGCGCGTATCCAGGTTCCGGTCACATTGGACAGGTACGGGATATGCGGTTGGCGAAAGGCAATTCCACGAAGCCGCTCCTCGAAGGCGCCAAGAATGGGTTCCATCATCGCGGAGTGGAAGGCATGCGATGTGTACAACCGCCTGCAAGCGGTCCCCTGAATCGCGAGACGCTCCTCTAGCGCCGCGATTTCATCGGTTGGTCCGGAAACAGCGCACAAGCTCGGATGATTGACCGCGGCGAGCGAAAGGGAACCGGAGAGAGGAAGCTCGCCGGGAGAGAGCGGCACGGCAAGCATCGATCCGGAAGGAAGCTCGAAGATCATGCGACCGCGCAGAGCAACGATGGCCAGTGCATCTTCCAACGAAAAGACTCCGGCGAGACAGGCAGCCACGTATTCTCCGATGCTATGGCCCAGCATGGCAGCAGGCTTCACGCCAAGAGAGATCCACCAGCGCGCAATCGCATATTCGATGGAAAAAAGGGCAGGCTGAGTGAGCCACGTCTCGTTCAACTTTGCAGCCGCAACTTCTCTTTCCTCTTCGGGAGGGTAGAGCGCCTGCAGAAGATCGATCCCGAGATGCGACTGAAGCTCGCGCGCGCAGGTATCCAAAGTCTCGCGAAAGACAGGCTCGCACTTGTAAAGCTCACGGCCCATGTCGACATGTTGAGAACCCTGTCCCGAAAACAAAAAGACAACCTGGGGCGCGCTTGTGCCCGTTACTCCGACAATGGCCTCCTTGCTGTATCGCTCGGCAAGCGTAACGACCGTTTGCGGAGTGTCTTCAACTACCAGCGCGTGGCGATGTGGGAAGAGGTGCCGGCCAAGCTGGCAGGTGAAGGCAGCGTCATCCAGGTTTACCTCAGGGTGCTCGTGAAGATGGGCGATGAGATTCGCGAGAGCTCGATCGGCAGCAGACTTTGTCTTGGCCGAAGCAGTGAGCAACTGGTGCGATTTTTGCTGCCGCCGAACGGACTGTCGCGGCGCCTCTTCGAGCACCACGTGAGCGTTCGTCCCGCCGATGCCAAGCGACGTGACGCCGCAGCGCCTGGCCGATCCATTGGAATCCCAATCCGTGAGCCGGCTGTTGACGTAGAACGGGCTGTCCTTTAACGCCAAGTGAGGATTCGGCATCTTGAAATGAAGGCTCGGAGGGATATGCGCATGTTCGAGAGCGAGGACCGTCTTAATAAGGCTCGCGACACCGGCGGCAGCGTCCAGGTGGCCAATATTCGTCTTGAGCGAGCCGATTCCGCAGTAACCGCTGCGTGCGGTCGATTTACGAAAAGCCTGAGTCAGTGCGCGAACCTCAATGGGATCGCCGACGATGGTTCCTGTCCCGTGCGTCTCGACATAGGAAATCTCATCGGCGCTCACGCCAGCGAACTCGAGTGCTTCGGCGATAACCTCGGCCTGGCCTTCGACGCTGGGCGCGAGATAACCCACCTTCCGTGCGCCATCGTTGTTGACGGCCGTGCCGAGGATGACGGCGCGGATATGGTCATGATCGGCCAGTGCGTCTTCCAGCCGCCGCAACACAACGATTCCCAGGCCGCTTCCGAAGACCGTCCCGCTTGAGGAAGCATCGAAGGCGCGGCAGTGGCCATCCCGGGACAGAATCTCGCCCTCGCGGTACAGATAGCCAAGTCCATGCGGGATTTCGATGGTCACTCCGCCTGCCAGCGCCATGTCGCACTCCTGGTTGAGCAGGCTCTGGCAGGCCAGGTGAACCGCCACGAGCGATGTGGAGCAAGCCGTTTGAACGTTAATGCTCGGGCCACGCAGGTCGAACTGGTAGGAGACACGCGTGGCCAGCACGTCCTTGTCGTTGCCGGTCTGCTTGAGTTGAAAAAGGCCCGTGGTTTCAAGCAGGCGGCGATTGGCGAGCAGATTGTGGATCAGGTAGCTGTTCAGGCCCGATCCGGCAAATACTCCCACCGATCCATCGAAGCGCTGCGGAGGATGTCCGGCATCTTCGAATGCCTCCCAGGCACACTCCAGAAAATGGCGGTGCTGCGGATCCATGATGGCTGCATCGCGCGGGCTGAATCCGAAAAACGATGCATCGAACATGGGAACACCGTCGAGCAGCGAGGCTCTCCGGACATACTCTGGACTGGCCAGCTCTTCAGGCGACGCTCCGCTGGCGAGCAATTCCGCATCGGAGCGGTCGCGGATGGATTCGACGCCGTCGCGCAGATTCTGCCAGAACTCGGTGAGGTTGGACGCGCCGGGGAAACGGCCCGCCATTCCAACGATCGCAATTGCAGAGGGCTTCATCGCTGTTCCTTCAAGACCGCCGGGCCATTCTGCGACGTTGCGCGCGCTCTGAAAGCCGGCTGCGCGAAGGAAGGCCCGCCAGATGGGCGGCAAGCGTTCTCACAGTGGAAAACTGAAACAGGTCCACGAGAGGAATCTCGCAGCCCAAAACATCCTGCAACCTGGCCTGCACCTCCGCGACCGTGAGCGAATGGGCGCCGAGATCGAAAAAATTCTCGTTCATGCCCACAGCCGGTATACCGAGGGCATCTTGCCAGGCGATGGTAACGATATTCTCGATTGCGCTGGACGGTCCGGCTGGCAGATGCAAGGCTTCGCCAGAAGCCAAGGCCGGAGGCGGCAATTTCAGCAGGGCTTTGCGATCGATCTTCCCATTGTCAGTGAGAGGTAACTCAGAAAGAAAGACGAAGCTGGAGGGCACCATATATTCGGGCAGCTTCGATTCGAGCTCCTGACGAAGAACGCCGGTCCTGTCGGCGACAGATGGGCTGGCCACCAGATATGCCACCAGGCGCACATCGCCCTCGCGATCCTCGCGCGCTACAACGACGGCCTGGGTAATGCCAGGACGTTGCTCGAGGAGGGCTTCAATCTCACCGGGTTCGATGCGGTGACCACGCAGCTTGATTTGGTAGTCAGCCCGGCCAAGGAACTCAAGGTTCCCATCGGGAAGCAGGCGCGCCAGGTCACCGGTGCGGTAGAGTCGCCCATCTGAGATTGAAGGGATGTTAAGAAACCGCTCTGCGCTGAGGTCGGGCCGGTTCCAATAGCCACGGGCCACACCGTCTCCCGCAATGAACAGTTCGCCGACTAGGCCGGCTGCAACGGGCTTAAGCTCCGAGTCGAGGAGATGAATTTGCGTGTCGAGAATGGGGCGGCCGATGGAAACTGTGGAGCCAACTTCCTCAACCAGGCAGGAGGTCGACCAGATGGTGGTCTCGGTCGGTCCGTACATGTTGTAGATCTGGCCATGAAACACCTGGCGAAGTCGATGAATCAGGGATGCGGGAACAGCCTCGCCGCCCAACAGGATCTGCCGCAGCGAGCCAAGCGCGGGGAAAGTGCGCGCATCCAGCGTCAGCATACGTGCCAATGATGGCGTCATCTGCAAATGAGTCGCATGATGGAGCGTGATTTCATCGGCTATCGAAGCCGAACCCGCATCGCCGTGCATCACAACTGTAAATCCACAGGTGAGTGTCCAGAGCAGTTCCAACACCGAGATATCAAAGGAAACGCTGGTAACGGCAAGCCAGACTCCGGGCTCGCAACCAATTGCCTGTTTCATGCCCCTGAAGAAATTCACAACATTTCGATTCTCGACCATCACTCCCTTCGGCTTTCCAGTGGAGCCGGAGGTGTAGATCACATAGGCCAGATGGCCGCCGCCGGCCTGGGAATTCACTTTCACGGGACCGTTGCCTGCGATGGAGGTTTCCCCCACATCAAGCACCTCAATGCCGCTGCGGTTCGCTGGGAGCCGCGCATGCGTTTCCGCGGTCGTGAGCAGCACCGGCATCTCCGAGTCTTCAATCATCCAGGAGAGCCTTTCCTTCGGATAGTTGGGATCCAATGGAACATAGGCTCCGCCCGCCCTGAGTGTGGCCAGGAGACTGATGACAAGCATCTCCGATCGCCCCATGGCGATGCCAACCAGCGTGTCGGGCTTGACGCCGAGGCCCTGGAGACGAACTGCGAGACAACTTGACCGCTCGTCCACTTCGCGGTAACTCAGCCTCCGGTCTCCGGCAATCACAGCTACGGCGTCCGGAGTCCGTGCCGCCTGCTGCGAGAAAAGCGCGGCGATCGTGCTGCTGCACGGCTCACTTGATTCCCCGTAAATCTCTTTAGACAGTGGCACGGGTAACATAGCAGTCTTCCAGGAAAAGAAACTCAATGCCCGTCCCGAGGAAGGTCTCGATTGCCTCTTCGGGCGTGTTGACGATCGGCTGCCCTTTTACATTGAAGCTGGTGTTCAGCACCATCTGCCGCCCTGTTGTTTCACCCACGGCCAGCAGAAGGGCGTGAAAATCGGGGTTATCAGATTTGGAAACAGTCTGCAGGCGGGCGGAGCCGTTCACGTGCGTGATTGCCGGAAGCAGCGCCCGCGCCTCCGGACGAACATCGACCACGTTGATCATGTAGGGCATCTCAGTCCCAGGAGCCATTTCAAACCAGCGATGAGCCTCCTCTACCGTGCAGGCAGGCGCGAAGGGGCGGAATGCTTCGCGCTTTTTGACCATGGCGTTAATGCGGTCGCGCATCTCGGGCCGGCCGGGGTCGGCCAGGATACTCCGATTGCCCAATGCGCGCGGACCATACTCCATCCTGCCTCGATACCAGGCAATGACCCGGCCATCTGCAATGAGTTGAGCCGCGCATGCGCAGGTGGCCTGCAGGGAATCAAAACGCTTCCACTCGATCCTACCGTCAAACCGGCGGAGTGCCTCTTCCACATCGCAATTGGAGTACTTGGGCCCAAACAGCGGTGCAGGGAACCTATGGTTTGGAATCTCGCCGGCGAGGGAGGCACGATAGACAGCAGCGCCGAAAGCGGTGCCGTCATCGCCCGCCACCGGCTGCACGTAAACTTCGTCAAAGAGCCCGGAACCCCGCAGCCTGCCGTTGGCAGTGCAATTTAGGGCAACGCCTCCGGCCAGCGCCACGCGTCGCAATCCCGTTTCTTTTGCGAAGTGTTCGCAAAAATGCATGATCACGCGCTCAAGGCATTGTTGCAATGCGGCAGCCACATCTGCATGGATGGGATCGACGGATTGTTGACTTGGGAGCCTGCGCTCTACCAAATGCTGGTCGAGCCAGGCACGCGTTGCGAGGTAGTTTTCCCGCTCTTCACGCGTGCGGTTCAGTTTCAGAATCGGAATGCGAATGGATCCGTCTTCGCGCAGGTCCACTGCATCCTCGAAAACGCCCCGGAAGCGAGCGGGATCGCCATAAGGCGCGAGCCCCATGATCTTGTATTCATCGGAATTGAAGTCAAAGCCCAAATGCAGCGTGACCAATGAATAGAGGATACCGATCGAATCATTGGCCCCGAAGGTGCAAATCTTCTCGAGACTTCCATCGTGAAAATCGTAAGCAGTCAGGCTCTCCACCTCGCCCATCGCATCATTCACGATGACCAGGCACTCGTCCCACCCCGAGGTGTATGCCGCGCTGGCAGCGTGCGCCAGATGATGACTTACCGGGAACACCTTCGCTTCCGGGAACCCCGGCAGATCTCTACGCACCTGCGCCAGGAGTGCTTCGTGCGAAAACACCTGGCTGTAGAGCGCGGACGACACCTCGTCGCTCATGTAAAGATCCCGATACGGTCTATAGTCAAATCCGTGGGCCAGCTCATCGATTTCATCGATGGAAATACCGGCCTCGCGCAGGCAGAACCGGATCGCATCGATGGGGAAAGAGCTTGAGTGCTTTATTCTGCTAAAGCGCTCCTCCTCGGCCGCGGCAACCAGCTCTCCGTCAACCACCAGTGCGGCCGCTGCATCCATTCCCTGTGCGATCCGGTATTCACGATCTTCCAAACCAGGCCACACCGACCGCTTGAAAGGTACGGAGTTCTCCAGCCCACTTATTCCCAAGATCTTCATTACCTTCCTCTCGAAGCGAAAGGCTGAAGCGCCCTTACCAGTGGCAATTACTGGAGTGAATTAGCTTCTGTTCGGTTCATTCTACACTTGTCCTGTCTGACAATGATAGATTGCCTCATGGATCGCCGGCGAAGGGCATAGCCGGAGAGAAGGCTCCGGAAGGCGCAACCGATGGAATAGAAATCAAGGATCGATCCTTGAAGCCACACCGGGGCAGGATGCAGCGGACTCTTACAAGAGAAGGCGGCAAGGAAGGCGGCGTCGATCAATCCGGCTTCCAGCCGAATCCTGAAGCAGCCGCCTGTTAGGCGGTGGGGCATCCACCGATATTTGCTCCGCCGGCCCAATGGTCAGCGAGGGGCATTACCTTGCTCACCCAAGTTCTGTCCCATCCCGCCTGAGACCACCTCCCTGGCCTTCGCTTCCGACGGCTTTGGCAACTGCTCGAATGCCTCGATCGCATCGTGGAGCCGATTGAAAATCAGGACCGGCCCGATCGCGTCCGTGAGGTGATGCCGATCGAAGTCGGCTCGTAGATCCCAGGGCAACCGCGCAAACGCCAGCTCGATGCCGGCTTCGGTGAGGTTCTTCTTCAGTGCTATGACCACTCGTGCAGCCGAGTAATCCACGTGCGTGATCGCCTCGGCGTCCACCACCACCCAGCGCACCGCCGACGGCATCGGCTGTACGACTAGAGATACCTCTTCAAGAAACCGCCCGGCATTGGCATAAAAAAGCGCCGCTCCGAACCGGTACAGCACCAGCCCGGGCTCTGTTACGACGTTCGGCGCGGCCGGCACCAGCTTCCAGATCCCGCTTCCATCCGCGATCAGCACGCCGCTATGCGGGTGATAACTATGCTGTACCACGCGCAGCAACGACACCACCATGGCCAGCACTATCCCTTGCTCCACTCCCACCAACAGAACCACTGCCGCTGTCATCACTGCCAGCGCATACTCCTGCTTGCTCTCTGCGCGGATGTCCCTCAATGCCCTCAAATCGATTAAACGGAGCGCCACCAGCAATACCAGCACACCGAGTACGCATGTTGGAAGGTACTGAAGCGGTTCGGCCAGGAACAGGAGCACCAGCGCCACCACCACCGCCGTTGATACCTGCGCCATCTGACTTCGCCCGCCGGCATCCTCCATCATTGCGGTCTGCGTGGGGCTTCCATTGACGACAAACCCTCCGGTCAGCGCCGCCGCGGCGTTTGCCGCCGATAACCCGAAGAGATCGATATTCTCGTTCACCTCCTGGTGGTGCTTCGCCGCATAGATACGCGAGGTCGCAGCGCTCTGCGTGAGGATCATCACGGCACATGAGGCCGACACCGTGACCAGCGTCTCAACCTCTTTCCAGCTCATGTCGCGAAGGCTCAGCAGACCCATCCATCCCAGGTGCGGCAGACCCCCCGTTACCGGACCGATCGTCGCGATTCCATGTCCCTCGAAATTAAGCGCGGCGCTCGCGACGATCGACGCCACAACGGCCACCAGCGCGGCCGGCAGCCTGGGTACGAATCGCCGCAGTACCACTACGAACAGGAGCACCGAGGCCGCCACGGCCACCGTCGGCGAGTGCGCTCGCGGCAATTCGCGAAGAACCTCCCAAAGCTGCACAACCGGCCGGCGCGAATCAACCGCCACTCCAAGCATTTCGCCCAGCACCGAAATCGCAACCTGAAGCCCCACCCCGGTAAGAAAGCCGACAAGCACGGTCCGCGACAGAAAATCCGCGATGAACCCCAGCCGGAGCAGCCTTGCCAGCAGCAGAATCACCGCCGTAAACAGCGCCACAATCGCTGCCAAAGCCACATACTGCGCCCCTGCCGGCGCTGCCATACCGGTGACGCCCCCGGCGAAGATCGCAGCCGTTGCCGAGTCCGCCGCCACGACCAGGTATCGCGACGAACCAAAAGCCGCAAACGCTATGAGTGGCAGCAGCAGCGAATAA
>CAYUJM010000127.1:0-12845 GCA_964445025.1 uncultured Occallatibacter sp. | reverse complement strand
AAGAGTACATGTTGACTATCGTTCTCTCGCGGGTGTATCGTCTCGTAGGTCTGTTGTGGCACGAGGCGCAGTTGGAGAAAATGGATAAAGTCGCGCACGCAATCGTATTCGGCGGTACGGGGTTTATCGGAACCCATCTTGCCCAGCATATGCTGCGCGAGAATCTGGCCGAGAACATCACTCTGGTGGACCTCCTGCCGCCGCGCGAAGATGCATACGCCGCCACCCTTGAGCAGGGGTTGCGCTCGGGACGAGTGGAGTTCGTCGCCTGGGACGTGCGCAAACCCATTCCCGTATCCTTGTTGCCGGCGCGAGCCGATATCGTCTTCAACCTGGCCGCCGTTCACAGAGAACCGGGCCATGAGGCGCGCGAGTACTTTGAAACCAACCTGGCAGGCGCGGAGAACGTCTGCGCCTACGCATCTGCCGCGCATTGCTCCCGGATGGTGTTTACCAGCAGCATCTCTCCATACGGATCTTCCGAGGAGAGAAAGGACGAGACTTCACTACCCACGCCGGATACCCCATACGGAATTTCAAAGCTAGTTGCGGAGAAGATACATGCGGCATGGCAGGCGGCGCGCCCGGAGCGAAGGCTTCTGATCCTTCGTCCGGGAGTGGTCTTCGGTCCCGGAGAGAGCGGAAACGTAACTCGACTGATAAGAAGCATTGTCAAGGGATATTTCTTCTACACCGGCAACCGCGCAACCAGGAAGGCCGGCGGCTATGTGAAGGAGTTGTGCCTTGTAACTCAGTTCGGACTTGAGCATCAAGACCGGAGCGGCGAAAGCAACACGATCCTCAACTTTTCCATGGATCCTCCGGCGACTATGGAAACATTTGTGAACACGATCGGCGAAGCAGTCGGTCGCCGCGGTTCCCCGCTTGCGATTCCGCGTTTCACTCTTGTTGGGACGGCCTATCTCATCGATGCGGCCGCTCGGACGGTCGGCATACGCCAGCCGATCAGCCCAGTGAGAGTGCGCAAGACCTTCCGCTCCACATTCGTCGCGCCGAGGCGCCTGCGGGAACTGGGGTATGCGTGGAAGTACAGTCTGGAGGAGGCTTTCCGCGACTGGAAGCGGGAATGTCCCGACGATTTCTCCAGTCTAGGGGTTCAGGGCAAGAGGGCGCTGGAGTCCAAGGAGACGCGCCGCATGAATGCAAACTTGTCCGCGCAGCGGGGCAATTTCACTTCGACCAGCGCATCCAAGACGTCAGCGATGCCGGGAAGATGAGCCTTGCGTGTTCCGCCGTGCGATGGGAGAACATCCCGGCGTCACAGAATGCAATTCGACGCCGCCGTCGGCCATGTAACTCGGTGCGGAAATACGATCTGTCGCCTTGTGGCTCGATCCTCATCCATAGTTATGTCCAGTTTTCCTCAACTCGCCCGATAATCAGCGTTCGTACGACGAATTTTTCCCTTCCCGCCGGCGTAGATCTCTGCCATACTTGATGGTGTCCACCTCTTACGGCCAATCCCAACAATTGAAAAGCGAGGTTGCGTTTATGTCGGCAAAGTATGTCTTTGTGACGGGCGGAGTTGTGTCCAGTTTAGGCAAGGGACTGGCGGCGGCCTCCATCGGCTGCCTGCTGGAGAGCCGCGGCCTGCGCGTGAATATGATGAAGTTCGACCCCTACTTGAACGTCGATCCGGGCACCATGTCGCCCTTCCAGCACGGCGAGGTCTTCGTTACCGACGACGGCGCCGAGACCGACCTCGACCTGGGCCACTACGAGCGCTTCACGCACGCCCCGCTCACGCGCGACAACAACCTCACCACCGGCCGCATCTACGAGCAGATCATCCTCAAGGAGCGGCGCGGCGACTATCTGGGGAAGACCGTCCAGGTGATTCCGCACGTGACCAACGAGATCAAAAACGCCATGCGCAAGGTCAGCGCGAATGGGGCGGACGTGACTATCGTCGAGATTGGCGGCACGGTGGGCGACATCGAGTCGCTGCCGTTTCTGGAGGCCATCCGGCAGATGCGCCAGGAACTGGGCCGAGAGAACACGGTCTTTGTCCACCTTACGCTGGTGCCGTGGATCGCCGCCGCTCAGGAGCTGAAGACCAAGCCGACGCAGCACTCGGTCAAGGAGTTGCTGTCGATCGGGATTCAGGCCGACGTGCTGCTCTGCCGCTCGGATCGCGTCTTGAGCCGCGAGATGAAGCAGAAGATCGCCGCCTTCTGCAACGTGGAGGAGCGGGCGGTGATCGGCGCCAGGGACGTGCCCTCCATCTACGAGGTGCCGCTGGGCTTCGCACAGGAGGGCGTGGACGCGCTCATCCTCAAGTATCTTCGCAAGGATGCGCCGGAAAGCGACTTGACCAGCTGGAAGGATCTGGTCGATCGCTGTTACCACCCCAAGGACGAGGTGCATATCGCCATCGTCGGCAAGTATGTGGAGTACGAGGACAGCTATAAGTCGCTCAAGGAGGCGCTGACCCACGGAGCGGTGGCGCGGCACTTGCGGTTGAAGGTAACTTGGATCGAGGCCGAGGGACTGGAATCGAAGTCTCCGGACGACCGCGGTTACGAAGCCCAGTTGGATGGATTCGACGGCATCCTGGTTCCCGGCGGCTTCGGCAAGCGGGGCATCGAAGGTATGTTGAACGCCATCCGCTACGCCCGCGAAAAGCAGGTCCCTTACTTTGGAATTTGCCTGGGAATGCAGACCGCCTGCATCGAGTTCGCCCGCAACGTGTGCGCATTGAAGGGCGCCAACTCGAGCGAATTCGACCCCGCCAGCCAGCACCGCATCATATACAAGCTGCGCGAGCTGCTGGGCGTGGAAGAGATGGGCGGGACGATGCGCTTGGGCGCCTGGACGTGTGTGCTTGGGGAGGATTCGCTGGCCGCGCGCGCCTATGGCGGGGCAACGGAAATCAGCGAACGTCACCGCCATCGCTACGAGTTCAACCGCGAGTACGAAGCGTTGCTGACAGGCGCAGGCCTGCGCATCAGCGGCACCACTCCGGACGCGACTTATGTGGAGATCGTCGAGTTGGATGGGCATCCGTTCTTCCTCGGCTGCCAGTTCCATCCAGAGTTCAAGTCCAAGCCGCTGGAGCCGCATCCGTTGTTCCAGGAGTTTATTGTCGCGAGTTACAAGAACCGGCAGGGACGAATTGCATCGCAAGCTGTGACATCGGAAATAGTGGCGTAAGATCGAAGGCACACATGAAAGCTCAGTACGTAGGCGACATTGGCGATTTCGGCAAAGTGATTCTGCTCAAGCATTTTGCAGGTCTCGGCTTCAAGATTGGCGTCAATTGGGTGATGACGGAAAATGACGAGAGGGCCGACGGCAAGCACAGAGATTACGTTAATTATTGCGGGAGGGATTGTCTTTGCTGCTGCGATGAGACAGTCTTTGATCAAATACTGCCGTTTGCGAAGAAGAAAAAAGCTGATCGTAAGATATCAGACCTTGAGGGCCTTATCCGTGGCTTTTCCGAGAGAGTAGTTTTTTATTCGAAGAAGTATGTTGGAGGAGCCGCGCGAAGAACTTGCGAAGACGAGGCTTTCACTGAACTGTCTTCTGACTTGGCAGATTTGGTTTTCTCCGACCCTGACAATGGAGTCGATGGAGAAGAGGGCGCGTCTTCCAAGCGCGTTTACTTTTTAGACCTGAAACGCTATTGGAAGCGCAAGCAATCGCTTCTGACCTATCATCACTTGAGTCGGAAGGGTATTCATGATGAGCAGGTATGTAAGATACGGTCAGATTTCCAAAAAGCCTTCCCGGAAGGCCGTTTGTCAACTTACCATTTAAGACGGGGTACAGCTAGAGTTTATGTGCTCTGCATTCGAGAGGAGCACATACCCAAGGTTGACAGCAAGGATTCAATCTCCGCGATTTTACCGCTGACGATGAAGAAGGCGGATTGGGCAAAGTTCGGCAAATCAAGTTGCAAGATTGACCTGGCGCATACTAACTGAGCAGCACCGCCCCCTTCACCTTCGCGGCCAGCGCCCGGTCGAAGGTGACTAACCGACTGCCAATCGCAAAACTGAACGCAGCTAGATACGCGTCTGCCCACTCTTTAGGAGACGCCTGCGAGGAGTTTGTGGTTGACCGGAAGCGAGCTTCGAGATTGGCGTCTTCTTCAACGAACTCCGCGCCGCCGGATTCAAGCCACAGATCGTAAGCCTGCCATGCTTCGACTTGAGTAAGGATCCCCTGCCCCATTGCTGCGCTGGTCGTCAACAGCCGCAACAAGCTCAGTTGGGTCACGCGGCAAAAGAACAATACCGCGCCTTCGGGCAGCGCCCTGTACCAGTTCCATGCCGACTGAAAGTGTTCGTGGTCCGGCGAACTGAGCGCGAGCCACACGTTTACATCAGGGAAAACCGATGAGGTCGTAGATTTGCTCATTGTTTAGACGGATCGATCCGGGTGCGTAAGATTTCAGAATGGGCTGTGTCAGCCGGTTGACCCTTCGTGGAACTTCGCCGTCAAGTTCCTTATCAATGCAGCGCAAAACAATCTGCCGGATGGAAGTCCGCTCGTGCGCGGCTTTGGTCTTCAAACGGCTATATTTGGTGTCCGGGATGTCAAGCGTCGTGCGCATAGAGAGAATGTACCATATTTATGGCGCTTTTGAGAATAAATTTTCTCGATGTCCAGGTAGTTACCCCAGCAGCACCGCCCCGTTCATCTTCCCGGCCAGCGCCCGGTCGAAGGTGACCAGAGCGAGATGGAAAGATTCCGCAAATGCGGCAAATACGCATCTGCCCAGGTCTTCGGCGAAGGGGATTCGGCTGCGGTTCGCGCCCGCATCCGCTCTCCAATCCCAGAGGTTCCTGCGCGAGATACGCTTGGACGGAGGCGATCCACCGGTCGAAGACATCCCAGCATTGAGGCTGATTCATGGCGTCTTGCTTCATCACCGATTCGGTGCTCAGCAAACGGAAAAGCCCCAACTGTGTGTTCCGGCAAAAGATGAGAACAGTCGAAGGGGCAAGGGACTCGTACCAGCGAACTGCCGCGGAATTGTGCGGGTGCATCTGACAATTGCGCGCCTGCCGCACATTCACATCAGGGAATTCAATGATTTCAACGATTTGTTCGCTGTCAATATCCAGCTTGTCGGTGCGCGTGGATCGGATCAAAGGCAATTGGAGCCGCTTGGTTGGCGGTTTTGGCGCTCTGTGCAGCATCAGAAAGTCGAGGCCGTCAAGCACCAACTGTTTCACGGTCGGGTTCCGCTCAAACGCGGCCATCTTGACGCTCTTGTATGTCTCGTCCGCCATGTCCACAGTGTGCGCATGGCGCAAGTCTAAAATATTTATCGCTCTGGACCGCACATCCGAGGCCGGGCCCCGCGTTCCATCCCCTGTTCCCTGTCCCCTGTTTTTTTGTTTTTAACAAAAAACCTGTAGACTGCCAATACCGCGCACTGGACGGAGAAATGGCCAAAACTGCGAACAAGCAAAAGCTCTTCAACGGCCGGGATCGCTCCTGGATGGAGTTCAACAAGCGCGTGCTGGAGGAAGCCGAGGACGCAGCCAACCCGCTGCTGGAGCGGGTCAAATTTCTGGCGATTACGGCCAACAACCTGGACGAATACGTCGAAGTTCGTCAGGCCGGGCTGATGCAACGCATCGAGGACGGCAACCGCGCGCTGGGCTTCGACGGCCTGCGCCCGGATGAGTCCCTGGCGGAGCTGACCGCCGACATTCGCGCCTTCACCGACTCCCAATACCGCTGCTGGAACGAGCAACTGCTCCCCGAACTGCGCCGTGAGCGAGTGCGGGTGCTGGAGTGGAATGAGTTGAGCGAAGAGGCCCGCGGCTTTGCCCAAGAGTACTTTCTGCGCGAAGTTGACCCGCTGCTGACGCCTATCTCCATCGACCCGGCCCACCCCTTCCCGCGGGTGCTCAACAAGGCTCTCTGCCTGGCTTTGCTGCTTCGGCTCAAGCGCCGCAGCTCCGGGCCGCAGGTGCTCGGCGTGGTCACCGTGCCCCGTGCCCTGCCCCGCTTCGTTCGCCTGCCAGCGGGCGAGGGCGAAGTCGATTGCCTACTGCTGCAAGACCTGATCGCCCAGAATCTGGGCCGAATGTACCGCGGTTACGAGATACTGGCCTATTCCGCCTTTCGCGTCACCCGCAACTCCAATCTCTACTTCGAGGAGGAAGAAGCCCGCTCGCTGCTGGAAGCCATTCGCGTCGAGTTGCACAACCGCCGCAAGGGCGATGCCGTGCGGCTGGAGATCGAGACCGGCGCCGATGCGGAGATCGTCGAGCGGCTGCGCGTGAACTTCGAGCTCGACGAGGATCAGGTTTTCCGCACCGATGGACCGGTCAACCTTTCCCGGCTTATGTTCTTTTACGGCGACGTGCCGCGTCCCGACCTGAAGTTTCCGGCCTTTACCCCCAAGCCGTTTCATCTCAGCCGCAAGTCCGTCAATATCTTCGAGGAACTGCGCCAGCGCGACGTGCTGCTCCACCACCCTTACGACTCCTACGACCCGGTGGTCGATTTCATCCGCCAGGGCGCGGACGACCCCGCCGTGGTCTCCATGAAGCAGACCCTCTATCGCACCAGCAACGACTCGCCGATGTTCGGGGCGCTGATCGAGGCCGCCGCCAGCAAGGAGGTAACGCTGGTGGTCGAGTTGATGGCTCGCTTCGACGAAGCCTCGAACATTCGCTGGGCGCGCAGCATGGAGGATGCCGGCGTACAGGTCTTTCACGGCGTGGTTGGCCTCAAGACCCACTGCAAGCTGGCCATGCTGGTTCGCCGCGACGAAGACGGCGTGACCCGTCGTTACTGTCACTTGGGCACAGGCAACTACAATCCGATCACGGCCCGCTTCTATACCGATCTCAGCCTGCTCACCGGCGATGCGCAAATCGCCGAGCGGGTCCATACAGTCTTCAACTACCTCACCGCACATGCCGAGATCGACGACTATCGGCCGCTCCTGGTGGCGCCTTTGACCATGGCCGAGAGCTTTCTTGGCCTGATCCGCCGCGAACAGGAGCACGCCCAGGCCGGCCGTCCCGCCCACATCGTGGCCAAAATGAACGCCCTGCTCGAACCCAGCGTCATCGAGGCCCTTTATCTAGCCTCGCAGGCGGGCGTGGAGATCGACCTCATCGTCCGCGGCCTCTCGATTCTGCGCCCCGGCGTAAAGGGACTTTCGGAAAGGATTCGGGTCCGCTCCATCGTAGGACGCTTCCTGGAGCACTCGCGCATCTTCCACTTCGCCAACGGCGGCAACGACGAAATCTATCTCGGCTCGGCGGACTGGATGCCGCGCAACCTCTTCGAGCGCTGCGAAGTCGTCTTCCCAGTCCGCGACCAAGCCGTCAAAGCCCGCATCCACAACGAAATCCTGCCCACTTATCTGGCTGACAACGTGAAGGCGCGCCTGCAGCAGCCCGACGGAAGCTACGTCCGCTACGGCAAACAGCACAAGGGCGCGGAACCGTTCTCCAGCCAGGAGTTCCTCATGCAATTGGCCGAAGGCAAAGTGGACCTGGACGCGATTCCCCGGCTCGGCGCAACCGAGTCTGCCGCTGCGACCGTTGCGGCAGGTTGAGCGCGTTTACCAGTGCGGAAATTTTCATCGCGATGCTTCTGCGGAAACCCTGCACTGTTTTCTTCGTATATCATGCTTATTGTCAACTGTTTGCGCAACCCTGTCATTGTAGAGTCAGAGCGTTGACATTATTTTCAAAAGAGTCTATTTTCAAAATATGCAAGAAATTTCGTCGGCGGAAATCGTTCAGCGAATCCAATCGGAAAATCCTTGGTGGCAAGGCGATCACACCATCAGCGGAGTTTTTGGAGAAATGAAACGGCGTGCCTATTTCAAATTGTTCCTTCCGCTGGTCAAGGAACAACAGACACGCAGGGCCGTGGTTCTCATGGGTCCCAGGCGCGTGGGCAAAACCGTTATGATTCACCACGCGATTCAGGCACTTATCGATGATGGAGCGCCTCCTCAATCCATCGGATATTTTTCAGTAGACCACCCGATATACAACGGACTTAGTCTGGAAAAGCTTCTCGAATACTACGCGCAATCGAGCGGCCTGAACTATAAACGCGACAGAATCTATATTTTTTTCGATGAGATACAATACTTGCGCAATTGGGAGGTTCACCTGAAGTCGGCTATCGACACATATCCCAATATAAAACTGGTGGCATCTGGATCGGCAGCCGCCGCGCTTCGGCTCAAGTCTCAGGAGTCCGGCGCGGGACGATTTACCGATTTCCTGCTTCCTCCACTGACGTTCTTTGAATATATCGACCTAATGAACAAGTCCGACATGGTAATGGAACCGGCCGAGGATGGGCCTCACAGCTTTTTTTCGGCAAACAATATCGAGTTATTCAACAATGAATTTATCAACTACTTGAATTTCGGCGGGTATCCCGAGGTGATATTCTCGCCCCAGATTCAAGCCAACCTCGGTCGGTTCATCAAAAGCGATATTGTCGATAAGGTTTTACTGAGAGACTTGCCGAGCCTGTACGGTATCGGAGATATCCAGGAACTGAATTACTTGTTCACGACGCTGGCATTCAACACGGCAAACGAGATATCCCTGCAAGATTTGGCGCAAAACTCAGGCGTGGCCAAGAATACCATCAAACGGTACATTGATTATCTTGAGGCGGCCTTCTTGATAAAGATCGTCCATCGGGTGGACCATAGCGCGAAAAGGTTCCATCGCGCAAATTATTTCAAGGTTTACCTGACCAATCCAACGATGCGCGCCGCGCTTTTTTCCCCTATGAAAGCCGACGACAATGGAATAGGCAGCCTGGCAGAAACTGCTATCTTCTCGCAGTGGTTCCATAGCGACACGACTCTTTATTACGCAAGATGGGATAAAGGTCCAGACAAAGGAGAGGTGGACTTGGTTCGGCTTGCGCCGGAGACGCAAAAACTGGCCTGGGCCGTGGAGGTCAAGTGGTCGGACCGATATTGCGAAAAACTCGGTGAACTGAGCGGCCTCATCGGCTTCTGCCATAAGAACCGCCTGAAAAACGTCCTCGTCACTTCCAGAACGAAGACGCTGAATTGCCAAGAACGAAACATCGACTTTGAGTTTGTGCCGGCAAGCGTTTATTGCTACAGCGTCGGTTACAATCTTATCCACGCGAAGGATTTGGAGTGGGCAAAATGACAACCTGGATGGTTGATCGAACCGGATCTGATCGGTTGCCGGCGTTCCAGTTCTCGGGCTTGTGAACCCGCAAGCCCCTTGGCTACAGTTCGCTCGTCAGGAAGTTGAATAACTTGCTTACCTGGTTCAGCGGCATCGGCTCCCGTTCCACGAATATCTCCAGCAGCGTCGTCGTATAGGGATACAAGAGCGAGTCCGCGCCCTGCGCCAGTCCGGTAATATCCAGCTTCACCGGCTTGCCTCCATGGTGGTCGATGGTCAGCGGGCGCGGAACGCCGCTATCGTCCGCATACGCTTCATAGGCAAGCAGCGAAGAACCGCTGGAGGCGATCAGTTCCAGCCACATTTTCTTGCATTCGCCGCCGGGGGTATTGAGCTTCAGCATCCGGTCGGAGAGCCGGATGTAAAAGCAGCGATAACTTGCATCGCCGGAGTAAGTATCGGCGAGCAGCGGTACCGGGCGGAAGGCGGGATCGTCGGAATCGTCCAGGCTATCTCCGATATACAACTGCAAGTTGTAGTCCGCAACTCCGTCGCCGTGATCGTCCATGACGTGAATTGCCAACTGCTGCCAACCGGCTCCGCCAAAGTCGCCGTCGCTGCTCTTCTCGTTCATCTTTTGCAAGGCGCCAGCGCCAAAGGCCAGCGCTTCGCTCTCCCATGCGCGGTAAGCCTGCTCATCCGCAACCCTGAAGAACTTCTTGATGAGACTGGCAACTTGCCTATCCGGTTCGGAGACGATCGAAGAGTGATTCCTTCCTTCCACGGCGATCATCGGCGCGCCGACCCGTTCGCATACCCAGGGAAGAATGCTCCATCTGGCCGGTTTTCCGTTGGCGTCTCTCAACTTGGCTTCGCGGCGAAGGTCCACGCATATCTTGCGCGTATTCAGGGCGCACCCGGCCCAGCGAACCGTTCCGTCCGTTCCCGGCGCATTCGCCAGGGCGGCGATTCCGGAGTTCGCGTCGTCGCCGATAAACACGGTCGCGTAAGGCGTATTCGATCCCTTGCCGTAGAACGGCTTTTCGCACAGCATATCCTGGTGCGCCAACTCCCAGGTGTATTCGCTGCCCAACTCCAGCGCATCCAGCACCCGGTTGCCGGCGTTCAGAAAGTCCGGTCCCGGTTGTTTGCCGCCCTTCACCAGTGCGCCCAGCCAACTGCGGCCCATCTTTGCCTGGGGCGAACCGAAGGTCGCGGGCGCCAAGCCCACCAGATGCTTCAGCCGCCGGCAGCGGCTTCTTGGATCGTCTAGATCGAAAGGATCGCTGACAAGCCATTGCCGCAGCACCAGCATTCCGGTGGAATGAACTATGGCGTCGAAGCTCCAGCTATCGTCCTTGCCTCCCGAACTCCACTCGGTCAGCCGCAACGCCCGATCGAAGGCTTCTCCCAGGTCCTTGACGGTCACTTCGTTGTCGAGTGTGACGTAGTTTCCGATGGCGATGGAAACCGTGTCGATCCCCATCTCGACCAGCATATTCTTCCACGGGATCAGATGCTTTCCATCCGACGAATAGCCATGAATCAGCAGCGTTCGCCCGGTTGGCGCCGGCTCGGTTGTTTGCGCGGGCGCAACGGAACCCGCGCCCGCGGCGATCCTCTCACCGCGATCTTTTTGAAGTTTCCGAGGGATTAGTTGCGTCCATGTGGATGCAAAGAAGTGTTCCAAGCACATTGCCATCTCCATTCCGCGGCAAGTTCGACCGCGGAAAACTTTATTGGCGCGGCCTGTCCCGTGCCGCGACGATCGAGGAGTATGTCATGGATCGAAGCAAGGACGGGAAAGAACGGATGCTGGATTCAGGGTATCCGCCGAAGCCGAAATTGTACGCATTCACTTTCAAGCGCGGAATTCCGACATTTCATCGTGCAATGAGAGCCAAATCGGAAACAATCTTTCGGTGTTGCCCCGCGTTTCTTGCGTCGCGGGTCGGCAACGCTGGTGGGGACTGTAGTGGGATACCCCCAAAAGCGATCGTCGAAGGAAATGCTGGTGGAGTGCTGTTTGCCGCTGCCTGCGCCCTGCCCGCACTGCGTCGCGCGGCAACTGGACCGGAGTGGAAGCTGGTGAGCACGGTTGCCTTCTTGCGCTGGACCTGGCTCAATTGCCACGCCATCGAGCGCTGGGAGTCCATTGGTCGCTCAGCCCGCAGCGCGCGCGTCCTACTTCCGGCCAGCCTGCTCGGACTTGTCGGAGCGCGGCTGCCGATTTGGTCCCGCTCTCCCCGCTTGCTCTGCAACTGCGATGAACCGACCTATCGTTCTCATCCACCGGCAAAGTTCCCGTTAATGTTACATTTATGTTAAAATCGACCCTCAAGGAGTCGCGCCGCAGCAGTTTCGACTCCGCAGGACCTCCCCAATGATCCTCTACCTCATGCGCCATGCCGATGCTGGAATTCGCCGCGAGAATCCCGTTCTCGAAGCCAAGCGGGGCCTCGTCAAGGAGGGCAAGGAGCAATGCATGGTGATGGGACGGCTGTTGAATGCGCTTCATGTGCAGGTGGACGCGATCGTCTCCAGCCCGCTCAAACGCTGCCTGCAAACCGCGCAGTTTGTGGGCACCGAGTTGGGCTGCGAAGCCAAAGTCGAGAGCAAGCGGGCGCTGGCTCCGCAGGGGAATTTCGCTGAATTCCAGGAGATGCTGGCGAAATACGGGGACCGGGAGGGCTTATTGGCGGTCGGGCACAACCCCAATATGTTTCAGTTTCTGGGACGACTGATCACCGGCAACGGCGGAGCCGCCGTGCGTATGCGCAAAGGCTCGGTGGCTCGCGTCAACCTCGACCGCCATCCACCCCTCTTGCAATGGCTGATTGACCCGCGCATGGCCTCCGCCATATACGCCGGCCTGCAAAAAAACCCTCGCCAAAAGACTTTGCGGAAGTAAGTCGACGCATTGCCTGACCCAGAGTTCCAGTTCAGCGCCATCAATCCGGCCACCGGACCGGGTAGTGGTGAAGTCTGAATCACACCCACTCTTGTGCAGGTCAAAGAGTGAGTGACTCAAAGAAGTTGGTAAACCATGAGGCCGCAATCGCCCTACATCATATGCACTACGATTTCTACCGTCTCCACCAAATGCCGCGCGTCACGTCCGCAATGGAAGCGTGGCTGGCTGACCATGTTTGGACGCTTGAGGAGTTAATTTCCCTCTTAGGGTAAGGGAATACCAAGACGAATACTCATCGCCTGAGTAGAAACCCCAAATTTCTTAGCCAGTTCATCAAGGTTCTCTACATTTCGGCCTGTCGTTTGGAGCAGATGATAAGGCATAAGGATATCTGCGGCAAACTTATTGGCTTCGGTTTCCTGTGCTCCACTCAAATGCTCGCTACGATAAAAAGTATCGTCAAGAACCCCTTCGCCAAGAAAGTCTTTATGGAGAAGAAAGTGAGCAATTTCGTGTGCAATTGTGAATCGCTTCCGTGTTGAGGAGGTATTCGCGTTAACGCCAATGCTCCATCCTTTTGGACTCGTGCTATCTCGATACAGCTTCCCTGACATTCCTTCCGACATATCGGAAAACTGCCAAATCTTCAACCCCAGGTCGGTAGCCATTTTGTTCACGTTCACCGGGGGACTGTCTTGATAGGCGCGAATCCATTTATTTGGATTTGTTGTGGATGCTGGCATTGCCTTGGTCCTCCTCTCCTGTATACGGGATCGCTTTCATGCCGTCAC
>CAYUJM010000126.1:0-13102 GCA_964445025.1 uncultured Occallatibacter sp. | reverse complement strand
CAAGTACGCCATGCGCGTGTGGCTGGATCCGGTGCGCCTGGCCGCGCGCGGCCTCACGGCAACTGACGTCATCAACGCGCTGGTCGAGCAGAACGTCGAAATCCCGGCAGGCCAGCTGGGCCAGCCGCCTGCAGACTCCAAGCAGGCCTTCCAGATTCCCGTGCGCGTCGTAGGCCGCCTGAGCAGTCCGGCCGAATTCGACAACATCATTGTCAAAAACTCCACCACCGGATTGGTCCTGATGAAGGATGTGGGCCACTCCCAGGTGGGCGCCGAGGACTACTCGACCAGCCTCGAGTATCTGGGCCACTCCGCCAACGGCATCGGCGTCATGCAGTTGTCCAACGCCAACGCGCTCGATGTGGACACCCGCGTGAAGGCTGCTCTCGAAGACCTCAAGAAGTCATTCCCGCCGGGCCTGAAGTACGCCATCGCCTTTGACTCGACCACCGTGGTGGGCGACTCCATCCGCGAAGTCCTCGTCACTCTCGCCGAAGCCATCACCATTGTCATCGTAGTCATCTTCCTCTTCCTGCTCGACTGGCGCGCAACCATCATTCCCGCCGTCACCATTCCAGTCTCGCTCATAGGCACCTTTGCCTTCATCAAGCTCTTCGGCTTCTCCATCAACTCGCTCACGCTGTTCGGCATCACACTGGCCACAGGACTGGTGGTGGACGACGCCATCGTGGTGATCGAAAACGTGCAGCGCCATATTGCCATGGAGCACTCCGATCCGCATGAAGCCACCTCGCGCGCCATGGGTGAAGTTACCAGCGCCGTCATTGCCACCTCGCTGGTGCTCATCGCGGTTTTCGTGCCCGTATCGTTTTTCCCAGGCACGACCGGTATTCTCTACCGCCAGTTCTCGCTGACCATTGCGTTTTCCATCGCCATTTCGGCCTTCAACGCACTCACCCTGTCACCGGCGCTCTCAGCCCTGTTCCTGCGCGGCGAAGAGGCTCGACCCAGGCAGTTGGACTTTCTGCACATCCGTCCCGTCTCTCGCGCCTTCTCTGCCTTCATTCACGGCGCGGATGCGGCGATCAGCTGGCTGGGGCGCACGTATGCCAGGTCCATCCACGTTGCATTGCAAGCGCGCTACGTTCTGCTGCTGCTCTTCTTCGTCGGTCTGGGCGCCACGGTGTGGACTTACCAGCATGTCCCAACCGGCTTCATTCCGCAGGAAGATCAGGAATTCCTGATGGTGATTGTGCAGGCGCCGCCGGGATCCTCGCTCGCTTACACAACTTCTCTGGCCGATCGCGCGCAGCTCATCCTCGGCGGCAACTCTGACATTGCCGGAGCCTTTTCCGTCATGGGCTTCTCGTTTGCCGGCGGATCGTCGAACGCCGGCATGATGTTCATCAGCACCCTTCCTGCCGATCAACGCCGGGGTCCTGGACACTCTGCCGCAGACATTGTGGCCGGCCTTAACAAGAAGTTCGCCATGCTGATGTTTGCCCCTGACGGCGGTATTGTGCAGGCATTTCAGCCCCCCGCCGTGCAGGGCGTGGGTAGCTTCGGCGGCTTCCAGTTCATGCTCCAGGATACCGGCGTCAATACGTTGTCCGATCTCGATCGCGTGGCGCACCAGATGGTGACCGTCAGCAATACGCGCAAGGATCTGGTCGGCCTCTACACCAGCTTCTCGGCCAACGATCCGCAGGTGCTCGTCACCATCGACCGCGAAAAAGCCAAGGCCATGAACATTCCGCTGTCGCAGATCACCAATACGCTGGGCGTATTCATGGGCTCGGAATACATCAACGACTTCGACTACAACAACCGCACCTATCGCGTCTTCGTGCAGGCCGATCAGCCCTTCCGCATGTCGGGGCGCGATCTGCACAGCTACTATGTGCGGTCCGACTCAGGACAGATGGTGCCGCTGGATAACCTGGTGACCGTTGCTCAGAGCTCGGGTCCACCGGTCATCAGCCACTACAATCTTTTCCGCGCGGTGGAGATCGACGGCAATCCCGGGCCCGGCTACAGTTCCGGCCAGGGGCTGACGGCGATGGAGGACCTGTTCAACCAAACCCGGATGCCGGGCATGCGCTTCGAGTGGACCGGCCTGACGCTGGACGAGATCGAGTCCAGCGGCAAGGCTCTCATCATCTTCGGCCTGGGCCTGCTGGTCATCTATCTCACGCTTTCGGCGCAATACGAGAGCTTTGCGCTGCCCTTCATCATTCTTCTTGCCGTGCCCATGGCGGTGCTGGGCGCTCTGGGGCTTATCTCCCTGCGAGGAATGGCAAACGACGTCTACTGCCAGATCGGCCTGGTTATGCTCATTGGACTTTCGGCAAAGAATTCGATTCTGATCGTCGAGTTCGCCGAGCAGTTGCGCAAGAAAGGCCGCTCCATTGCCGAGGCTGCCATTGAGGCTGCCGAGTTGCGCCTGCGCCCAATTCTCATGACCTCGTTCGCCTTCATCCTGGGCGTTCTTCCGCTGGTGTTTGCCACTGGCGCGGGTGCGCTGGGACGGCGGTCGGTCGGGACAACGATTGTCGGCGGTATGCTGCTTTCTACCGTCCTCAACCTTTTCTTTATCCCTGTGCTCTATGTGATCCTGAGCCGGCTTTTGAAGCGCGGAGACAAACCCACCGGAGCGCAGGTCGAAACAGCCGTTGTGGCATAGACCTGTGTCGACAGTGCTCCCAATTCGTTACGGCTTGTCGTGCTGGGCAATCACGAAGTCCTTGATGCGGTCATAGACCGCGCTGCCCACCACGCCCTTGTCGAACAGGTCCTGCTTCGTCCGGTAGGGCCTGTAGCGCACGATGCGCGCGGCCCAGCTTTGCGTCATGCCGGGCACCTTCAGCAAGTCTTCGATGCTCGCATGATTGATGTCTACCCGCTGCTCTGGCGGTGGCGCCGTCGCGGATGTCTTCGGCACTCCGGAACGATCACGGTCCTGATTCTGCGCCGCACAGCCCAGGGAAAAGCACAGAACCATCGCCACCGAGATCGATGCTCGCGTTTTGGCTCGCATCCGAACATTCTCCGCCAGTTCCTGTCCGCCCGCAATCAGATAAATTTGACACCGCACCCTGTCTTCCCTTAGGGTTTCAGTTAGATGCAGATCCACCGCCATGCCGGTCACCACCATCATCATGGAACATCCATGCCGGCGGACTGCCATGGCCTGAAGTAAAACGGCCAGAGAGATCGAGATACACCAAAGCCCGCCGGCGACCAACGCTGGCGGGCTTTTTGTTGCTGCGGCAAAATCCAAGACAAGATCAGGAAGAAAATGAACAACGAAACTGCGACAATCGACTTTGACAAAATGGACGGCCTCGTCCCCGGCATCGTGCAGGATGCGCGGAGCGGCGAAGTGCTGATGCTGGGCTTTCTGAATTCCGTCAGCTATGCAAAAACGCTGGAATCCGGCTTCGTCACCTTCTGGAGCCGCACCCGCCAGAAGCTGTGGATGAAGGGCGAGACCAGCGGCAACCGGCTGCGCATCGTCTCCGCTTCGACGGACTGCGACAACGACACGCTGCTGTTCCGCGTCGAGGTCGAGGGCGACGGACTGGTCTGTCACGAGGGCACTGTAAGCTGCTTTACGCGCCCCATTGCAGTGGACGGCAATTCCAAAGCAAAGAAGAAAGAGGAATCTCGTGGCTAACAAACTCCGTCTCGGCATCCCCAAAGGCAGCCTGCAGGATGCCACTATCGCCCTGTTCGGCCGCGCCGGCTGGAACATTTACACCGATGGCCGCTCCTACTTTCCCTCCATCGACGACAGCGAAATCGAGTGCATGCTGATTCGCGCGCAGGAGATGGCTCGCTACGTGGATCATGGCGTTCTCGACGCCGGCCTCACCGGCATCGACTGGGTTGTAGAGAGCGGCCTTGACGTCACCAGCGTAACTACACTCACTTATGCCAAGCAGAGCCGCCGCAAAGTGCGTTGGGTGCTCGCCGTGCCTGAGGCAAGCGGCTTTGAAAGGGCCGAAGACCTTGAGGGTAAGATCATCGCCACCGAGCTTGTGGAAGTGAGCAAACGCTACTTCGCCGCGAAGGGCGTCAACGTGAAGGTGGAGTTCAGCTGGGGCGCAACGGAAGTGAAGCCGCCCATGCTTGCCGACGCCATCGTTGAAGTGACCGAGACGGGCAGCTCATTGAAGGCCAATCATCTCAAGATTATCGATACGGTCATGGAGAGCGAGACGCACCTCATCGCCAGCCGCGAGGCGCTGGGCGATGCGTGGAAGCGCACGAAAATCGATCAGATCGCCCTTATGCTGCGTGGAGCTATCGATGCACAATCGCAGGTGGGGCTCATGCTCAATGTCAGGCGCGCAGATCTCGAAGCCGTTTTGTCCGTGCTGCCCGCGCTGAACTCGCCCACCGTCTCCCAGTTGAGCGATTCGGAGTGGGTCGCGGTCAACACCATCGTGGAAGAACGCGTGGCGCGTGATGTGATTCCACGCCTGAAAGCGGCACGGGCGACAGGCATCGTCGAATACCCGCTCAACAAGGTTGTGCTCTAGTTCGGAGAAAACTATGAAAACTATCCGGACAAAAGGACGAGGCGCACAGCAGGCGGCGGAGATTCTTGCAGCACTCGAACGGCGTGGCGGCGCGGCGCTCGACGCCGTGCTGCCCGCGGTCAGGCGCATCGTAACCGATGTGCGCAAGCAGGGCGACCGCGCGCTCTTCCGCTACGCAGCTCAATTCGACGGCCTCAACGACAATACGAACGTGCGCATCACGCCGGAAGATATGGCCGCTGCCTGGGAAACAATCAGCCCGGCTCTGCGCGGTGCCTTGTCGACGGCCGCGGAGCAAATTCGCGCGTTTGCGGTGAATCAGCTTCCGGCCTTCTGGAGCGAATCTCCCATCCCTGGCCTGACCACAGGCCAGCTTGTTCGCCCGCTTGCTTCTGCGGGTTGTTATGTTCCCAGCGGCCGTCATCCGCTTCCATCCACGCTGCTCATGACCGCCATCCCCGCGCAGGTTGCGGGCGTCAAGCGTATCGTAGTCGTCTCACCCAGGCCTGCGCCTGAGACCCTTGCTGCCGCTCACCTGCTCGGTATCACTGAGTTCTATCGCCTGGGCGGCGCGCACGCAATCGCCGCGCTGGCCTACGGCACCGCAACCCTCCCGCGCGTCGACAAGATTGTCGGGCCTGGCAATCTCTATGTCACTGCCGCCAAGCGCCTGGTCGCATTCGATTGCGCCATCGACATGCTCGCCGGTCCCACGGAGATCATCGTCAACAGCGACAAGGGCAACGCGGCAGACATCGCCTCTGACCTCGTTGCGCAAGCCGAACACGACCCGGAAGCACTTGCCATCTTCATCACCACGCGCGCCGATCTGGCCAAAGAGGTTGTAGCGGAAACAAAGCTGCGCAGCCGCAGCAACGCCGTTGCCCGAGAAGCTCTGGATCGCAACGGTCTCGTCATCGTCGCTTCTTCCGTCGCCGAAGCGCGCAATATCACAAATCGACTTGCCCCCGAGCACCTCACGGTCGACGCGCCCAGCGACCTCGATTGGGTTTGGAATGCTGGCTCGGTCTTCATCGGCCGCTGGTCCGCGCAACCCATGGGCGACTACATCTCCGGGCCCAATCACACGCTGCCTACCGGCGGTATGGCGCGCGTCCGTGGCGGCCTGAGCGTCAACGACTTTGTCAAACTCATCACGGTGCAGCAGTACTCCGCGCGGGCTCTCCGTACGCTCGGGCCCATGGCCGCGCTGCTCGCAGATGCGGAAGGCCTCACCGGCCACGCCGAAGCGATTCGCTCGCGCCTCAGGAAAAGGAGGGCGCAATGACGGAAGCTGCCACGAAGCCGGTCACTTCCATCAGTCCAACGCCGCGTCATCTCGTTCAGGCCATGAAGGAGTACCACCCTCCTCTCGGTAACCGCGACATGCTTCGCCTCGACTTCAACGAGAACACCTTCGCCTGTTCGCCCAGGGTCCGCGAGGTTCTCGGCAGCATCTCTGCCGGAGCTCTCACACGCTATCCAGAGCGCGAACCTGTTGAAGTCATTGTTGCGGCGCGTCTTTGCCTGGCCGCGCAGCAGGTCGCCCTCACCAATGGTGTCGACGAGGCCATTCACGTCCTCTTTGAAGCGTTTCTCGAAGCCGGCGACGAACTGCTGCTGCCCGTGCCCACGTACACCATGTACGAGGTCTATGCCTCGGCGACGGACGCGCGTGTGGTCGAAGTACAAGCCGCCGATGATTTGCAATTCCCTTTCGAGCGGCTTCTCGCCGCCATCACGCCGCAGACAAAAATCATCGCCATCGCCAATCCCAACAGCCCATCCGGCAGCGTTGCCACGCACGCGCAGCTTGTCGAGATCGCTCGGCGAGCGCCGCATGCAGTTGTTCTCGTCGATGAAGCCTATTTCCATTTTTACGGCGAGACCGTGATCGATCTCATTGGCGAACTCCCCAACCTGGTCGTGGCGCGGACCTTCTCCAAAGCCTACGGGCTGGCCGGCTTGCGCCTCGGTCTGCTCGCCGGGCCTGTCGAGCTCATGCGCTGGGTGCGCCGCGTGCTCTCGCCCTACAGCGTCAACTCGCTCGCCCTTGCCTGCCTTCCCCCGGCGCTCGACGACGCGGCTTATCTCGAGTGGTACGTGAATGAAGTTCTTGCAGCCCGTGCCGAGTTTGAAGCGGCAGTCGACAAAGTCCATCTTCGCCGCTGGCCTAGCCGCGCCAACTTTATTCTTGTGGACATAGGCTCTCTGCATGCGGAGTTCGTCCGCTTCATGCGCAAGGCCGGAGTGTTGGTGCGCGACCGCTCCAGCGATCCCGGTTGCAACGGTCGCGTCCGTATCACCATCGGAACTCGCGAGCAGATGCAACTGGCAGTTGAGGCCCTCAAACAAGCGGTCGTGGCGTTGAATCTTGGAGCACAAGCGAAATGACAACAGGGAAAAGGTCCAAGTCCGCGGCAAAGACGAGCCCGCGCACATCGATAGTCGAGCGAAACACCGCAGAAACGTGCATTTCAATTCGTCTCACCGTCGAAGGCCGCGGCCAATACAAGGTCTCCACCGGCATTCGCTTCTTCGACCACATGCTGGAGCTGTTCACACGCCATGGCGCTTTCGATCTTGAACTCAAGTGCGACGGCGACCTCGACGTGGACCAGCACCACACGGTTGAGGACGTAGGCATCGCGCTGGGCGAGGCTTTCGACCACGCTCTTGGCGACAAGCGTGGAATTCTCCGCGCGGGATACTTCCTCATGCCCATGGATGAGACCCTCGCCATTGCCGCAGTTGACCTGAGTGGCCGCGCCGCGTTCGCAGTAGATACCAAAGTGCGCACGCGGCTCGTGGGCGACCTGCAGACCGAACTGGTGACCGACTTTTTTGAAGGCTTCGCGCGCGGAGCCCGTGCCAATGTTCACGTCAAGACCATGTACGGTCGTTCCAACCATCACAAGATTGAGGCCATCTTCAAGGCCTTTGCCCGTGCTCTGCGCGTCGCCTGTTCGCGCGACAAACAGTTGGCCGGAATGCTTCCATCTACCAAAGGATTGTTGTAATGCGTGTTACCGTGATCGATTACAAGGCCGGGAATCTGACCTCGGTGCTCAAGGCTTTGCGTCATCTCGGCGCAGAGCCCGCAGTCACCGACGGCGATCTCGCGCTTGTCGAAAGCGCCGAGCGAATTGTGTTGCCGGGTGTGGGGCACTTCGCTGCCACAGAGCGCCTCGACGCCACCGGTCTCACCACGGCCGTTCGCGCAGCCATCGCCCGCGGCGTTCCGTTTCTCGGCATTTGTGTCGGCATGCAATGGCTGTACGCAGGTTCAAGCGAGGCTCCGAATCAGCCGGGGCTCGCATATTTCGCCGAACACTGCGCGCGCTTTCCCGGGGGCGCGGAAAAAGTCCCGCACGTGGGCTGGAACTCGTTGGAGGTACGCAGTGGCTCACGGCTTCTGTACAGTGTCGAGCCTGGTGAGTTTGTCTATTTCACGCATTCGTACAAAGCTCCGGTTACCGCCGCCACCGCCGCCACTACCCGGTACATCGAACCCTTCGCCGCGGCCGTCGAGCGCGCCAACGTAATGGGTGTTCAGTTCCACCCGGAAAAATCCGGCGCAACCGGCCTCAAAATTCTGAGCAATTTTCTTTCTTGGAAAGGGCAGGGAACTGCATGATCACCAAGCGTATCATCGCCTGCCTCGATGTGCATGGCGGCCGTGTCGTAAAGGGCGTGCAGTTCGTCGACCTCATCGACGCAGGCGATCCGGCCACGCAGGCCGCACGCCACGCACGCGAAGGCGCGGACGAAATCGTGCTGCTGGACATTACCGCGACCCACGAGGGCCGGCAAACTCTGCTCGATACCGTGCGCCGCACCGCGCGTGAACTTTTTGTGCCCTTCACTGTCGGAGGAGGCATTCGTTCGGCAGACGATGCTGCGCAGGCCTTCGAAGCCGGTGCAGACAAAGTCAGCGTGAACTCCGCCGCGCTCGCTGACCCCACGCTGATCGACGCCATTGGCCGCAACTTTGGATCGCAGGCTGTTGTCGTCGCCATCGACGCGCGCCGCGATGCATCAGCCGCAGATCCCGTTCGCGAGGCGCAGGTCTTTGTGCAAGGCGGCCGAAAACTTGCCGGTCGCAGGGTAGTCGAGTGGGCGCGCGAGGCTGAGATGCGCGGCGCAGGCGAGATTCTCCTCACCTCCATGGACTCCGACGGCATGCGCACGGGCTTCGATTGCGAACTCACATCCGCTGTCAGCGAATCCGTAAACATTCCCGTCATCGCATCGGGCGGCGCAGGAACGGTGGGTCACTTCGTCGATGTCTTCGGACGCGGCAAGGCCGATGCGGCACTGGCGGCCAGCATCTTTCATTTCGGCGTTTCCAGCGCCCGTTCGCTCAAAGAAGAGCTCGCCAAAGCTGGCGTCTCCGTGAGGCTTCCATGCTGATTCCTTCCATCGATCTGTTGGGCGGCCGCATCGTTCAGCTTGTGCAAGGCGAGAAGCTTCGCCTGGCCTTTGACGACTTTGAATACTGGATCGAGAAGTTTTCTCGCTTTCCTTTAGTCCAGTTGATCGACCTTGACGCCGCCATGCGCCAGGGAGAAAACTCATCACTCGTCGCGCAGATTGCCAAACGGCTGCAGGTCCAGGTGGGGGGAGGCATCCACTCCATCGAGCGCGCACGCGAGGTGCTCGATGCAGGCGCCAGGCGCGTAATCATCGGCTCTGCGCTGTTCTCCGCAGAGGGAGCAGTGAATACTGCGTTCGCCGCGGAGTTGGCAGGGAGCATTGGTGCGGAGCGCGTGGTCGCCGGCATCGACACCAAAAATGGCCGCATTGCCGTCAAGGGTTGGAGGGCGCAGGTTGCGCTCACGCCGGATGATGCGATTCCCCAGCTTGAAGCCCACACCGGCGCCTTTCTTTACACCCATGTTGACGGCGAAGGCCTGATGCAGGGATTTCCGATGGAAACCGCCGCTCGCCTGCGACAACTGACGCAACGACAGCTTATTGTCGCAGGGGGCATTCGCAGCCGGCAGGAGGTGGATGTGCTCCATGCGCTGGGCGCGGATGCAGTGGTGGGCATGGCTGTTTACACCGAGCTGCTCGCAGTTTGAGACGCCTGACGCTTTTTCTGAACGAGATTGTCGCTGCAGCAGCGGAGGCCGAAAAGAAATCGGATATGCTGGATGCAGACATTCCCCCACATTGCTAGGAAAGGGTGCGCAATCATGACTGCGAGGCAGAGCGGTATCAGGCTGGCAAAGCGGCTGGACGAGGTTGGGTTCTCCGACATTGTGCAGATCCGGAACAAGGTGATGGAGTTGCGTGCAGGGGGCGTGGATGTGCACGCGCTGCACGGGGGCGAGCCGTTCTTCGAGACCCCCCCGGACATCAAGTACGCGGCTATCCAGGCACTGGTTGAGAACGAGACTCACTATGCGCCATCCTCCGGCGTGTTGCCGCTGCGCAAGGCGCTGGTGGAGAAGCTGGCGGCCAGGAACGGTATCCATGTGACGACCGATGAAGTGATCGCTACGGTGGGTGGCTCGCAGGGATTGTATGCGGCCTTCCAAAGCGTGCTCGATCCAGGGGACGATGCCTTGGTCTTCTCGCCCTATTGGACTCCGATCGCAGACCTGATCACGGGAGCACAGGCGCGCCCACTGCGCGTACCCACCAGCACCGCGCGCCGCAACGGCATTCGCAACACGCTTGAGCAGTTTTCGACGCCGCAGACGCGCGCCATTTACTACAACACGCCGCAGAACCCGAGCGGGATGGTCTTTACTCGCGCCGAGGCCGAGGAGGTAGCAGCCTTCGCCATTGCGCGCGATCTGATCGTGATTGCCGACGAGGCCTACGAGGATCTGGTCTATGACGGCGGCCATGTGTCAATTGCGTCGCTGCCCTGCATGGCCGAGCGGACCATTACCTGTTTTACCTTTTCGAAAACATACGCAATGACCGGTTGGCGCGCAGGATACGCGGTGGCTAAAGAGCCGTTCATGACCGCGCTGCGCAAAATCGTGCTTTACTCGACGAACGGCGTTGCTACGCCCGTGCAGCATGCCATGATCCAGGCGCTCAAAACGCCACAGGCGCATATCGACCAGATCCGCGAGGAGTATCGCAAGCGCCGCGATCTGCTGGTTGCCGGACTCAACGAAGTGGGCCTGGAATGCAGCGCGCCGGCGGGAGCTTTCTATGCTTTTCCCAACGTGGAAAAAATACACAAGAACAGCCGCACGGCTGCGCAAATTCTGCTCGAAAAGGCCCACATTGCCACCATTCCGGGATCGGTCTTTGGCGCGCAGGGCGAGGGCCATTTGCGCTTCGGTTACGCCATCAGCCTGAAAGAGATTGAAGATTGCGTGGAGGCCCTGCGCAGGTTCTTTGCATAACCTGCCGGTTATTCCTGTAGTTCACCGATGGCGCGGCTGGTCTCAACCCGCGAACTCCGCAGCAGCCGTGCGATCTGTTTGAGGTGAAGCTGCACGGCATAGGCGCGGAGAATCTCCGCCTGCGAGAATTCAACGCCCGTATGGCGAACCTGGTCCATGCGGGCTTCAAGCTGTTCGATATCCTCTTCCAGGCTCATTGACGGCGGCACACTGAATCGCCATGCGTGAATGCGCCCGGCCACGTGGTTGAATCCGCTGCGAATGTCCACGGCCAGCTTGCCCAGCGCGGGCTCCAACTGTTGCGCATACGCGTCGCTGTGGCTGTCTTTGACTGAGAATTCCAGCGCGACAAGGGCATCGAAGATCGAACGCCCGAACTGCGACAGCATGTTCAACCCTTCGCGCCATCCCGGGCCGCCGGAGGGTTCGTTGCGCGCGGCTTCCAGCAACTGATTGTTCCCGCGCAGCATCGCCAGGGAGTCGTCGCGCATCTGGAGCAGGTTTTCGGCCGGAGCCCCGCCAAACCCTTGCAGAATGGCCTCAAAGAGCGATCCCAGCACCAGGAACTCCTGCGCCAGTCCGTCGCGCAGCCGCAGCCTGGCGCGATCTGGAAACACCAGCGTTGTCACCGCCAGGGCTACGACGATGCCAAGCATCACTTCGCCGACGCGGTCCAGCGCCAGACTCCAGCGCGGTCCGGTTTTCTGCACCAGCATCACAATGGTGATGGTGACTCCGGCCAGCCGCGAGCTGTTCCGCAGCCCCAGCAAGCCGCATACGACCATCGCCGCAAGCACCGCGAGAATGTAGTTCCACGGGAGCGCGCCGAAGAGGGAGAACGAGAAGCCGAACGCCGCGCCGATCAATGTGCCCAGAACGCGATCGCGCGAGGCATTTACCGTCGATCCCACATTCGACTGCAGCACGATGATGGCGCTGATTGAGCCCCAGTAGCCGTCGTGCAGGCCGAAGCGCAGTGCCAGCCACCAGCACAGGGCCGCAGCCAGCGCGGTCTTTGCCGCATGGATCGCGATCCTTTGCCGTTCCCAGGAAAGCATCCCGGTTTCTGCCTGACCATCCACACGCAACTTGACTGCAAGCTGTTGCTGGGACCACGTCTTGTTTGCTTTCAGGCGCATGGGTGCAATCCGCAGTCGAAGATTTCGAAGAGAGTTACAAGTACCGGGCTGGTCCCGTTCCAGCGGCGGCCGGCCGTGTTTTCTTTCGGCAGCCCTGCATCAAGGCTATCAGCTTGCGCACGGCGCAATGCTCGCCGTGCCCCGCCCCGCCCGTTTAGCATCATGTCATGACGACAGCATCGAATAAGCGTGTGAACAAACCATTGCGAGTTGGATACCCTGCAACGCTGGCGCCAGAACTGTTCAACGCTTTTCCCCAGGATGTCGAGCTGATCCCCGTGTCCGATTCCCCGGGGCCGGAGATCGAGATCGACGTGTGGATTCCAGATCCGTATCCAACGCGGGCCATGCGCGCGTGGCCGAAACTGCGCGGCGTGCGCCTGGTGCTCTCGCTCATGGCCGGTACGGAGTGGATACCCGGCACGGTCGGGCCGCACGTGACCATATGCAACGCCCGCGGCTCGCACAACATATCGACAGCAGAGTGGACCGTCGCTTCGATTCTGGCCATGCTCAAGCACTTTCCTTTCTTTCTCGAAGTTCAACGCTCCGGGATATGGAAGCGCCGCTTCGAAGCCAGTGCGCAATACGCCGCCATCACGGGCGATACTCGTCCGCACTATCCTCCCGTGATGCTCGAAGAGCTCACCGGAAAGAGCGTGCTCCTGGTCGGCTACGGCTCCATCGGCAAAGAGATCGAGCGCATGCTCGCTCCATTCAACGTCATCCTGACGCGTGTGGCTCGCAGCACCCGCACCAATCCCCCCGTTCATGCGGTCAGCGAACTGGACAGCCTGTTGCCACAGGCTCAGGTGGTGATTCTGATTTTGCCCGCCACGCCCGAGTCGTACAAACTGATCGGAGCCCGCCAGCTTGCGCTCATGCAACAAGGCGCCCTTCTTGTGAATGCCGCGCGCGGGCCTATTGTGGATACGGATGCTTTGGTGGAAGCGCTCCATGCGGGCCGCGTTCGCGCTGCCCTCGACGTTACCGATCCCGAGCCGCTTCCCGAAGGCCATCCGCTGTGGAACTGTCCCAACCTGCTGCTCACTCCGCATGTAGGCGGGTCGAGCCCGCAGTTTGCGCC
>CAYUJM010000125.1:0-13112 GCA_964445025.1 uncultured Occallatibacter sp. | reverse complement strand
TGAATTGCGCTGGAGGAATCGGAGCGACCACTGGCAGAATCTTGCTTGGTTGGGGCGAGTACTGCTGCTGCTCTGTTCGGTTCTAACGCTGGGCCTAGTGTACCATTGCTCTGGAAAAAGAGTGCATAAATTCTTGAATGGCGTCCCAAACCCTGCGGTCCAAAGACCGAATGTATGGAATACCTTAGCGTTCAAACGTTTCAATTCCTGAGTTAGGCAGAGTTCATCGGGGAGATAGCCATGACCCTTGATCCGGTTCCCGAATTGTTGCGGCACGCCACAGCAACGCTGGAGGCGGAGTTTGCCGGGCTGCCGGATTATGCGCCGGAGCCGGGAGCGGATGCGCGGGCGATCGCCGAGGTTTTGGAGTCGGTGGCGCACCGGCTGGGAGACAACTATCCCTACTTTCATCCCCTGTACGCCGGGCAGATGCTGAAGCCTCCGCACCCGGTGGCGCGGGCAGCGTATGCGCTGGCCATGAAGATCAATCCCAACAACCACGCGCGAGACGGCGGGCGGGCCAGCTCGGAGATGGAGATCGAAGCGGTTCGCGAGATCGCCGGGATGTTTGGCTGGACGGAGTATCTGGGACACCTGACCTCCAGCGGGACGCTGGCCAACCTGGAGGCGCTCTGGATCGCCGGCCAACTGGCGCCGGGGCGCCGGATTGTCGGTTCGGAGCAGGCACACTATACGCACCAGCGGATCTCTGCCGTGCTGAAACTCGAGTACACGGGCGTTGAGGCCGATGCGAGCGGGCGGATGAGCATGGAAGCCCTGGAAGCTGAGCTGCGCAAAGGCGATGTGGGCACGGTGGTGGTGACGCTGGGCACCACGGCGATTGGCGCAGTGGATCCGCTGGACGAGGTGCTGAAACTGAAGGCGCGCTACGGGTTCCGGGTCCATGTGGACGGAGCGTACGGGGGGTATTTCCGGCTGATTGCGGAGGATCTGGACGAAGCGGCGCGAAGGGCTTACCGAGCCACGACCGACGCGGACTCGCTGGTGATCGACCCGCACAAGCACGGTTTGCAGCCGTACGGGTGCGGGTGCGTGCTGTTTCGCGACCCGGCGGTGGGGCGTTTTTACAAGCACGACTCGCCGTACACCTATTTCACATCCAAGGAGTTGCACCTGGGAGAGATCAGCCTGGAGTGCTCGCGGGCGGGCGCGGCAGCGGTAGCGCTGTGGGCCACGCAGCAGCTTTTGCCGCTCATGCCGGATGGCGAGTTTGCGAACGGGCTCAGGAACGGGCGGGCCGCGGCTTTGGGGCTGGACCGCCGCCTGCGCGGAGATGGGAGATTTCGAGCGTTCGCCCACGGCGGACCGGAGCTTGATATTGTCGTCTGGAAACTGCAAGCTGAGGATGCGCAAAGAGCCTCGGAGCTGGCGCAACAAGTGTTTGTGGCGTGCAGCACAAGGGATTTACATCTCGCTCTTGTACAATTGCCGCTATTCTGGTTTGAGCAGTCGGAAACTGCGGAACTGGTGACGTGTTTGCGGTCTGTGCTCATGAAACCGGAACACGCAGTGTGGCTGGACAGAATCTGGGAGCGCTTGAGCGCCTCGTGCGAGGAAGTGCAGGGAGAATAGAATTCGATGCAAGGGATCGAAGTGGCGAAAAAAGAAAACGTTGTCATGCAAGCAGGCGATTGCTCGGTGACGATACTCCCCCACCTGGGGGGGAAGATCGCTTCGATTCGAATTGGGGATCAGGAACTGCTGCAGGAGCCCCTGGCCGCCTATGCGCCGCGGACGCGAACCATGAGCTTCGATGAAGGCGATGCCAGTGGCTGGGATGAGTGTTTGCCTTCGGTGGCCGCCTGCTCGGTGGAAACGGAGGCTGGAACGGCTTCGGTTCCGGACCATGGGGATTTATGGCGCGTCGAGTGGAAGAGCAAAGAAAAGGGAATAGGGAACAGGGAACAAAACGGCAGAAGTGCCCAACAGACTTCGACAACGCTCTACGGGGAGTGCTTTTCGCTGCCGCTGACGCTCAGGCGCAAGACCATCTTGAAACCCGGATCCAAGGGCGGGTGGGCCCTTCGGCTCAATTATGAACTCGTGAATACCGGGATCGAATCGGTTCCCTGGTCGTGGGCGGCACATCCCCTGTTTATTGCCGAGGAGGGAGACCGCATCGTACTGCCTGATTCGATCCGCGAGCTACGGCTCGAAGGGTCCGGCGGGGGCAGACTCGGCAATTCTGGTGATCAGGTGTCATGGCCCGTCGCTGCGCTTGCCCGTGGCGGCCGCACTGATTTGAGTGTGGTGCAAGGGCCGACTTCGGGGATTGGCGACAAGCTTTTCGCCGGCCCTCTGGGCGCGGAGGAGAATTGGTGCGCCCTCGAACGCGATCGAGCCGGGGCAAGAATCGCGTTAAGGCTCGACACTAAGGCAACGCCATACCTGGGTCTTTGGATTTGCTATGGCGGCTGGCCGGACAGGCCTGGCGCGAAACAGATGTGCGTGGCAATGGAGCCAGCGACCGCGCCGGTGGATTCGCTGGCGCAGACCGGATCGTGGTCGCGGAAGCTTGAACCGGGAGCCACATTTTCCTGGTCGATGGAAATTCAAATTCTCGGCCGGCGGGAGGCCAAGGCACATGCACGATCCTGAAATATTCCGTTCCTTGCACCTGGCCCGCTTCGAGGCGGAGCCAGCTATATACGTAGCGCCGGGCCGCGTAAACCTGATCGGCGAGCATACCGACTATGCGGAGGGATTTGTAATGCCCGCAGCGATCAATTTTGCGACGCTGGCGGCCATCTCTCCGCGGGCCGACGGCAAGATTGCGATTTTTTCGGAAAACTACGGGCAAGTGCTTTACTACGATGCGGCGGAGCTGCCTGCGAAGGCCTCCAAGCACTGGACGGACTATCCGCTGGGAGTGATCTCGATTCTTGCCGAGGAAGGTCACACGATGCCGGGATTCAGCCTGAGCCTGTGGGGCGATGTGCCCCTGGGTTCGGGGCTGTCGAGCTCGGCTTCGGTGGAGGTGGCGACGGCGCTGGCGGTTCTGGGGCTGATTGGAGCAAGCTATCCCGGTCCAGTGCTGGCGCGCCTTTGCCAGCGCGCGGAAAACGAGTTTGTGGGCGCCAGCTGCGGCATCATGGACCAGTTCATCTCCGTCAATGGAGCCAAGGACCACGCGCTGCTGCTGGATTGCCGGGATCTGAGCTTCATGCTGGCGCCCATTCCCGATCATGTGGCCCTGGTGATCGCCAACACGATGGTGAAACACGCAATTACCGGCGGCGAATACACCAGCCGGCGCGCGGAGGTAGAAGCGGCCTGCGCGGTGATCGCCAGCCACCGGCCGGGAGTGAAGTTCCTGCGCGATGCAACTGTAGAAGACCTGGGCAAGTGGGGTGCGGAGATGTCGCCGAACGCCCTGAAACGGGCGCGCCACGTAATTACGGAGAATGCCCGCACCGTGGCGGCAGCCGAAGCGCTAATCATGGGCGACCTGCATGAATTGGGGCGGCTGATGGCCGAGGCGCACTGGAGCTACAGCAAAGACTTTGAAGCCAGTTGCGAAGAGGCTGACGCGATGGTGGAACTGGCCCAGGACCTGCCGGGGCTGATTGGCGCTCGATTGACGGGGGGCGGATTTGGCGGTTGCACCATCAACCTGGTGGAACAGAGCCTGGCAGCGGCTTTTCAGGAGGAGCTGGCGCGGCTCTACGCGGGACATACGGGGATTGTGCCGCAGATCCACATCTGCCAGGCTTCCGGCGGCGCGCACCGCCTGGAATAGAAGGATTTATCGAGTTTCTTGTTGTGTTCAGGCATCAGCCCGGGAAGGAACTCTGCCTCCAGGGCTTTTTTTCATGAATTCGAATCCTTCGAGCGGAATCTGTGTTGTATGGGGTGAGGCGTCTGTTCCTGTACCCCGTTGGTAACGACGCACGTGTTATGTATGGGTTGCCAATAGCCCGTTCGATACAGCGTGCTTAGAACTAAACCTTGATAAAATCACATGAGTTTAGCCTGTAACAGGCATGCAGCAAACCCGCTTCCCTGACCGGCCCAGCGGGAATCCTTATCCAGGTCGTCGCTTTGCAGCATGGAAGCGGCGCGGAGACTAGAAGTAAATGCAACCGACACCATCCCGGCCGTTTTCCTATGAAACCTTTCCCACCTCAGGCGTAGTCGCTTACTTCTCCATGGAGATTGCAATCAACCCGGCCATGCCGACGTACTCCGGCGGCCTGGGCGTGCTGGCCGGAGATACGCTGCGTTCGGCGGCCGATCTCGGCGTTCCGCTTGTGGCGTTCACGCTGGCCCACCGCAAGGGCTATTTCCAGCAGCACCTGGACAGCCGGGGCGTGCAGACCGAGGACGTTCAGCCGTGGAATCCGGCGGACTTCTGCACGGAGGAGCCGGCACGGATTACGGTGAGCGTGGAAGACCGCGTGGTGACGGTGAGGGCATGGCGCTACGACCTGGTGGGGCGCTATGGCCATGTGGTGCCGATCTACCTGCTGGACACGGACCTGGACGGGAACTCAGGTTGGGATCGCGGGCTGACCGATCACCTCTACGGCGGAGACACGAACTACCGCTTGCAGCAGGAGATTGTGCTGGGCATGGGCGGCGTGCGGATGGCGAACGCGCTGGGGCACCGCGTAAATGTCTACCACATGAACGAGGGACATGCGGCGTTGCTGACGCTGGCCCTGATCGAGAGCCAGTTGGGCGGCGGTCCGCTGGGCGTTCCTACAGCAGCGGATCTGGCGCTGGTGCGGGCCAAGTGTGTGTTTACCACCCATACGCCGGTTCCGGCAGGGCATGACCGCTTCTCGACTGAGCAGACGATTCGGATTCTGGGCGGGGACCGGACGGCGCGCCTGGACAAGCTGGGTTGTTATCGCGACGGGATGTTGAACATGACGCTGCTGGCGCTGAAGTTTTCGCGCTATGCCAACGGCGTGGCCATGCAGCATGCAAAGGTCTCGCGAGCCATGTTTCCGGAGTTTCCCATCGATTCCATCACCAACGGCGTGCATGCGCCGACGTGGGTCTCCGAACCGATTCAACAGATGCTGGATGACCATATTCCGTCGTGGAGGCGGGACAATCTTTACCTGCGCAACGCCATCGATCTTCCGGAAAAGGACATTCTCGCGGCGCATGCGCGGGCCAAGGAAAACCTACTGGCCGAGGTTGGATCGCGGACAGGTATAGTGCTGGATCCGAAAGTGCTGACCCTGGGATTCGCACGGCGGGTGGCAACTTACAAGCGCGCCACGCTCCTTTTCACCGATCCGGAGCGGCTGGTCGAGATTGCCAACGCGGCAGGCGGACTACAGATCATCTATGCGGGCAAGGCCCATCCGCAGGACGAACCCGGCAAGGCTCTGATCCAGAGGGTGGTGGAGGATGCCAAGAAGTTTTCCGACAGCTTGCTGAAGATCGTGTACCTGGAAAACTATGCGTGGGATCTGGGGGCGCTGCTGACGGCGGGCGCCGATGTGTGGGTGAATACGCCCAGGCGGCCGTATGAGGCCTCGGGCACAAGCGGAATGAAGGCGGCACTGAACGGGGTTCCGAGCCTGTCGATCCTGGACGGCTGGTGGATTGAGGGCTGCATCGAGGGCGCGACGGGCTGGGCCATTGAGGACGGCGCCGACGACGCGGAAGAGGCCACATCGCTCTACAGAAAGCTGGAAACAGCGGTGGTTCCGCTCTATCTTGAAGCGCCGGAGAAGTGGGCGCGGCTGATGCGGACGACGCTGGCCTTCAACGGCTCGTACTTCAACACCAACCGCATGGTGAAGCAGTACACGCGCAATGCGTACTACCCGGTAAAGCTGCTTGAGACGGCCAAGGTGGAGGAAGAGGCGTTCGCGCACTGATGGAAGCGAGTCAGCAAGTCGGCGGGTCAGCTTTGTGCCCCATCCTATTCGAGTAGTTGCGAATCGGATGGGGCACTTTGGCTTTGTTTGGAGGAAAACGCACCTACGATGGCGGGCGGATCTCGCTCGACGTGCCTCCGGCTGCGGGGATGTAGCATTTCAGGGTGTAATCCATCACCATGCGGTCGGCGTTGAAGCGCCACCCCAGTGTTCGGATGGTTCGTTTCATGCGTTTAACCCACCCCAACGGCAGCCCATCGCGGTCGCGCTGGTAGTAAAGCGGGACCACCTCGTCGTTGAGGACGCGGTAGAGGTCTTCGCCGTCGCGGCTGTCATGCACATTCAGGTTGGAATGGGTGCGGCCGGTGCCGATGGCGAAGCCGTTGAGGCCGTCGTAGGCTTCAGCCCACCACCCATCCAGCACGGAGAGATTCAAGCCGCCGTTGAGCACGACTTTCTGGCCGCTGGTGCCTGAAGCTTCCAAAGGACGCCGCGGGTTGTTCAGCCAGACATCGACGCCCTGGACGAGGTAACGGCCAACGTTGATGTCATAGTCTTCGACAAAGACGAACTTGTGGGAGAAGCTGGAGTCGCGCATCATCTGAGCGATTTGCTGCAGGACCTTCTTTCCCGGCTCGTCATGGGGGTGGGCCTTGCCGGCAAAGACGAATTGGACCGGGCGCTTGGGGTCGTTGACCATATCGGCCAGCCGTTCCATATCGGCCAGCAGCAGGTTGGCGCGTTTGTAGGTGGCAAAACGGCGGGCGAAGCCGATGGTCAGAGCGTCGGGCGAGAGAACCTTGCCCAGGGCCTGCAGAGCCTGCTTCGACTCACCACGGCGATGCGCCTGTTCCTGCGCGCGGCGGCGGACGAAGTCGAGGAGCTGGATCTTCAGGGCGAGATGCGTCTCCCAGAGCTCGCCGTCATCGACTTTTTCGATCTCCTCCCAGGTGCGCGCGTCGCCGCTGTTTGTCTGCCAGTCGATTCCGAGATAGCGGTCGTAGAGCCGGCACATCTGCGGCGCTAGCCAGGATGGAGCGTGAACGCCGTTGGTGATGTGGCCGATGGGCACTGCGTCTTCAGACTTGCCGGGATAGAGAACCTTCCACATGGCCCGAGAGACCTCGCCATGCAGTGAGGAGACCGCATTCACGCGCCGGGCGAGCTTGAGCCCGAGAACGGTCATGCAGAATTGCTCGCTATGGTTGTCAGGGTTCTCTCGGCCGATGGCCATCAACGTATCGTGAGAGAGTCCGAGCTGTTCACGCAGGGGTCCCAGGTGCTCTTCGATCAGGTCGGGATGGAAACGGTCGTGACCTGCCGGAACCGGAGTGTGGGTGGTAAAGACCACTTCGCGCGGGATCTGGCTGGCGGCGGTGTGGAAGTCGATGCCTTCTTCCTGCATGCGGGTGCGGATGGCTTCAAGAACCGCAAAGCCGCTGTGGCCCTCGTTGAGATGGAGCACGCCGGGCGAGATGCCCATGGCCTTGAGGGCGCGAAAGCCGCCGATGCCCAGCAGCAGTTCCTGGCGGATGCGGGTGCGCGCGTCGCCGCCGTACAGGCGGGAGGTCGTGTTCAGGTCTTCAGGCGCGTTGCCGGTCACGTCGGAGTCGAGGAGCAACAGGTCGCAGCGGCCCACCTTCACGCGCCAGACCTTGGCGCGAATCGAGCTGCCGCGCGTTTCTATCTCCACCACCACCGGCTCGCCGTTGATGCCGATGGCCGGCTGCATGGGCAGCTGATTGACGTCGGTCTGGAGATACTCTTCGCGTTGCCATCCGGTCTCATCCAGGCGCTGCAGAAAATATCCCTGGCCGTAGAAGAGGCCGATGCCGATCAGAGGAATGTCCAGGTCGGATGCGCTCTTGATGTGATCGCCGGCCAGGACGCCGAGGCCGCCCGAGTAGATGGGCAATGACTCGTGCAAGCCGAATTCGGCGGAGAAGTAGGCGACCGGCCGCGGCCGGAGCACGCCCGCGTTTGTCGCGCCCCAGGTGCGGTCGGCATTGAGATACTCCTGCTGGCGGCGGTAGCAGTAGTTGATGCGGCTGTGCAAGCCCAGCTCTGTGGCGCGGTGCTCGATCTCCTCCAGCGGAATTTCGCTGAGCAGGGAAATGGGATTCTGATTCAGGCTTCGCCAGCGGGCCGGACTCAGATCGCGAAACATGCTGACGCAGGCGCGATCCCAGCTCCACCAGAGGTTTCGCGCCAGGGACCAGAGGCGCTCCTGGGTGGGCCCGATAAAGCGATCGAGGGTGCGCGCTTCGCTGACCACGGGGGCCACTTCGCTTGCCGCTTCGACCAGCATGTGGATCTCATTCTCGCGAAAGGTGCGTGGCTCTTTGGTTTGAACCACAAGCACACCCTGCAAGACGCCACGATCGATGAGCGGAACACCCAGGAAGGAGTGGTATTCCTCTTCGCCGGAGTCCTTGAAGTACTTGAAACGCGGGTGATTCGGGGCGTCTTCAACAGCCACGGGGAGAACCTTCTCTGCGACCAGCCCGGCGAGACCTTCATGAATGGGCATGCGCAGCGTGCCGATACACCGGGGATGAAGGCCGAGGGTTGCAGCCAGCACGAGGTTGGACCTGTCAGGCTCCAGCAGGTAGGCCGAGCAGACGTCGGTGTGGAATCGGCTCGCGATTAAAGCAACCACGTTCAGGAGCGTATCGGCGGGCTTGCCGCCCTCCTGGGCGAGGTTGGAGATCTCCTCCACGGTAAGAACAAGACTGGCGTCCGTTGCATCGTAAGTCTGAGTCATCGGTTGGTTCCCGCCTTTCTTTCAAGTCCGAGTCGTAAAGCGCCGACACTTGTGCTGAGCCTCGGCAACGAATGCAAAGCTGAATCCGGCGAAAATGCCAAGAAATCCAAATGGCCGCCAGCAGGCTGGTAGACGGATGGGATAGTCCCGATGTCTGGGTTTCGGGTTGATTCTGACGATACCACCAATCGGGCGCGACGGCGAATGGAGAAAGAAGCATAGGAGTGGCAGATCGAGGTGCAATTCCGAAGCGGACGGCCCGCCGGAGCGCTGGCAGCGTCCAGGCAGCAGGCTGCGACAATCGATCCATCCACAAGGCGTGCGAGGCGGGATAATAGGTTGGGGATCAAGGAGAGATCATGCGCGCTCTGGTTTATACAGCACCTCATGAAGTGACCATGGAAGATCATCCTCGCCCGCGGCCGGCGGCGGGAGAATGCGAGATTGCCGTTGTTGCTGCGGGGATTTGCGGGTCGGACATCTCCGGATTTCTGGGGCACAGCCGCCGGCGCATTCCGCCGCTGGTGCTTGGGCATGAACTGGTGGGACGCCGCGTGGCGGATGGGAAGCGCGTGGTCGCCAATCCACTGATCAGCTGCGGGCGCTGCACGGCGTGCCTGAGTGGCGCGCAAAACCTGTGCGCGCGCTGGCGTTTGCTGGGACTGGACCAGACGGCGGGCTGCTACCAGGAATTCGTCTGCATTCCGGAGACGCAGGTGTACGAGATTCCCGACGAGTTGAGGGACGCGCAGGCGGTGCTTGCCGAGCCGCTGGCCAACATCGTTCACCTGTTTCGCATTGCGGCGCCGCTGCCGTTCTTCCGCATGGGGATTGTGGGCGGAGGCACCATGGGGTCGCTGGCGCTGCTGACGGCCAAGCGGCTGGGGGTGCGCGATGTGCTGGTTACGGACGTGAGCGAGGTGCGTCTTGCGACGGTGCGCGGCATGGGCGCGACGCTGGCGGCGAACGTGAGCATGGACGAGGGCCGCGAAGAGGCGAAACGGTTCGCGGGGCATGGGCTGGACCTGGTGTTGGATGCCTCGGGCGTGGGCCCGGCGCGGCAGGCGGCGTTCGACCTGTGCAGGCCCGGAGGGCTGGTGGTGCTGCTGGGCATGGGCCAGGAGCGCAGCGAGATCGACTTTGTGACCAGCATCCGCAAGGAGCATCGCGTGGCCATGTCCTTTGCCTATACGCCGGCGGATTTTGAGCGGTCGCTGAAGCTGCTGGTGGACGGGGAGATCGATCTGCGGCCATGGACGGCGGAACTGCCGCTGGAAGAAGGCCAGCAAGCCTTTGACCGGATGACCAAGGCGCCGGGGGATACGCTGAAGATGGTGCTGCGGGTGAGCTAGAAGCTGGAGCCGTCGAGGTTCGAGGTTTCCCACCCTCGCGTCAGATTGCGAGAAGCAGGTTCTTCGACTCCACTGCGCTTCGCTCAGAATGAAAGCAAGGATGGGGCACGGATAGCGGCGAGATCAGTGGGCTTCGAGGACGCTGATTCTGTTGGTGACTTCGAGCGCCAGGGGCTCAAGTTCGGCGTGGAAGCCGCTGCGCTCGCGCTCCGGCAGTTCATCGCGGAGATCGGCAAACGGCGCGATCGTGCAGCCGGGAAAGGCGCAGAAACCTGCGGCATCCGCCAACTTGCAGCTCACCTTGATCAATTCCGCCATGCTCCATGTGCCGTCCGGGCGTCGGTCGGAGTGGTGGCCGCAGACAATGGCATCGAAATCGGACGGCAGCTTCCAATCGGCAACAAGGTGCCGTCCTGCCTCGCAATGATCGCAGCCGAAGAGATCGCGCTCGAGGTCGAGAATGCTGGCTGCCGGGCCTTCGTGCCTCGCCAGCAGATCGGCATATTCGCTGGGCCGAAGGACGGCCAGTGCCAGGCGTCCAATATCGTGCAGGACGCCCGCGGTATAGGCCGTGTCTTTGTCCATGAAACCGGCCGCGGCAAGCTCCCGCGCGATCATGGCGCAGGCCAGGTTGTGGCGCCATACGTTGCGGATGAGAGGATGGCTGAGGGCTTTGCCGAGGAAGGACCGAACTCCAACCGTCAGGCACATTCCCTGCAGATGATTGGCGCCCACGACGGCGATGGCCTGGAGAATATTGTTTGCCGGAAAGCGCGGGGCGTACAGCGGAGAATTGGCGATGGTGAGAACCTCGCTGGCGAAGGCCGCATCGGAGGAGATGAGCTCGCTCAATTGATGCAGCTGCACATTCTCATTGTTGGTCAGCTGCATAACGCGAATCGCGACCTGAGGAAACGGCGGCAGGCGCAGGTGTGCCCAGGGTGGGCGAATCGCCTCGTCGCGTTGCAGATCGATCGTCACAGTCAAAGCCTCACCACAGTCGCCCCACGCGGGACCGGCTACGGCACGAGTGAAATGGAGGGAGCGCCAGTCGCCGTCCTTCGCAGCCCGATAGAAACTGTTTCGGCAAGCTGAACGGCCTTCAACAGTTAAAAGTCTCTTAGAGTTGGGGGAGGGTCTAGGCTTTCCTGCTTATGCGTGCCAGGCGCGGAACCGCGATAAGAGTAATGGCAAACAGAAAGATGGATGCGGCGATGAACCCGAGGTGGCCGTGGCGCAGGTCTTCAAAGACCAGCTTGGCGGCGATGAAAACCAGGGCGGCGTAGGCGATGCGAGTGAGATCCGCACGGCGCCACCGGGAGCCGGCAAATGCGGCGGCGAGGGCCAGCGCGCACAGGGTGAGCGTGCGAATGCAAGCCACGTGATGGGCCTCTGGAGCGATGCGCAACGTGACGAGGGAGAGCAGAGCCTGGACAATGAAGGCGGCCAGGATGCCAACCGCAAGGGCCGCGCCGACGAAGTGCATAGCCTGCCGCACCCAGTCATCCGCGGATGCGGATTTGCCGATCGCGTAGCAGCCCAGGACGCACACGGACAGGACACAGACGCTGGCTGTAAGCCTGGCGGGCTCGGTTCCAGCCAGGGCGTTCGAGGCATAGCCGAACAGGCCGGAGGCGATTGCGCCAGCGAGCAGAAGCAACTGGCCGTGGATTTGCAACGTCAGCCGTTGGAGGCGGACTCCGAGAAGCGTGAGCGCAACGGCGGCGCCGCCGACGCAGAGTGCAAGAGCCAAAGGGGGCAGGCACAACATGCTTCCGGTGAAGAGCAGGCCCGTGGCCCAGGCGGCAAAGACCTGGAAGTTGCGGCCGGCGCCGGGTTCGCGAAAGACGGCGAGCACCAGCGCGTAACAAAGCGCTGAAAGCAGCAGGCAGGCTACGCCCAGGCCCACGGCGCCGAATTGCGGCTCGAAGTAAAGCGCGCTGGAGGCGGCCAGCAGGAAAGCGACGATTGACTGCAGCGTTTCGAAGACGGTGATGTTCTGCGCGAGCAGGGTGGTGCGCATGGATGCGCTCGCGGCATAGATGAAGAAGAGAATGCATCCAGGTAAGAGCAAAACAGGCGCGGCGATTTCAGGGTAATCGGCGCGCGTGCTTTGCGGGCTGGAGTAGATGAAGATTAGAGCCCATGCAGCCAGGTTGGCCGCCGCCGCCACAAGAATCCGCACGCTCAACTGGTGGCGGCGCAGGACTGCATACTCGCAGATGAGAGCCATGAGCAGCAGCGCCGCGATGAAGGGAATTAAATCGCGCGTGGCGATGGCCAGCGCGAGCGCGGTCCCGGCGGCGGCCACATAGGTGACCCAGACGACAGGCGCGCAATCTCGCTTCCAAGCTAGAGCGGAGGCGGCAACGACAAAAGCGCCCAGAATAGCCGCAGTGGCCGTGGGCGGCAGCACTTTGAAGCTCAGCGTGAGCTCCCAGAGCATGGGCGCGAGAATCAGGCTCGACGTACCGGCATAGATGGCGCCTGGAACCCAGGTTCCGGTTTGAGTCCGTACCGCCCACACGAGCCACGTGACGGCGTAGGCAATGGCGATGGCCGCAACCGCGAGCTTGGGGAGCGAAGTGGACTCGGCAACGGCGCGCAGGAGATAAGCGCCGGCGATGCCGAGCATGGCTCTGCCCAGCAGTGGAAATATACTGCCCGCGTGGGTGAAAGAGAGATCTTCGAGAGCATTGGATGCCGGGAATGCGGTAGCATCCAGTGCCGGACTCGCCGCGGAAGAAGCCGGAGAATGCTCCAGTGCGGATACACGCTCCTCGAGCATTTCGAGACGTGCCGAGAGCTGTTCGAGCGTGCCGGGAAGATCGTTCATGCATTCCACCCGAAACTACATTCCCTCAGAGGCTAAAGCCCGCACACTTCACGAAGGGCCTGGTTGCGGACCCGCCGCTTGCGGCCTCTGCCAAAGTCAGTCTCCAACAGCGGGTGCGTGGGCACTGTTCTCAGGCCACGGCGGCAGCAGTTTGACCAGCACCCATAGGAAGAACAAGGGCAGCAAGGTGAGGAAAATGGCTACCAGCAGGCCTTCTTTCGTAACCAGTTCCATCTTGTAAGTCGTGTAGCCGAGGAAGCTCTTGGAAAACAACTGGCCGCCGATGACGACGTTCCAGC
>CAYUJM010000124.1:0-13140 GCA_964445025.1 uncultured Occallatibacter sp. | reverse complement strand
GGCTGAAGATGCGCAACCTGCTGACGCGGGCGGTCTTCGACAAGACATTCAAGGCGGGCGAGAAGTTCAAGGAGCCGGACCTGGAGACGGTGGAGGCTTCGTATCTCTATAGCGACGGAGATGGGTCGTACTTCCTGGACCAGGAGTCCTTCGACACGCTGGCGCTGCGGGAAGAGATGATCGGGGATGCGCTCGAGTTTCTGGTGGAGGGCGCGATCATCAAGCTGAACAAGTTCAATGGGAATCCGATTGGGCTGGAGTTGCCGGAGAAGGTGGAGCTGGAAGTGACGTACACGGAGCCGGGCGCGCAGGGCGACACCAGCGGGAAGGTGACCAAGCTGGCGCGGCTGGAGACGGGGCTTGAGATCAAGGCGCCGCTGTATATCCAGGAGGGTGAGAAAGTGAAGGTGTATACGGAGACGCGGGAGTTTGCGGGGAGGGCGTGAGGGATGCTCAGAACTGTGGTGCAGAGCTTGGCGGCCATTGCCTGGATGTGTGCAATAGTCTGAGAATTTGTACCTGGTCCCCAAGAACTCTGTAGATGAGGAAGTAGTGCCTGTGGGCCAGAAGTTCCCGCGTTCCCGGCACTCTTCCTGGACGACCCAACTCAGGGAACTTTGTTAAGAGCGCTGCCTTTTCCGCGAAGATTGTGTCAATTTTGCAGGCTGCGCGAACACTGTCAGTCTGGATAAACTCGAAAACTTCGCGGCGATCGTTTCTTGCAGGCCGCGTCCAGGCGACGTTCATCACGCCGACCTGGGCAACTTCCTTTGCGCAGCCTCACGGAGAGTGGCAAATTCAGTTTCGACTGCGTCTGCGCGAATGAGATCGCCCGCGTCCGCCGCATCGATGCCAATCTTCACCTGGCGTCGGAACCACTGTTCATATTCGGTGTCGGTGCGCTGGGTTTCGACGTAGTCCTGGATGAACTCAAGGAGCAGATCTTCGTCGGTGCGGTTATGCGCTTCGGCCGCTTCCGAGAAGGCCTTTTTCAGGTTGAGGTCGACTTGAATCGTAATTGTAGTTTCGGCCATTCCTGCCTCCTGCGGGGAAGGATTTCCCTCAGCGTACCACGATTTGTGAGACTTCGTGGATAGCTTGTGACTCCGCAGCACGTGCGGGCAGAGGACCAGGATACCCAACTGCCTAGAGCCACGCGACTGCGTTGTCTGCCCAGCTGTGATCCGATTGAGGCCAACAGCCTTCGGTTTGATCGGGAGAATTGGGAAAGCTGGTTCGGCAAAAGCCCCGCTGTGCCGCAAAATCGAAGGCTCCGTGTGGAAGCCGTTGATGAGCAGTACGCATTTGAGCCCATTTTCTGACCAGACGATTTCCAGAGTAGATGGTCTGTCTTTATCCAAAACGTTTGCCGCGTTGTATATGTGGCCTGCGTCGAGAATCATCCTTTCCGTTCGGGTCAAATCGACAGCGTAGAAGTGGCCGGTTTCTCCATCGTCTTCGAAGACCGCGCTGAATTGTCCACCGGGCGAGCCCTCGGCTGCAAAGGATTTGTCGCCGGGTTGAAAGACTTGCTGTTCCATTGGGGCTCCTTCGAGGAGGCAGACTCCTGGTCGCTACTAATACATCCAGCTGCACTCGCTGGTAAAACTCGACGCCTCCGCGCGATGCCACTTGCCGCCTGTCTTCTCCACCGCAAAGATGCCTCCGCTTCCGCAGTAGGTACCGCACATCTTGACGATCGAGACCAATGCGCGCGTATGCGTGCGGTCAAAACCGGGAACCCCTAGAAAGCGCACGTGAGCGATCTGCTTGAAACTCTCGCATCGCGCGGAATCCTGGAAGTGCGTCTCGATGCAGGTTTGGGCTACAGCCGCCTCGCTGCGCGAAATCAGCCGGTATCCAGCCGGAATGGTGAACTTCGGCTCCCAGCGGTGGCTTTGCCGGTTGGCGGCGGCAAAGGCATCAGCCAACTCGCGCTCTTGCGGCGTGGACGGCTGCAGACAACTGCCGTTCACCTGCGGGATGTCGGTCACCGAATCGATTGAGAAAACGAGCGCCTCCTGCATCGGATCCTGATAGAGCGCGGAGTAGACCTCGTATGCGTCCATGGGCGCTGCGCCGCCACCGGGCGCGTTCAACGGGCTGGTCACGGAGAGGTCGGGAATTGGCTTGAGGACCGGAGGCGCACCGTGGCGCAACCAGGCGAATCGCACCAGGAGAATCTCCAGAGCAATGACCGCAAAGACGCCTAACCGCCAAAGAAGCTGCTTGTTCCGCATCAGTTGCTCCGCATCAATCGGGGATTTCGGCGAAAACCGGAATCCGTCACTCGGTCGACGGACGGCCTCCTCATTCCACAGGCTCCAGGTGCGCTGTGAAATGCCGCAAAAATGGGGCTTCGTAGGTGAGGCGGAGGCCTCTTATTCTCTCGCGGCGTTCGAAGACTTTGAGGATGATTTCGACGACGTAGTCGATGTGGCTCTGGGTGTAGACGCGGCGGGGGATGGCCAGCCGGACCAACTCCATTTTGGCGGCGGCGGCGAACATGAGGCTGCCGATTTCTACCGACCGGATACCGCCTTCGAGATACAACTCTGCGGCGAGAGCTACCCCAGGGAATTGCTCGACGGGAATGTGCGGCAGAAATGCTTTGGCGTCGAGGTAGATGGCGTGGCCGCCGGGGGGCTGGACGATGGGCACGCCCTGCGCGGCGATGTGGTTGCCGAGGTAGGCCGTGGAGGCGATGCGATAGCGCAGGTAGTCTTCGTCGAGCGACTCCTGGAGGCCAATGGCGACGGCTTCGAGGTCGCGGCCGGCGAGTCCGCCATACGTTGGATAGCCTTCAGTCAGAATGAGCAGGTCTTTCTCTTGGCGGGCGAGAATGTCGTTGTTGGTACAGAGAAAGCCGCCGATGTTGGCCATGCCGTCTTTCTTGGCGGACATGGTGCAGCCGTCGCCGAGCGAGAACATCTCCTGGGCTATCTGCTTGGGAGTGTGGTTGGCGTAGGCGGGCTCGCGCTGCTTGATGAACCACGCGTTCTCGGCGAAGCGGCAGGCGTCGAAGTAGAGCGGAATGCCGTGGTGCTTGCAGACAGCGGACACAGCCTTCGCATTTTCCATGGACACGGGCTGGCCGCCGCCGGAGTTGTTGGTGACGGTGAGCATGACCAGCGGGACGCGCTCGCGGCCGACGCGCTGGATGAGCTGGTCGAGGGCGGCGACGTCCATGTTGCCTTTGAAGGGCAGGATGGTTTCCGGCTGGCGCGCTTCGGGGAGAAGCAGATCCTCGGCTTCGGCGCCGACGAACTCCACGTTGGCGCGGGTGGTGTCGAAGTGGGTGTTGTTGGGGACGACATCGTCCTTTTTGCACATGACATTGAAGAGAATGCGCTCGGCGGCGCGGCCCTGGTGCGTGGGGATGACGTGGGTGTAGCCGGTGATGTCCTGGACAGAGCGCCTGAAGTGGTCGAAGCTGCGGCTGCCGGCGTAGCTCTCGTCGCCTTCCATGACGCCAGCCCACTGGTGCGTGGACATGGCGCCGGTGCCGGAGTCGGTGAGCAGATCGATGAGGACGTCGTCGGCGTGGAGCAGGAAGAGGTTGTAATGCGCGGCGCGGAGCAGAGATTCGCGCTGTGCGCGGGTGGTCCAGCGGATGGGCTCAACGCTCTTGATGCGGAAGGGTTCGATGATGGTGCGGGTGGACATGAAAAAACGCTCCTTGATAGACCGCTGTCTCTCTGGCGCTGCCAAGTGGTCGAGTGCCGGCGGAAAAGATTAGCCGGAACAGCGGGTTGCAGGGCGGTCGCTGTGACGCTCTGATTATAGGTGTGGGAGGTGGAGAGGTTTTCGTCGAGGTTCGTGCTTTCCCACCCATTCACCAGAAAAGAGGCGAATGAGTGGGGCACGGGGCATTTCAGGCGCGTCCGGCGCGGCGCTCATGGCGGGGCTGCCGATTGGACGGGGGATGCACCAGCACCTTAGCGGAAGCGGCGCAGGGCTTCGGCGAGGCCGGACTCATAGGCTTCGATGAGCTTGTCCCAGGCGGCGTTGGCTTCTTCATCGATCTGCTTGCGTCGCGGGTCGGCATCGAACCAGGCGATGGTTCGCCGAATCCCTTCCGCGAACGGGACTTTGGCGCAGAAGCCGGGAACAAAGCGCTTGATCTTGGTGTTGTCGAAAACAACGCTCGATGCTTTATCTCCCGTGAGGCTGCCTATGTTTTCCGGATCGCAGGCGCCCAGAAAATCGGAGGCGATGTGCACGAGCTGAGACTCGACGATGTGGGCCTCGACGCCGGCGGCCTGCGCCGTGATCCGATAGAACTGGTCCCAGGTCATGACTTCGTCGCTGGTAATGTGGAAGGCATGGCCAATGGCTTGCTGATGACCGAGGAGTCCGACCAGGCCCTGGGCGAAGTCGCTGTTGTGGGTGATGACCCAAAGCGAGGAGCCATCACCCGGCACGATGACCTTTTTGCCGCGGCGCATGCGATCGACGGCCGTGAAGGACTTCTGCCAGCTATTGACCGCCAGCACGATCTGCGTGTCGCCGTAGGTGAGCGAGGGGCGAACGACGGTGACGGGAAAGCCCTCTTCGCGGTAGGCGCGCATGAGGCGGTCTTCACAGGCGATCTTGTCGCGCGAGTACTGCCAGTAGGGATTGGCCAGCGGTGTGGATTCGGTAATGAGGTAGTGACTGACCGGCCGCTGATAGGCGCTGGCGGAGCTGATAAAGATGAACTGGCGGGTACGGTCGCGAAACAGGCGAATGTCGCGTTCCACGTGGGCTGGGGTGAAGGCGATCCAGTCGACAACGGCATCGAAGGATTGGTTGGCGAGCACATTGGCAACCGCGGCTTCATCGGCGATATCGGCCGCGATGGTGCGGACGTTTTGCGGAAGATCGGCTGCGTGCTGGCCGCGCCGCAGCAAGGTCAAGTCAATGCCACGCTCGGCGGCCAGCCGGGTGGAAGCTGTGCTGATGATGCCGGTGCCGCCGATGAATGTCTATGTACAAAAATGTTTGTACGCAGATTGATTGTAAGTCCTTTGTCTAAAGCGCGATCCGATGAAAGCTGAGGAATATGTTTGTACGCGAGACCGTGTGGTTCAATTGATTCGCAGCGAAGTCTAGACAATAATCTTTGTACGTAAAATGGAGCCTTCTCGCGGTTTCCCTCTTCGGTGGGCGACATCGCCGCAAAAAACCTGGCCGACTTTACGCGCTCTATTTAGAGTGATGAGCACGATGGTGCTTTATATCTCAGCCGCAATTCAGTCCTTAAACCTGAGTCCGATGGCGGCTGCAAGCACCGTGGCCTGAAACCAACCCAGAAGAACTACCAGCACTCTCACCCAACGAAGAGTCTCATAGGAAATGATCCGGTCTGTAGCATGGTAATTCTGGTCGGGCGCCCACTTGTCGTCGAACCCGAGCTTCAGCAGAGGAAGATCGTTTTCCAGGGAGTACACCAACGGATTAAAGCTCGGGTAGCTCGATGCCAACGGTGTACCCTTCGACCACGCGGCGTAGGCGTCTTTGTTCGTCGGCGCCATTGCCCCTTTGGCTCCCGCGATCCCGAAGAGACCTGTCGCAAGCGAGGTCGTAAGGATTATGGGAAGAAGTATCCACAGCGGCTGTTGCCGAAGCTTTGCAAAGCCAACCTTTGAGACTCGCATAATGCGGCCTGATGATCTGGCCTTTATGCAGTCCAACTCAAATACAATTTGTTTCGCCCCATCGTCGTCCCCTTTTGCCTTGAGAAGCGTAGCAAGCTGCATCCACGGCTGCGGTTCCGAGTGGTCGGACAACGGCTGCAGTTGAAGCCAGGCGACGCGATCCTCAATCTTGAGTGCGTGCTCTGGGCCCAAGCTGTTGACCTTGCGTTCATCGTCAGTTCTGGCAGTATGCAGGGTCAACTCTCCGTACTGAAGACCATCGAGATGCAGATCACCCTGCTTCGGCCAGCTCTCGCGCTCGTCGCGCAGATTCTTGATGGTAGCGCCGTTCAGCCAGAGCGATGTTTTATGCGGTTCCCGAATGCCGGCCCACTGGAGATCCCCCTTGAGCATCATATTGGCGCAGTAAAGAGCGGAAAGCTTGCAGTCGTCACAGACGAGGTTGCCGTCGATGTGAGAGTACTGGACCTCAACACGCCCGTGGCTTGTAAACGGACCGCAGATAGATACAGTCCCGCGAACAGTTGCAGCTTCCAAACAGACCGCTATAGTCGCTTCTGTCAGTTTCGCTCCGCTCAAGTCGATGCTGTTGCCGACCTCTGCGCTGTGCATAAGTTCGATGAATTCCGGTGAGCAAGGCTAATGCCTTTTGGGTCACGCCGCGTTGGAAGCGCAGAAGTCGCAATAGCCGGCTGACGAGCGACAATTAGAACTCCCGGTCGGGAAGGAATAGTTGACGCCGGACAGCCGGCCGAGTTCTTTGCGCTCAGCGGAAAGAAACTGAGGATCAAGCGAATTGCCTGGAATATGGAGTTCGATGTAGATGAAGCCCAATGAACGGTGACAGCGGCGGCACTTGCCATTTCCGCGCTCATACTGACTCAATTGACAGGCAGGACAGACGATGGAATCGCGAAACATCGAAACTTGCACGAGAATCTCCCTGGGAAGCGACACCACGCCCACCGTGGATCGTGATCCACGAGGGGGTGGGAGCCAATGGAATTGGGATAAGGATTTGAAACGGGGTGGCGGATGATACAAGGGTGGTTGAAAAGCAGGGCGCGCGCTTGCCTTAAGGTCGCTCGGTAAGCGCAAGATAAGGAAGAACTGGCCCAAGAGGCCAAGCACCGAACCGCATGCCGAAAGGCGTATTTCCCACGAAGCATTTGCGGATATGTGCGATGTTCACAGGGCTTTCATGGGAAAGATCGAACGTGGTGAGAGCAATTTGAGCATCTCGAACCTTCTCACGGTAGCGTCCACGCTCGGAATATTGTTGGCGGAGCTTATTGAGGGAATCCGGTAGGCGGGGGGAGTTCCACGTGAAAAGACGAGTTTCCGCCAAGGGCAACCAGCGCTCGACGCAAAGGAAGTCGTAACTGCGGAATGGTCAAAACCGCGTAGTAGCGAGAATCGACTCGTGCAGTTTCTGCCGATTCCCGTCCTTGATGAAGTGAACGAATCCTTCAACGTGCCCGTCTTTCATTGCGCAGGCTCCCGAAACGTGTATTTCGCCTAGGCGTTTCATGGGGCCTGGCATGTACGCGAGTTTCTCACCTAATACAGTCCAACAGATGCTCATGCCTTTGGTATGAGCCATTTCTTCGACAAGATCCTGACGGAGTAAGAGGGCCGGCGGTCCGCTAGAAGATGTACTCGGATCTGTGGCGGCAAGTTCTCCATTTGGAACCCGAAAATCTGCCGCTTGACCTGACCACTTGAGATTCAGGACATTTGCTAGTTCCTCGTCGGGCAAATGCAGGGTGAAGCCCGAGTCGACTGAACAATCGAAACCGGATGACTCTTGATGGTATTCGAACGCTGCTGTACGCACCAAAACCGGGCAGTCGTGTCCTGGCTGGACCCAACCTTCATTTTCATAGTAAGCATTGTTGAAATGTTTCCATGCCGGCGACCAGAGATATTCGCCTAAGAACATTCCGTGGGACGAGGGTACTCGTGGCATCCATTGTCCCCAAAAGTCGACCCCTTCCGCCCACGCCAGAAAGGCAGCGACATCGTCGGTCCGCACGAGAAAGCCACGTAAATGACACCAGAGGCTCCGCGCCTCAACATCCTCTCGATCCATACCTTCAGGAATGGGACGTCGTCGGTCGAACGACAGGTCAGCAACTAGCCACGATTGACCCTCTGAATCTTTTGGCGTCAAGAGTTCGACTGGAAGAGGAAATTCCGAGAACTCTTCGGCCCACGATTTACCGTCCACGCCGTCGCCCCAATCCGGTTCGAATTGTGGGGCCCACCAGCTTTGTTTAGATTCAGCATCGCCAGCGGTTTTGAGAAATGAGTGCGACGGATCGATGTCACGGAAAAAATCCTGCCAAGGCCCGTCGTAAGAGTCTTCGGATTCGGACATGCCCCTGTCGCCCTTGAATTGGAAGTTGTCAGCTACCAGTGCACAAATCTCGTGGTATGCAATCCACTGATACTTCTTGCCGATGCGTTCGGCTTTTGCAGCCTCTCTTCCCGTATATTGAATTACGTGCGTGTCGAAGTATTCGAATTGGCTCGCATTCCAGCCTAACGAGAATACGCGTTTCAAAATGTAGCGTTGCATCAATCGCAGATCAAACTGTGGAGGGCGGTCCCTAGAAGACGACTTCCGAGAGCGCCATATTTCTTTTAAGCGTTTCGCCCGCTCGAGATCCAGCCTGCAAAGCAAGGTGGCTCTGGCGTCATCCACAGCTTTTCTTGCTACAGGAAGCGAGACGTCGAAATCGTCTTCTGTAGATTCATCAGAGGAAAACGAATCCCTAAATGCGGCCCACGTCTTCATGGCGGATAGATGAGCAAGCCTTTCCTCGGCTTCAATATAGGTATCCCAAATTGGCCTAATTGCGGATTCTAGGCTTGTCGAGAAATCCCGAATCAGATCCTCATAGGAGCGCCAAGCGGGCTGATCCAGTCGGAGCGAAAGCCAGTCTGTAGACCACGAGTTGGTGCCGATGACGTAACGAGCAAAATCGTCATCAAGAACCGAAAATGCGATGCGACGGGCCCCGTGTGCATCCTTATCGCGGCTGTCTAGCGACTCGTTCAGCTGCTTTATGGTCTTCTCAGACGGAATCCTTGGCCATTTGCTCCCGTATGGCGGCCGCACACCCCGCATAGTTTCGACCGGAAGTGGCATCAACCAGTGCGAGCGCTCGACCACTCCCCTCGCGTAATCACGCAGCAATAAGTGCGGCACAATGGGTATTCTTGTGAACACCGTTGCCAACACCGCACCCGCTAGTTCTTGTATCCGTGCCGCGTCGCAGGATCGCATCGCGACGCCGTATGCAACAGCAAGCACCCGCTCCCGTATATAGAGGTCGTCAACCTCTCCGAAGCTTCGAACCAATTCGGCAGCAGCATCTTCACGGCCTGTCAGAAGATTCACATTCGCTTTAGTGGCCCGATCCCGCAAAAATCGGTTGGAACTCGAGAACATCCAAGCCAACGTAGACGAAATAAGTCGAACAACGTCTTTGTCCAGCCTATCTGTGTGCTTTACCGACAACGCCCAATCGATAATCCGATGGGGTGCAGACTGCCGTTCTGCATAGAGATAATGCAGCTTGATACTCCACCATTGATCCCTATCGGGCATAGATCGCTTTCGCAGTTGACGGTCGAGGAAAAGCGCATTCCAGGGATGATCAGGAACACTCGCAAGGGTTAGAACCACTTCGAGCGCCTCAGTACCGTCCGACTCACGATCAATTGACTCGTTAAACCAATGCAGGGTCCTCTTCGTGAAGGCGCCTGGCTCGCGCCAGATGAGGCTTTGGCGGAATGTCTCTGGCCATTGCCAATGCTTCAGGATGGAGGGCGCAAAATCCGTCAGCTCCTGTTTCAGCGTTTCCGGGGCCTGGACAAAAAGTGACTCCAACACTCCAGGACTAATCCGATCATCCTGGCCGGTCAACTCTGTTGTGTTAGCCATCTCCGAAGCATTGCGCTGCAGGCAGGCTGAAAGCAGAACTTCTGCCGTAAGATGGTCTGCAAGGCGCTCGTATCCAAGATGTACGAATTCCTGCTCTTCATCTCTCTGAAGACGGACGAAGTCTTCCACGAGAAGGCCTTCTCCCACGAGACCCTGATATAGGGAATTGTGAAATGATCGGTTGGGAAGAATAGAATTAACCAAGTTCATGGAGTCTTCGCGCGAGAGCCACTGGGTGTCGTGGGATGGAAAGGCTGACACGAATCTCTGCAGCACGGTCTGAACCAACTGTGACCGTGGATCGAAATCCAGTGACTCAGCCAGCTTTCGATTGATGGCGTTCGTATAGAGTCTGAAGATCTGCGAAATGCCGTGGAACCCTCGTGGTAATCTCGTGTGCCCCTCATGCTTTAGGCCGACACACATGGTCTTCAAAAAGAGTGGACTGCGATACTCGGGCGCTAAAAGGGGCGTGGATGGAAGTTCGATCCCGTAATGCTGGAAGAAGGTTTTGGCGGCGTCGAATTCATGATCCGCAAATCCTGAGTGGCTAACCCTCGTGGTTGCTTCAGAGACCGCCGACGGCAAAACCAGCCCTTCGTAGCTGGTCCGCACACTGACAACAACCGACACCCACGGTGATCGGGTGGCGAGTTGTAAAAACGCACCGAAGTGATTCGGCCAGATATTCCGGCCCGCGCCCTCGTTGAGCGCATCGATCATTAGCAAAGCTCGCGCATTCGATGCCTGGGCTGCCGCTTCTAGACAACCTATGAACTCTTCCGCAGACAATCGGGGTAGAACGAGTTGCTGGAGCGCCTGCGTCCAGGGATCACCCGGCAGTAAGAAACGCTGGCCCATCAGAAGTATCGTTGGAAGATTTGCGCGGAGACGCTTAGTTGCGACGTCGCACAAAAGGTGTGTCTTGCCCATCCCGGCGGTGCCGTCGAGAACCAAGAAAGCACTTCTGGCCACTTTCTCCGTGTACTTGAATGTACTTACAGCGTCTTCCAGAGCACGATTCAGGTCGTAGAGCCGGAACCTCACCGAGCGGAACGGGTTCTCACGGTACGAGTATTCCTTTGTGTCTCTGGGTTTTTCGTCTTCGGCTCGCTCGCAGTTGCTCAGACCAGGTGAAGCAGATTTTATTCTGGATTCTACAGATTCCATCCGTTCGATCAAACTGGCGAAGGAAACCGGGCCCATGGGCTCGACTCTTATGTCACGGATCATAGCCGTGACGCTCTCCGCTGACTGAAGTATTTCTTCAATCTGCTTCTTGTGCTCACCCAGTTTGTTGGAATCGTAGCCCGCCATGCGAGCCGCTTTGCCGATACTTGCGGCATGCTTCTTGAGCCGCGTCACCCACGCAGCGGTTCTTCCGAAAGCATCAAATTCTTGAATGATTGGTAGGTCGACGTTTACCTCTGGCGAATACCGAGGTCCGGCAGTACTGATGGATTCTTGAAGCCTCTTATCGAACCAATTCAGATCGAAGACCGCAGCATCAAACCAGAATCTGGCGAGACCTGAATTGTCTGGCAGGGCAAGCTTATGGAGCATCTCGTGGCTACCCCACCATATGAACTCAACCGACATGCTCTTATCAGTTGCCCAACCCGACCATTTCTGCACGTGATCGAGCCATTTGTGGTAGGCGCTCGTTTGCCCTGCGAGCCGGGCGTCTGGCAGATCGGTCGGCACGCAAACGTAGTACTGGATTAATCGGGGATGCTTATCCAGCGCAGTCCTTACTGAATCGTCCAACTGCGACCACTGCGGATTGTCGAGCGATAGGAAGTATTTCGCCTGCCAGCCGAGTTCATCACCCGTCGGCGAGGTCCAATAGCATTCGATACCGGCGTCAGGCTTTCCCTTTCGCGTGAAAGCTGACCCAGTTACGACGGGTTCGCGACGCGCCAACTGGGTGCAAAATTCCTCGAAACCCTCTGATTGGGCCCCATTGAGCGTTCGAATATGCTTCCAATTAATCTGCACGGTCACTCCAAGAAAATGCCAATATCCTTATCTCGTGCGGGCTTCAGCCGAAAACTTGCTTCTGTCTTCGACGGGTGACCGCCGGTATTTGCAGTTCGGAAGATGAGCCGAGAGCAAACTCGTGAACAGCTTGCCGTGGTTCGGCACTTTCAGGTGGATCAGTTCATGCACAATCACGTAATCCTGAAACGAACTTGCCTCTTCCAGCAGGTCCAGCGAAAACGTCACGCGCCCTTCCGTGGAGCATGAAGCCCACTTGCGCTTCATGGCTTGGAGTCGCACCTGTTTGGGCTTGACCCGCACCTTTACGGCCCAGGCGTGGACCCGCTCCTTGAAAGCGAGAGCGGCCTCAACGCTGTTGGTTTGCTTCATCATTGAATACCCTTGAGCCTCAACAGTCCTTCGCCAATTTCAACCATGCGTCTGCCACTCACTTCACGCAGTAGCGACTTGTAGATTTCCGCCTTGAGCTGGCGCTGCTCATCCGCATTGCTGGCGAAGTTGGGGAAGCGGCCATAGACGGCGCTGATCTCCTTTGCCAGCATCGTTGCGTTCGGAATCTGTTCGTGTTGCAGGAACCAGAAAACCTCAAACGTATCGGGGTCAAGCCCACTTTCCTTGCGTGCCTTTTCCGTCTTGAGCTTTTCCTCCATCAGGCTCTCAATGCGCGCCATCGCTTTGCCGGTTGAAATCTGCCGGTCCTCCAGGGCCGTCATAATGTTCTCGGCGCGCTCGGCGATTGAAATAAGGTAAGGCTCTTTGGCCCCGCGCTCACCGGCTGACGCTTCCAGGCTCTTGACCAGGTTAATGACCTTGCCGTTGTCCGAACCCTTTTCATCCTTGAGCGCCTTGAGCGCCGTCTCATCAAACTCCACCGTCTTTGACAGCTTGTCCAGCCCATGCGCCGCCGCGTTCTCGCGCACCAGCATCTCCGTCTTGTGCGCTATGTCGCCCAGGAAGGTTGTCTTTTTCCCGTAGGCATTGCGCAGCATCACGTAGAGGTCGGCCAGATGGTTGTAGTCGTCGATGTAATCGCGCAGTTGCGGATCGGGAGAAAGAATCTCGTACAGCGTTTCAACCTCTTTGAAGAACTCGGTGAACGCCTGCCGCTTTTCCTTGTCCAGGAACGTGTCGTAGAGCAGCGTGTCAAGATGCTCGTCATTGCCGCCGCGTATGCCCGCCGCCACAAGGTAGCTCTGCCCCGGCCCCTGCATCAGTTCCATAAAGCGGGCAAACAGCACATCCAGGTCTTCAATCACGCCGCTGACCTTGTCGGAGTCAAAGGCCAGCGCCTTGTTCAGTTCCTTCAATATGCCGATGAAGTCCACAATCAACCCGCACGGCTTCTTGACGCCCTTGTCATCCTCATGGGGGCGGTTCACGCGCGCAACGGCCTGGAGCAGCACATGGTCCCGCATGGGCTTGTCCAGGTACATGCAATAGAGCACCGGAGCGTCGTAGCCGGTCAGCAGCTTGTCCGTAACGATCAAAATCTTCGGCATCTCGCCCGGCTTCGGAAACGCCTTGCGCGCCTTCTTCTCGGCGGGTTCG
>CAYUJM010000123.1:0-13205 GCA_964445025.1 uncultured Occallatibacter sp. | reverse complement strand
TCAGGTCCTTGGCGCGGACTTCGAGCTTTTCCGCCAGGTCCTTGACGCTGATGCCCTCGGTGACGGTGATCTCGCGGGTGATGGGCAGCGGTTCTCCGCCATATTGCACCCCGCCATAACGTGGCGGCGGCACAAAGCCCTTCATTGGGCCTTCCTTCGTCTTCGGATACTGCTGCTGACGGCCGCCGGGTCGCTTGCTGGGGGCGCGTTGCGGGCGCGGCGCCTCTCCGGTCGGCGGAGCGCCGCCTGCGCCGGGACGTGCGCCAAAGCCTGGACGTGGCGGTCCACCAAAGCCGGGACGTGCGCCAAAACCAGGGCGTCCACCAGGTCCGCCTGGCCCGCCCGGTCCGGCAAAGCCGCCGGGAGTCGTACGAGTCGGGTGCTTGGGGCGCGGGCCGCCAGGGAATTGGCCTGGAGTCCCGGCAGGGCCGCCGGGAGTGCGTTGCGGATAGCTGCCGGGTCCGCTGGAGGGCCGGCGATCGAAGATGGGCTTGCCGCGTTGAATGCCTGCGCCGGCGGCCTGATTGCCCGAGGCTGAAGCAGCGGCGGCTGGGGGCAAAGCAGGCGCCTTGTACACTGGCCGCGGACCGGTCTGGGGCATGACCATGCGGCGGGCGGGCGCTGCGGGTGCAGGCGCAGCGGCGTGGGCGTGTCCCGGTGCGCGATGGACTGGAGCGGCTGCGGACGGTGGTTCCTGGACCTCGGCTGGACTTGAAACTTCAGTCTCCTTTACGGCTTCGCGGGTCTCGGAGACAGGCGCAGCGGCGACGGCAGTTAGTTCGTCCGCTGGAGCGGAGATGGCGGCAGGAACAGTGGGAGCCGCAGCCTGCGGAGCGGCCGCGCTCACGCTTTGCGCGGGTGCTGCCGGTGTTGCAACTTGCGGAGCTGCGGCGGTTGGGGCCGCATGCGTCTTGGCTGCGGCCGGTTTTTCGGCGTGGCGTGGCTGCTCCTCACGAGGCGCAGATGGCGCGGCCGGCGGCTTGACCACCACGGCAACCGGGGGCGGGGCTACCACCACAACCGGCCGCGCGGCAGTAGCTGCGCCCGCTGGCGGTTTGGCGACGACAGCGCCCGCAGGCGGACGCGAGGCGATGGCCGGAGGAGCCGGAGGCGCGGTAACAATGGGCGGCGCAGAACGCGGCTGAGGCACAATCTTCCGGGGCTCGGGCTTGGCTGGCGCAGGCGGCGGAGGCGCAGCGACAACGGGAGGTTGCGGCGGCGCCGGGCGGGCTGGCGTTGCTGCCGGTGTTGGCTGTGTGCGCGCCGGCACGTGGGGGTGCCGAGCCTCGGCTTCCTCTTCCTGCTTCTTGGCCAGGATGGCCTTCAGCACATCTCCGGGTTTGGAGACATGGGAGAGATCGATCTTGGGTGTAATCGTCTGAGAGGCGCGGGACGACGCTGCGCCCGCATGGCCCGCAGCCCGCGTTCCACGCTCAAAATGCGCGCGGACTTTTTCGGCCTCATGCTCCTCAATGGAGCTGGAGTGGGTTTTGCCCTCGCCCAGGCCGAGCTCTCCCAATACGTCAAGAATCTGACGGCTCTTGACTTCCATCTCGCGTGCGAGATCGTTGATTCGAACCTTGCTCATCCGCCTCTTTTCAATATCTGCTGCCCACGGCCGGTTAGTTGCTCATAGCTACCCCTTGGCAATGGATGGTTTCAAAAGTTCTATTATCGCCTGAATGGATAAAAGGGACGCGGCGCATACTACGCGCCGTCCCCTTTGTCCACGCCTTCGTCCTCAATCTCGCCCAATTCCAATTCGGCCGTTTCGTCCGCATCGGAGACGCTGTCCACGGCCACTTCCTCCGCCGTGAGACCCTCTTCCTCCGTCTCCTCATCACGAACGCTCTCAGCCTCTTCCAGAACATCTACCGCGTTCTCTTCCTCAGCTTCCGCCTCACCCACAACCCCGGGTGCATCCTCGACTTCTGCCGCGCCGGCCTTCTCCACGGCGGTCTCAACAGAGACTGTTTCTTCGCCCTCCGCAGCCTCGGCCTCCGCGTGTTCCGCATCCAGCGTCGCGCCTTCCGCCGTCTCGCCCTCTTCGCCCTCTTCAAAGTGACCGAAGTAGTGGCGAACCGCCACGCTGATCCGTTCCAGGGTCTTCTCGCCGATGCCCGGAATCTCTTCCAGTTGCTCGGGCGTCATGTCGGCGAGAGCCTCGACGGTGGTGATGCCGGCAGCAACCAGCTTCTGGATGATGCCGTCGCCCAGCTCGGTGACCTGCTCGATGGGCGTCGAAGGACCGCCGGAGAGAGCCTGCATCTGCTGCTCCACTTCCTGCCGTTTCTCCTCTTCGCTCTTGATGTCGATCTTCCAGCCCAGCAGCTTGGCGGCAAGGCGGACGTTCTGCCCCTTCTTGCCAATGGCCAGCGAAAGCTGCGTGTCGTCCACAATCACTTCAAGCTGCTTTTCCGTCAAATCGGAGATAGAGACGCGGCTCACCTTGGCCGGCTGCAACGCCTTCTCGGCGAAGGTCGTGATCTCCTCCGAAAATTCAATGATGTCGATCTTCTCGCCCCGCAGCTCGCGGATAATCGACTGCACGCGCATGCCCTTCATGCCCACGCAGGCGCCCACGGGGTCAACATCCTTGTCGCGGGACTGTACGGCGATCTTGGTGCGCTCGCCGGCCTCGCGGGCAATGGCGCGAATCACTACCGTGCTGTCGTAGATCTCCGGGACCTCCGACTGGAACAGGTTCTGCACCAGTTCCGGCGCGGCGCGCGAAACAATCACTTGCGGGCCCTTGGCCGCGCGGTCCACTTTCAAGAGCACCACACGCACGCGTTCGCCTATGGAGAATTGCTCCAGCCGCGACTGCTCGCGCTTGGGGCAGCGCGCTTCCGCCTTGCCCAGGTCGTAGATAATGTCCTGGCCCTCGATGCGCTTGACGGTAGCGTTCAGCACTTCCTTCTCGCGGTGGGCGTACTCCTGGAAGACGGTGTCGCGCTCGGCCTCGCGTACCTTCTGGAAGATGACCTGCTTGGCTAGCTGCGCGGCAATGCGGCCCAGCGGGCTGGTGTCGCGATACATGCGGATCTCGCTGCCAACCTCAACACCGGGAGCCAGCTCGTTGGCCTCGCTCAGCGTGATCTGGTTGAGCGGATCTTCGATCTCTGCGTCGTCGGCAACAACGGTCTTGTAGATATAGGCCGTGATGGCGCCGGTCTCCTTGTTCAGCTCTCCGCGCATGTTCTCCTGGGTCTTGTAGAACTTGCGCGTGGCCAGGGCGATGGCCTCTTCTACAGCCCCGACAACAATCTCGGGTTCAATGCCCTTTTCCCGGCTGAGGAGTTCGATACTCTGATACAAAGCGCTGGTGGCCATACTCTTCTTACTCTCTTGTTCGTCGTTCGCGGCGCAGCCCAGGGGGCCATGCCGGCTTGGTTGTTATAGGGACTAGGGACATAGGGACTAAGAAACTCATCGATCGAACGCCAGCCGGTGCTTGCTGAGCAATGAGCGCGTTCTAGTCCCTGGTCCCTAAGTCCCTAGTCCCTGCTTCTCTAAATCTCCGGCACCAACTGCGCCTTTTCAATGTTGCTCAGCGCAATCTCTACGGTGTTGACACCGGTCTTCCTGGTCTTGCTGTTCTGCTTGACGGCGTTCAGGTCGAGCGTTACAGTCTCTGCTGCTCCGGCGGCCAAGCGTCCCTGCCAGTGCCGGTTGTTTCGGATGGGCTCAAAGGTCTGAATCTTCACCAGACTGCCCGAAAATCGTTCAAAGTCTTCGCGCCGGCTCAGCTTGCGATCCAGCCCCGGCGAACTTGCTTCCAGCGTGTATTCCGCGCCGGGAACCAGGTCTTCCACGTCCAGCAGGACTCCGAAGTCACGGCTGAATGCGGCGCAATCCTCATGTGTGATGCCGGAAAGCTGGTCCGGGCTTAGCGACCCTTCCATCAGGCTCGTGGGAAGGTCAGGATCCGCTTCGCCTGCCGCAATGGCCGCCTTCAGTCTGGCGCGCCCCTCGGCGTTCTTTTCGAGATAAATCCGGAGTGTGCGCTCCTTCGCAGGGCCGATAAACTCCAGATCCACCACGTCCAGCCCATGGGAGGTAGCCACCCTTTGCGCCGCCGCTCGAATTTCGTCCAGCTTGACTGCCATGTTCCCTTGCCACTTAACTGCCTTGCCGACAACTACTTGCTTCGTTCGACACCGCCCGCCTTGGCGGGCTTTCTGCCGGAGTGTCTGCCCCGGGTTGTGCCTTTGGATGGGGGCAGCCTTTGCCCCAAATAAAAAGTGGGCTGTAAGCCCACTCATCTCTCCGCCAGCCGGCCCAGTCACAGCAACTATGGCGGACAAATTCGTCTGCATAGTCATCATACGGCGATTTGCGAGGAAATTCAACCACTATAGCTCCGTAGGGGACGACGCCGTTTCGCGGCGTGATATCCAGTGCGGCAGTGGCTCGAGTGACCATCGAAGGGATCACAAACTCATTCAGGGCAGGTCTTTCATATTACGAGAGCCCTTGACATGCGAATATACAACGTATATACATCAATGGGGTGGACATTAACTTTCTTCACCAGGGCCAGCGGTTCATTTGGGACTCGGAGAAGGCGTCCAGCAATCTCAGCAAGCATGACGTGAGGTTTGAGACGGCATGTGAGGTCTTCTTTGATCGGTTTGTTCGGATTGAAGACGCAGGCCTCGACAACGAGAATCGGGACGCGGCCATTGGGATGACAGAGGATCTGGTCTTGCTGCTTGTAGTACACATATACCGCGAAGACGAGACGATTCGCATCATCTCTGCTCGTCGGGCGACGGGAAAGGAACGGATAGCTTATGAAAACAGCGAGTGAACGCTTGCGGGAGCGACTGCGCAAAGACCGCCCCATGACCGTGATCAGTCTGCGCATCCCGGAAGACGTCATCGACGAGCTAAGAGAGATTGCGCCGTCTCTTGGATTTTCCGGCTATCAGCCGCTGATTCGCGCCTATATCGGTCAGGGTCTGCGCAAGGACCAGGCGCGGATGGAGAACTCGCAGGTGCAGCTGCTTACCGAGAGCCTGCGCAAGCACGGCATCGGCGACGAGGTTATCTCGGCGGCCATAGCCGAAGCACAACTAAGGAGCGCGTAAAGGGTGAAAGCCAGTTAATTCCTTGAGGATCGCAACCCGCGCATGCCTCAGGGGTTATGTCGAGTCGGACGGTATAATCCAATCGCGATGGCCGTTTTTCACACCAGGGAAGTACATAATCAGAGACTGGATTTGACCATCCTCCGTGACGGCGGTATAGCTCTTTATTGGCGGACGGATATTCTAGCTGACGACCTCCATTGGCTCGGATCGAATGGGTACCGCATCGTCTCCTTTGAGGCCGCTGACTGGCTCTCGGAAAACCAAATGCACGATTCCCTCAAAGCGAATCTCTCATTTCCCGCAAGCTACGGAAGAAACCTGAACGCACTCGACGAATGCATGTGGGATGATCTGGCAGTGCCCGATGCAGGCGGCTTGGTGCTGGTGCTGAACCACTACAATCGCTTCGCCAAGCCCGGTCCGGGTGGTGGATCGACAGCGAGAAGCACGGCAGAAATCGTGTTGGACATGTTTGCCAAGGCAATCCGATACCACATGCTGTTCGGGAGACGTTTGCTTGTTCTTGTGCAATCGGATGATCCCGGGATCCAGTTTGGGCGGCTCGGTGGTATATCGGCATCATGGAATCGCCGGGAGTGGCTCAAAAAGAATCGTCGACTTTGACAGATCTGCTTTTTTGGGCTGAAGAACCTCTCCAGGAACGCGCATCTGTCACTCCGCAGTTTTGCACATATGCTCCGCAGTTAGCACCCATGCTCCGCGGTTCACCACCCGCGCTCCGTGCCCCATCCTCTCGCGCACTTTGCGAAAGGGCGGGAAACCTCGAACCTCAACTAGCCCTCCTCAAAATCAGCCTTTGACCGACCCCGAGAGCGAGTTGCAGGCAGTGAACTGCCCATCCTGAGGCAAGAGAAGCCGACCATCACATTAGTTACGTCACATCCCAGGCTGCCTCTGATCGAACGCAATCCCCGGTGCTAGACTCACCACTATCTATGACAGGTCCCCAAGTTCCACGCTCTTCCCACTTCTCGCACGACGCTTCGGGCCGTTCTTCACGCGCTGGCCCTTCGGTTAGCGAGGCGCGCACGGCGCTGCTTAAGCGCGCGGCCCGCGATGCGATGGATTACCTGGAAGACGTGCATGACAGGAGGGTTGCGCCGTCACCGGAGGCGGTAGCGATGCTGAACGCGCTGCGCGGGCCGCTGCCGCCCGGGCCCACAAATGCGGAAGCTGTGCTGCATCTGCTGGATGAGTATGGTTCTCCCGCGACTGTGGCCAACGGAGGCGGGCGCTACTTCGGGTTCGTGAATGGCGGCTGCCTGCCGGCGGCCATGGCGGCGGGTTGGCTGGTGACGGCCTGGGATCAGAACGCGGCCTTCCTGGTGCAATCGCCCACGGCGATCACGCTGGAAGAGGTTGCCCTGGAGTGGGTGCGGGACTTGCTCGGCCTGCCTCCCGGAACCGGTGGAGCGGTGGTGACCGGGGCGACGATGGCCAATTTCTCCGCCCTGGCCGCCGCGCGCCACGCTCTGCTCAAGCGCGCCGTATGGGATGTGGAGGCCGATGGGCTCTTTGGGGCTCCGGAGATCAGGGTGGTGGTGGGCGAGGAGGTGCACCCTTCCCTGCTGAAGGCGCTGGGAATGTTGGGCCTCGGGCGCAAGCGCGTGGTGCGCGTGCCAGTGGATGGACAGGGGCGCATGCGGGCCGATGCCTTGCCGCACCTGGATGGGCTCACCATTCTCTGCCTGCAGGCGGGCAACGTGAATACCGGAGCCTTCGATCCGGCAGCGGCCATTTGTCCCGAGGCACGGGCGGCGGGGGCGTGGATTCATGTAGACGGGGCCTTCGGGCTGTGGGCCGCGGCCTCGCCGGAATATCGCCATCTTGCCAGTGGATTTGAACTGGCTGACTCGTGGGCTACCGATGCGCACAAATGGCCCAATATAGGCTACGACTGCGGGATTGCTCTGGTGCGGGAGCCAGATGCCCTCAAGGGCGCAATGAGCGTCCGCGCCGCTTATCTCGAGACGGGTGGGCCGCGTGAGCCTTCGGACTACAACCCGGAGCTGTCCCGCCGGGCGCGCGGCGTGGAGTTGTGGGCTGGCCTGCGCTCTCTGGGGCGGCAGGGGATGGCTTCGATAGTGGAGCGGACCTCAGCCTTTGCCAGGCAGTTTGCCGCAGGATTGAAGGCAGCCGGGTACGAAGTGCTCAACGAGGTGGTCATCAACCAGGTGCTGGTTTCGTTCGGCAGCCCGGAGAAGACCCTGCGCACCATCGCGCGGCTGCAGGCCGAGGGCACCTGCTGGTGCGGATCTACGGTCTGGCGGGGACGTACGGCGATGCGGATCAGCGTATCGAGTTGGGCTACGACAAAGGAAGATGTCGAGCGGAGCCTGGCCGCGATGGTTCGGGCTGCCCAGGAGTAAGGACGTTTGCGTTTGAACTTTGCGGCGGAAATCTCTTTGAAAAACACGATCTGTTAAAAGGATTCCAATTGCCTCATCGAGAAAAAGGGGCATACTTGATTCGATAATGCAAGTTCACGCCAAGCGCGCGGCGGTTTCGATTGCTGCCACCTTGATTGCCGCGGCCTGCGGCATGGTGGTGGGCTATGTACTGGGCCGGGCCCTGGTGTTGCAGCATCAGGAGAACAAACTCGATCAGTACGCGATCCGGATTCGCAAGGAAGGCGAAACCTCCACGGCTGAGTCGAGAGCCTTGCTGGCCACTCTGAATGCGTCTCCTTATCCCTATTGCTCCGATGCGGAAATCGCGTGGATGCGCAAGCTCATCTTTCAGTCGGAATACCTGAAGGATGGCGGGCACATGCGCGATGGGAGGCTCGACTGCTCGGCCACTCTGGGCCGGTATAGCGACTCCGGCACGCAATTCAAGCCCGAATTCTCCCGCCAGGATGGCACCCGGGTTTACCTGAACCTCTCCCCGCTGCTCGTCGGTGATCACACCGTGGTCAGTGTTCAACGGGACAATTCCTTCATCGTCTACAGTCCTTATAACCTCAAGGATCTGGGCTCCGCTTCCATGCACTTCACGGTGAGCGAGGTGGACATTCCCAGCGGCCATACTGGGCGGCTGGTGGGTGAGTCGACGCATGCGCCGGCGCCGATATTGACCAAAGAGGGCACAGTTCGCGAGGAGGACACAATTTATGTAACCCGCTGTTCCGCCCTCTACACGAGCTGCATGACGACTTTTATTTCGGTTCCCGAGGCGCTGCGGGCCAACCGTGGCGAGTTCCGGGCGTATATAGCTCTGATGGGGCTTTGCGGCGGTCTCTGGGGCTTCGCATTTTCCCTTGTCTATCGTCGCCACCAGAGCATGGAGCGCCAACTCCGCAGGGCGATTCAAAACGATCAGCTGGGGGTGGTCTATCAGCCGATCGTCGATCTGACGAACCGGCGCATTGTGGGTGCAGAAGCACTTGTGCGCTGGACCGACGACGACAACATCGCAGTCAGCCCCGACGTCTTTGTAAAGGTCGCGGAAAGGCGTGGGTTCGTTGGCGCGCTGACAAAGCTCGTGGTCCAACGTGTGCTTCGCGAGTGCAGGGGGCTGTTGCTGAGCCGGCCGGGGTTCCGAGTGAACGTGAACATCGCCACTGCCGATCTCGGAGATCCGCGGTTCCTGCCGATGATGGAGCAAGCTCTTGGGAGGGCGGGTGTTGAGGCGCGGAGCCTGGGCATCGAGATTACCGAGAGGTATACAGCCCGTCAGGAAACAGCCATGGATGCCATTCTCCACCTGCGGCAGAAGGGCCATGTCGTCCACATCGACGACTTTGGTACCGGCTATTCCAGCCTGGCCTACCTGCACGATCTCTCCGTTGACGGGATCAAGATCGACAGAGCCTTCACGAATGCGATCGGAACGCAGGCGGTGACTCTGTCGATCATTCCGCAGATCCTGGCCATGGCCGCTTCCCTCAAGCTGCAGGTGATCGTGGAAGGAATCGAGACCAGCTTGCAGGCCGATTATTTTGCTGCCTCCGAACCACCCGTTCTCGCCCAGGGTTGGTTGTTCGGCCGGCCGGTGCCCATGGCTGAGTTCCTTCGCTTGCTGGCCGAGGACGACAAGAAATCCGCGGCTCGGCCGGATGCCGGATCGGCGGCTTAGAACCCGCAGCCTCAAAGCGCTTGACGGGGCTGCGCGGCCTCGTCGCGCGCCCCCTTGGGCACTTCTGCCAAACTGTGACCGGCCCTGGCGTTTTACCATCAGCTTGGGATTGTCTTTCCGCTCGGGAAGCCAACCGAGCCTGCGTCGAATGCGCTCCTGGCCGGCGCGGCATACGGGCCGCTTCCTCCAACGCCCGCGATACTTCATGGGTGGGAGCACGGGAAGAACGCAATTCAGGGAGAATTGAGGCTGGGGATGGACCCGCGCGACGAAGTGGAATCCGGGCAATTGGAAGCTCTGGTGCAGGCCTTCAGCGAACAGCTGCTGGCTTGCCTGGAAGAGTGTGCGCGTGGGCGAAAGGGGCTGTTTTCTGACGTTGAGCTGCTCAGCGATGAGGGCGCCGGCAGCGGCTGGCCGGAGGCCGCGCGGTTGCGGGAGCTGGCCATGGCGCTGCAAGGGATATTCGCCCAGCAGGAACAGAACAATTCTCTGTGCGATGAGTTTCTGGACCTTTGCTCCATGCATGGCGAGAGCCATCCCGGCGAGCGGAAGCTGGCGCGTGCGTTTCTGGTGCGCATTGAGCGCGGCGAGGTAGGTGTCCAGCCGCAGCAGGAGAAAGCGCCGTGTTCCTAGTCCACACCTTTCTTGCGCTGCTGGCAGGGTTTGCCGCCATGGCCATTGTGGTGATTGTGGTCACGGCGCTGGTTACGCGGCTGGACCCGGCGTGGGCCGTTGCGCGGGGCAGGCCCACTCCCGGCTACGCAGTTGTAAACCTGGGGTACTCGTTTCTGGCGGCAGCGGCCGGCGGCTACGTCACGGCCTGGATTGCCGCTGCAAATCCGCTCATCCATGTGCTGGTTCTGGGGATTGTCGTGCTGGCCATGGCTGCTCTCAGCGCGCTCCAGGAGCGTGGAAAGCAGCCCATCTGGTATGCATTGACGCTCTTGGCGCTCATGCCGCTGGGCGTGTTGGCTGGAGGCTTGCTGCGGTTGCGAGTGTTGGGAATTCTATAGGTTTTGCGGCTCCCTCTCAGAAGTCTGCCAGGGAGCCGCCTTAGCTACTTTCCGGAGCCGTCGGCGCTACCAGCGCACGCCAAAAGTCACAGGAAGCAACTCGGTCGTTCCCAGTCCGTTCGTTTCGGTGATGGCAGGTGTGTGGATGTAGACATAGCGGGCCTCGGCATAGAGCTTCATCTTGCCGTCACCATAGACTCCGCCCAACCGGTGCGTGATCCCGAGACCGAGGTTCAAACCGCCCTGGTTCGATGAGAAGCTGTTGGCCGTTACATTGACCGGGTATCCGTAAAAGTCGCAGCATTCCTCAACCGTGAAGTTGGTCGACTTGTGATAATACCCGCCTCCCCCCGTCACGTAGATGCTGTTAACCCGCGTGGGCAGCAGGTCGATGATCGGGTCAACGGTGAGCGCCACGATGTGCGCGTTCCCGCCCTGTCCTCCGCCTGCCGCGACAAATGCGCCGGGGAGCTTATTGTCCAGGTACTGGAACTCGCCCAGCAGGGCAAACCGCTTGGAGAAGTTCAGTCCGCCGCCGACGGTAAAGTTGCCGCCCCAGGTGATATAGGGAGTGTCGTTGCCGACGGGCGCATTGAAACCGCCGCCCAAGTCAATCGCAATATGGTTCACGCTGAAAGTCCCATGCTTCTCGCTGCCGTATTGGCCCCCGCCGGAGCCGAGAGCTGCTGCCACATCGTGCAGGGCCCCTGCGCCGGAAAGGTCGTCATCGGCTACCAGTTGAAAGGAACTCGAACTGGATTCGCCGGAAGCGATCTGTGTTGTCGAACTGGAAGAAAGTGCAGACTGCGCGTTTGCGGAAACCGCCGCAAAAATGGCCACACAGGAAAGGATGCAGACACGCCGCGTGAGCGACATCCAACGAGGAAATGACATGTCGGTAACCTCATTATTCGATTTGTCTTAAAAAGCCTCCGGGAATAGCGCCCCGGTAAATCAGTTAGACACCGATTCCGGGACAAAGGTTGCGGTAGCGGGCGGGATGGAAGAGAGGGAGATTTCACAGTGTTCCCACCTGCAAAAAACATGGAACACTGATATAATAGTGGGATAGTTTTAAAAAGGTGGGAAAGATGCAGATCTTGGAGGTTCAAGAGCCAAAGGCGGGCCGGAAATGGCCCAGGTTTGTCGACAAGCTCTGGGTTCGGACTCGGATGGGGGAAAAGGGGCGGCTTGTGATTCCTGCGGCGCTGAGGGAAGCGTTGGGGATGGCCGACGGCGATGTTCTGGATATCCGGGTTGTGGACGGCGAACTGCGGATCGCAACGATGCAGGAGCGGCTGCGCCGGGCGCAGGGGCGGATAAAGGCCCTCGTGCCACCGGGTGTCAGCCTTGCCGACGAGTTGATCGCGGAGCGGCGCGAGGCGGCAAAGCATGAATGAGGTTGTGTTCGATGCCTCTGCAATACTCGCCATACTTCAACACGAGCGTGGTGCGGAGAGGCTGACGGTCGAGATCCGCATGAACGCTGTGGTCAGCGCGGTCAATCTGGCAGAAGTGCAATCCAAGCTCGTCGGAAAAGGGCACGATCCGGAGGAAGCTTGGGAGGATGCGCTATCCACGATGACTGAGATCGAGTCCTTTACCGGCGAACAGGCCAGGATCGCCGGCGATCTTATCGCTACGACTGGGAAATATGGACTGTCTTCGGGTGACCGCTCCTGCCTGGCGCTGGCCATTGCGCTCAAGGCCCCCGTCTACACGACAGAGCAGCTTTGGAAAAACCTGAAGGTTGGGGTGCCGATCCACGTCATTCGGTAAGAGAGTTACTTCATGATTCGGCGGCGTCAAGCTCCTTGAAGAGATCGTGCAGATCGAGGTAAATCGGGGAACCGGCAACTTCGAAGCGCTCTTTTCGCGTCCAATTGCCGTCTGAGCAATCCCACCCGAGGCGCTTGATAGGATCCACAACCCAGATATTGGGCACTTGGAAATCGCAATAGTCTTCGATCTTCTCTTGCACGCGGGAGTAGCGATCTTCGGGAGACAGCACCTCGACGGCGATAAGCTGCGGCCGGTCAAAGACCGGCTGGACGGGAACTTCCCTTTTCCACACGCTCACATCCGGAATCCTCACATTGCCGGAAGTCAGCCGGGTCCTCAGCTCCTGAATGGCTCGTGTCTGCCAGGCTTTGTCGTGCAGGTGGAACCACAGCAGAATCTCTCGTTGCACTGTGTTGTGATCGTACTCGCCCACGTTGCGCTCCTGAACCTGTCCGCCAACGTACTCCGCGTCCGGCTCGTATGGAGTCCGCAGATATTCTTCCAGCGAGATGTGAGTTGCGGTCGCCATGGGAGGCCCTTTGGGATGAGTGTACTCCTCGCCCGACAAATCGGCGCTTGCGATCGTGCTCAAAACTCCTGTGTACAGCACAGAACAGCTTCGAGGAAACCTTAAGATTGGCCTGCCGACTCGCGTTATTCGGTGAGCAGGGATGGAGGGTTTACAAAAGCAGCAAAGGCCGGAGCGGTTGCTCCAGCCTTGCTGTTTGCTAACTCAACCAACCTGGCTAGCCCCGCCAACTCCGCTACCCCTGTATATCGAACTGCTCAGGATGCAGGGTTGCGTCGCTCTTCACCAGAATGTTCTTGCCCACAAGCTCTTCGAACTCGTTGAGCCACGAAGCGTTGTTCTGCTTGAGCACCTTCACCGTTTCCGGGTTCACGCGCAGCAGCACGTCCGCGCCCTCGAAGTGCTTTTTCATCTTGCGCAATTCGACGTAAATCTCATTGCAAACCGTGGTCGGGCTCTTCACCATGCCCGTTCCCTGGCAGGTAGGGCAGGGGACGCTCAACGTCCGTTCCAGCGATTGCTTGACGCGCTTGCGTGTGATGGCGACAAGACCGAAATCGTTGAACTGCAGCACCTTGGTTGGAGCCCGGTCGGCCTTCAGCGCCTCTTCCAGAGCGGCCAGAACCTTGAAGCGGTTCTTGCGCTCGTCCATGTCGATGAAGTCGATCACGATAATGCCGCCCAGGT
>CAYUJM010000122.1:0-13229 GCA_964445025.1 uncultured Occallatibacter sp. | reverse complement strand
CTCCATGCGTTCCAAAGCCTCCCACGAGCGCTCGCGCATCTCCGCCGTAACGTGTAGATTCAGCCACAGCGTTGATGCCGAAAAGAATCCGGCCGTCACCGCATCCAGCCCCGTGGTGACCGCCGTCCGCTCGCCCGGCAACTCCGCGCCCACCACTCCGAAGTGCTGCCGCAACTGGGTCAGATCCCAGCGCTCGCGGCCGAAGATCCGTACCACCATTCCTGGCTTGACCATGGGATAGACCTGGCAGCTCATGGCCATAATCAGCGTCGACTTCCCGCATCCGTTTGGCCCCAGGATCGCCACGTGCTCGCCGGTCCGGATGCTCAGGTTCACGTCGTGCAGCACCACCCTGTCCCCGCGCGCTACGTTCACCTGCCGCAGCTCAAGAAACTCGCTCTCGTACCTCGCGTCCATCCCCATCTCCGTCGAATCGCGGCCCGCCGCGCCCAGCCCACCTGTTAGATTAAATGGGTTAACCACCATGTCTGACGCATCCCAAATCCTCCTTCCCCGGGGCTTCCAATTCGGCGCCACCAAGGCTGGTCTCAAGAAGAGCGGCCGCGCCGATTTTGCCCTTATCGTTGCCGACGCGCCGGCCAGCGCCGCTGCCGCCTTCACCGCCAACCGCGTCATCGCCGCGCCGCTCCTTGTGGACAAAGAAAACCTGAGTGCTTCCGGCAGCAAGGTGCGCGTAGTCGCCATTAACGCCGGCAACGCCAACTGCGCCGCCGGAGAGCCAGGGCTGGCAGCCGCCCGCGCCACCTGCGAAGCCGCTGCTCAGGTCTTCAAGTGCCCGCCCGCGGAGGTCTTTCCCTCCTCAACCGGCATCATCGGCGTCCCCCTGCCCGCGGAAAAACTCATCGCGGTTTTACCCGCGCTCGCCGCATCCCTCGGCGCGGAGATGGATCACTTCCTCGAGGTCGCCCAGGCCATCCTCACCACCGACACCGTGGAAAAGACCGCCTTCGCCCGCTTCGAAGCCACAGTCGCCGACGGTTCCACCCGCGAAATCCGCATCGCTGCCCTCTGCAAGGGCTCGGGCATGATTCATCCGCAGCTCGTGCCCCATGCCACCATGCTGGTTTACATTCTCACCGATGCCGCAGTCGAGCCGGCTGTTCTTCAGGCCTATCTCAACCAGTCCATCGAGCTCAGTTTCAACCGCATCTCCGTCGACGGCGACACCTCCACGAACGATACCGTTCTGCTGCTCGCCTCGGGCGCCAGCGGCGCAACCGTCGCTTCCGGCAATCATGAATTTGCCGCCGCCCTGACGCAAGTCTGCACTTCGCTGGCCAGGCAGATCGTTGCTGACGGCGAGGGCATCACCCACGTCGTCGAACTGCGCATCGAGGGAGCGGCAACGGACGCCGATGCCCTGCGCATCGCCAAAGCCATTGCGCATTCCCCGCTGGTCAAGACGGCCTGGGCCGGCAACGATCCCAACTGGGGCCGCCTGATGGCCGCTATCGGCTACTCCGGCGCGCAAATCGACCCCAGCCGCATCGATATTCGGTTCGGCAGTCTGCAAATCTGCCGCAACGGCGGCCGCGCCCCGGAGTTCGACGAAGCCGCGGCACACGCCTACATCGCCCAGCCCGAATTCTCAATCAATATCCAGCTCAACCAGGGTCAAGGAAAAACCGTCTTCTGGACCACCGACCTCACCGTCGAGTACGTCCACATCAACGCGGACTACTCCACTTAAGTGGCATTTTCCCACTCACTTATGCCCTTGAAGCGTGGGGCTTAAGGGTGCATCATGAGTCATGATCTTCATTGAATGGTGGCTCGTACGGCGATTCGCCATCTGCATCGTGATGCTTGTCGCGTCGGGTCTCTGTTTCAGAAATGCCGAAAAGTGGAAGCTGCCGGACGCATTGCGGGGTCTGTCCATGCCGGTGGGAGTCCTGGGCGGCTTGTTTCTCTTCGCGACCATAGCGGCGACGGCAATTCAAACGTATTCCAAGCCCGTTTATTCACCCGGCGGCGACTCCGCGGTCAGAATCAGGGTTGCCGGCTTTGGCTCATTTAACGGAACCACTGAGGTCGAGCTGTTCACTGCGCATGGGTTCAACTCAGTCTCCATCTTTTCCGGCGGAATTGACGCAATCGAGCCTCAAAACATCCATTGGGCAGGCGACTCCTACCTCACGCTCGAATACTCGGGATCCATGCTTCGATGCGAGAGCACGAGCGAGGTGCTCGTGCGGTGCGTGCCGTCAGCTCACTGACACACCGGCCGCTTTCTTCCCCGCGTCCTTTCCCTTGATGAGCGCCACCACAAACATCCCTACGCCGGCACCCACCAGCACAGAGGTTGCACCCAGGACTTTGGCCACCGCCAAAGGCTTGTTGGCTTCGTCGCTGCCCGGAATAATGGACAAAATGATCGTCATCGCGGTGCTGAACAATCCCATGGATGCCAGAACCATGGCAACCGGCTTGCCGCCCGGAACCCGCCGCACTTGAGGGCCGGCAGGCCGGCTTTGCATCCGGATCATGGCCGAAAAGAGGAAGAGATAGGGAATGAAGAGTGAGATCACCGACATGCTGACCAGCACGTTATAGGCGCCGCGAACGGTGGTTCCGGCCTGGCCGAGCAGCGCCACAACTATTCCCGCGGCCCCGTAAACGGCAATGGCCACCCAGGGCGTACGAAAGCGCGGGTGAATCCATCCAAAAGCCGGCGGAAGATAGCGATCGACTCCCACCACAAACGGCAGCCGCGCAGTGGAAGATAGATTGGCCGCCGCCCCGCCCACGGAGTTGAGCGCCACCAGCAGCGCCATGGGCGCGAGCAGCCACCCCAACCCCAGGCGGCCGGCCAGCAGTTGAACTCCGTTGACGAAACCGTCCGGCCCCGCCACGGCCTGGCTGGGCAGCGTGAAGACAAACGCCGCGGTTCCGCCGATGTAGCCGATGGCCAGAACGCAGCCGGCCGCCAGCAGCGCCCAGGGAATGGTGCGGCGCGGATTCTGAATCTCGTCGCCCATGGCCGAGGCGGCCTCAACGGCGCTGAAGGCAAAGAAGACGCTGGACCAGAAGACGGCGTTGTTCAACGACCAATGCGGCATTAGGCTCGCAGGCGTGATGTGCGTCGCTGGACCGAATCGCCAGTAGGAGACGACTCCCAACAGGATCAGCACGCTGAGCGGAACCAGGCTGCCCAATGCGCCAATGTTATTGAGCCACTTGCCCGCGTCCACTCCCAGAATGTTGAGCAGCGTGATCGCGGCCAGCCAGAAGATCGAGAAGGCAATGTAATAAAGAGGATTGCCGGCCAGACCCTGCGCGCGCGGCCCGAAGGCAAACAGCGCCGAAGCCGCCCCAAAGTAAAGCACGGCCGCGAAGAAAGGCAGGTTGCTCATCCAGTAGGTCCAGGCACAGATGAAGCCGGAGAAGTCCCCGAAGGCCTCGCGCGTCCAAACGTAGATGCCGCCCTCTTCCGGATGACGCGAAGAGAGCTCCATCACGCTGGCGGCGAGTGGAATGAAGAATCCGAAGAGCGCCGCGACCCAGACTATCAGGATGCTGGGCCCTGCTGTTGCTGCGGCTGCCGTCCAGCGCACGCTGAGGACCACCACTACGTAAAACAGCACCAAGTCGCGAAACCGTATGCCGCGTTTGAGCGCCGGAGTCTGATCCATTTAGGGCGCAGCATAGCAGAGCCGTGTTCGGCGCGCAGCTAAATTCTGCGCAGGTCTTTCAGCACGGCCATGGCGGCGTTGCGGCCGTTAATGCCAATTACGCTGCCGCCAGGGTGCGTCGCCGCGCCGCAGAGATACACGCCGTCCATCGGCGTACGTGCAGAAAGCCGGTCGGCCCACATATACGGCGGCAGGCACTCGCCCTGAAAGATGTGCCCGCCTGTCAGCCCCACCTTCTGCTCGATATCCGGTGGACCCAGCACCTGCGCATCGATCACGGCATCGGGAATATTCGAGCAGAATCGCGCCAGCGACTTCATCGCCAGGTTGCGAACTTCCTCGCGCCGCTCATCCCATGTGCCCCGCGCGAACTTGTACGGCACATACTGCGCAAAGACGCTCATGGTGTGCTCGCCTTCGGGCACAATGGAGGGATCATGCGCGCTCTGGAAGTAAAGCTCGCACCACAGACGCCCGGGCAGCTCGCCTCGCCGTGCCGCGGCGAATCCGTCCTTCCACTCCTCTTTTGTCAGCGGCGCATTGATCTGGCCATAGTGATGCGGCTCATTCACCCCGGGCCGCGCCGTGAAGTTCGGCAGCTCGCGCAGATGCACATTGAGCTTCACCGTGCAGCCCTCCATGGGTACCCGCTCAACCTGTTCGCGCCAGCGCGAATCAGCCGATGCGCCAAGCAGCCGCAGCGTCTGCCGCGGATCGGCGTTCGACACAACAATGCCTGCTGCGATCCGCTCTCCACCCTCCAGTTCCACGCCTTCGCCCGGCACGATCCTGGATACAGGCACGCCTGAAACGACCGTTGCGCCAGCTTCGCGTGCGGCATCGCAGAAGTAGAACGACACCATCCCCATGCCGCCGCGCACATAGCCCCACATGCCGGCCATTCCGCCCAGCCGCCCCGAAGAGTGGTGAAAGCGAATCGATGCTGTTCCCTTGTCGAACGGGCTCGCGTTGGTGCCGATCACGCCCTGCCCCAGGTAAGCAATCTGCAGCCGTTCGTCGTTCAGGTAGCGCTCGACAAACTCCGCCATCGACCAGTCGAACAAAACTGCGCGCGCTTCCATGTCGTTGCCCAGCCGGTCTTCGATTTGCTCCCGCGTAGGAGCCGCGCCAATCCAGACATCGCCTGCGCCCGCGGGCCGCAGCGCATCGCGCAGCCGGCGGATCACGTCGCTCATCGCGCGCCATCCTTCTACATCGCCGGGGGCGAGAGCCCGCACCTCCTCCGCGCAGCGCTCGTCATCGTCCCAAAGCTGAATGCTCGATCCATCAAGAAAGGGCACGAACAGCCCGTTCACCGCCGGCGTCCACACATAGCCCCGCCGCGGCAGTTCCAGCTCTTCCAACACCAGCGGGTGCAGCAGCCCGGCCAGATACGCGCAGGGAGACATCCGCACCCCGGGGAACGGCTCCTCGATGGTGCATGCGCCGCCCACGCGCTGGCGGCTCTCGATTACCAGCACGCGTTGGCCCTCCCGCGCCAGGTAGGCCGCGCAGGCCAGCCCGTTGTGCCCCGCGCCCACCACAATCACGTCCCATGTCTTCGCTGCCAGTTCGCGGATTGGAACCGGCAATCCGATTTCGCCGAGCACGTCGGCCGTAGCTGAACTCATGACCGCTTTACCCTAGCACCTCTGCTCCCGCCTTTGAAAGAAATGGCCCTCCGCTGCATCACCCGCGTTTGATCACAGATTTGTTCAACGCGTGTCACGAATCCTGCCTGCTGCCCATTTACAATCTCCACACCGGTGACCCTCAACCTACCATGAAGGCAAGCAACGTAGAGCTCCCCTCCGCCGACGAAGGCTTCTCGCTCATCTCCAGCCGGAAGCTGCTCACTCTTTACTCCGCCATGCTCCAGTGCCGCAGACTTGGCCTGCGCTCTCGCAATGGGCACAAAAGCCCGCGCCCCGGCAGCGCTGAATCCATCGCCGGCCACGAAGCCGCGATTGTCGGCGCAGCCCTTGACCTGCTTCCTCACGACACGGTAGCGCCCGCCCTGATGCCCGACACCGCGCTCAAATTCATCAATCCCTTTGTCTCCATTGCACCCAGTGTTTCTCACGCAACTCGCAACGCGCTCGCCAACGGGATCGGCCAGAAGTTGACCGTGCTGTTCTCAAGCGGAAATCGAAATACACATCCCTCCTGGATCAGGGCATTGACTCTAGCCGCGGACCACAACTTGCCCATCCTCTTCGTCTCCCTGAACCGCCCGGAAACCTCCAGGGCTCCATTAGGTTTTGAAGCTATCGAAATGAAGAGGAAGGACTACGCGCTTCCGTACATCAGCGTAGACGGCAATGATGTAGTTGCCGTCTACCGCGTTGCTTCCGAGGCCATTGCCCATGCCCGCAAAGACCATGGGCCAACCCTGATCGACTGCCGGCTCACGTCACCAGGCGATCCGATCCGGAACATGCATCAGTATCTCGTTGAGAAGGGCTTGGATCCAGGGGAACCAACCGTATAGCGCGTTCCGGCTTTATCTTCAGGGCTGGAGCCGAAGCCGCAAAAGCCCTGCAGCAATCCTCGCAGTCCTGCGCAACCAGCAGATGACAAGTCCTTCATTTTCAGGCGCAAAACTCGCCAAGATGCGCCAGTTCCAGACAGTCCAACACGCCTGCTTCAAGTGCCGTGAATGATAAAGTGAGTGAATGGACGTGAGCAGGCGTTTGGCCTTTTCCCCTTTTTTTCATATCGCAACCATCTTTGCAGGATTGCTCCTGGCCGCGCCCCATCCGTCCCTGGCCGAGCAGCCCGGCGCGCCGCAGATCGCCAGCCCACAGACCAGCTCCACTGACAGCGCTGACTCTACCTGCGGGCCTTCCGAGCTCGGTTCTCCCTATATCCCGGTCGATAGCTGGGTCTACCCGGCGGTGTGGCGGCTCTACGGCCTGGGTTTCGTGGATACAGCCTATCTAGGCATGCGTCCCTACACCCGCGCAAGCCTGGAACACATACTGGAACAGACCAGCGACCACATCCAGGACGCTGAGCCCGCACCGGCGACAGACGAGGCCCAGGCAATCTATGAATCCCTGAAACACGAGCTTCGTTACGAGGCCGAGGGTCCCTGCGGGGCGCACAAAGGCGAAGCGCGCGTCGAGTCAGTCTATTCCGTCGAGCGCGGCATAAGCGGCACGCCGCTGCGCGACAGCTTCCACCTCGGCTCGACCATCATCAACGACTACGGCCGCCCCTATCAGGCCGGATTCAACGATTACTCCGGCGCCAGCGGCTACGCTTCCGCAGGCCGCTACCTGCTTTACGTTCGCGGCGAATTCCAGGGTGCGCCCTCGGGCACAGGCTATTCAACAGGACTGGCGCAGGCTCTGAACAATATCGACTCGACCAATTACGTCTTCAACAACACCTGCGCATTGAATGGGTCGGGGAGTTCCTGTGTTCCTCTGCCTCTGAGCGCGCTCTCCACGATTCCCCTGGGACCGATCGGGACCTCAACCTACGGCCGCCTTATGGAGGCATATGCTTCGGCGCATTTCCTGAATCATGAGATTTCCATCGGGAAACAAGATGATTGGCTCGGACCTGGCCTCGGTGGCGGCATGGCCTATTCAAACAATGCCGAGAATATCTATTCATTCCGTGTCAATCGGGTCGAGCCGCTCCGCATTCCCGGCCTCTCTTACTTCACAGGCCCGTTTCGCTACGATTTCCTGGTGGGGTCGTTGAAGGGCCACGTCTTTCCCAACGATCCCTGGGTACACGTGGAAAAATTGAGTTTCAAGCCCACGGAAAACCTGGAGTTCGGCTTCGAGCGAACGGTGATATGGGGCGGCAAGAACCACGAGCCCATCAACCTGCACAGCTTCCTGAGGAGCTTCTTCAGCTTTGCGGCACCGCAAGCTCCGGTCAAATACAGCGCTGCGGATCCCGGAGCCCGATTTGGCGCATTCGATTTCTCCTATCGCCTTCCCTTTGTCCGCAACTGGCTCACGCTCTACTCGGACTCAGAAGTGCACGACGATGTCTCCCCCATCGACGCTCCCCGACGCGCCGGCTACCGGCCGGGAATCTATCTCTCCCACGTGCCCGGCATTCCCAAGCTTGACATGCGCGTTGAAGCCGTATCGACTGACCCATCAAGCTCCAACGGGGCCAGCCAGTACGGCCATTTCATGTATTGGGAGGGTGTTCAACGGCAGGGATACACCAACAAGGGGCAGATGTTTGGCGACTGGATTGGCCGCGAAGCCAAAGGCGGCCAGGCCTGGATCACCTACCACCTCAGCGGCAACGAGTGGCTCCAGTTCAGCCTGCGCAACCAGAAGGACACCACCTACTTCATCCCCGGCGGCACCACCCTCAACGACATCAATTTCCAGGCCGTCAAGCGCATCGGCAAGGACTTCGAAGTCAATGGCGACTTCGCCTATGAACGCTGGAAGGCGCCCATCCATCCCACCGGCACGCCCACATATCCTGCCAGCCAGCAGAGCGTGACAACCACCACTATCCAGCTCACGTGGTACCCCAAAAACAAGGTCGCTTTTTAGGCCCGGCTCACCGTGCGGACGCACTTCTTCGGGCCGTTCCAAGTGGATTCTCTTATGGGGAGACCTTTACCGGAGTGATCTTGTTCTCAGTCTGCGTATAGTGAAAATGCAAGATCCAGACGCTGGAGACTGCCTGGCCATTCACCTGCGCGGGCTTGAACTTCCAGCGCTGCGCGGCCAGTTGTGACACTTTGGCGAAATACTTACTGGGCCCCGGGGAGTCGATCGTCGCGTCTGACACATCGCCGCTTGCATCGACCGTGACCCGCACCGCCACGTTGACCTGGCCGGTAATGGACGCCTGTGCACCCGGGAGCACGTCGGGCTGAACCTGCTCGATGATTGCACCCTCTGGCTTCGTCACTTCCTGCGCTTGCGCTGCAGCGGGCGGCGTCGCCACCGGAGGTTGCACCGTCGCTGTGGGTGCTTCCGCTGCCAACTTGGAGGCCCGCGGCTTCGGAACTGGTGACGAGGGTGAGGGCTTGGGAATTTGAACCAGCGGCTTGTCTTCGCTCGGAGCCGGCGGCTGCACATGCCGCGATCGCAACAGCAAGCCTCCCACGATCACAGCCAGAACGACCACCCCGCCAATCAATGCCATCCCACGTACGTTGGGCGGTAAAATTCCACTCGTTTTGCCGGTTGCCGCAGGAAGAGAGGCAGCCGGTTGCAGGCGCGCCCGGACATCGCTGAGGGAGCATCGCCGCGCAGGGTCGGTGCGAAGGCATTCCCGCACAATGGCGGCGAACGGCTGTGGAATGGACTCCGGAACCGGAGGATCCGTATGTGCCGACTTGTCCCAAACCGGCGGACGCTGCGTAAGGGCCTCAACCAATGTAATCCCAAGCGACCAGAGATCGGCAGCCGGCGCGACCGGCCAGGCGCCGGACTCCGGTGCATCGTAGATGCTCGCCCGCGCTGAACGTCCCCGGGGGGTGCCCGCAAGGTGAAGACTGTCCGAGGAGAGTTTCAACTGGTTGTCGACAACCATGACATTCGATGGCTTGAGGTGACCGTGCACAATGCCTTTGCTGTGCAGCCAGGACAGCGCATCGAGGACGGGATCGAGCATCTCTCGCACTTCGGCAGGCGCGAGCGGCCGTTCGGGGAGAATCTGTGACAGTAATTCGTCGCTATACTCGGTGACCGCATACAGCATCGGGACGCCGTCAACCTCGCAGAGTCCGGTGCTGATCAGCCGCATCAGGTGGGGATGAGAGAGGTTCGCGGTGACCTTCCAGGCAGCGATGTGGGCATCTGCATCCGGCGAACCGGCCGGCATCAATTTGATGGCCGCCTGCTGGGACGGGGGACCCTGCAGTTCAGTCAGGAAGACATCCCCTGCTTCGGAACCTCCCAGCCATCGTAGAAGGGTAAATCTCCCGTCGATGGCCTTTCCGACCCAATCCGCACGATTTGCCATTGTATCCATCGCGTTAACCATTCTATCCGAGGAAGATCAGAGCCAACGCCCGAAAGGAAAGATTCGAGCCAGCCGGACAATCCATTGGGTGGATGCTGGCCTCGGATCCTTGGCAGGTAGGTCTGCGTTTCCTCGCTCGGCACAACGATGTCAAGGTCAGGGCCTGAGTCCAAAGCTCATATCAAAAAAAACGTCCTGTCATCCTGAGCGCAGCGTAATTCAGCGGAGTCGAAAGCCTGCCCTGAGCGCAGTCGAAGGGGACCTGCTTTTGGGGCACTTCTCAACCCGGGACTCTGCTTCAGAGAAATGCAACGAAGCTCAGACTCACCACACTAGTCTGCAAATACCTCACCCAAAGCCGCAAGCGCTGCGCTGAGGGTTTGCGGCGCGATGGCGCCAGCGCGCTTGACGAGGCGAATCTTGTCGATGGCACGAATCTGATCGAGCAGGATCAGCCCCTGTTTGCCGGCATGACGGACGGCTATGCGGAATGGCGCTGGGCGGCCGCCGGTGGTCATGGGCGCGACGATAGCGGTACGCAGATGGTCGTGCATCTCGGGCGGCGAAACGACCACACAGGGGCGCGCTTTCCGGATTTCGCTGCCGATTATAGGATCGAGATTGACCAGCCAGATCTCGCCGCGCTTCACCAGTTCCACTCCGCATCGGCTTCATTGGCAAAGTCAGGAAGCACAAGGGAATCGTCTCCCGAGGCCGCCAATTCTCTGCTGGCCTCGGCCCAACCGGCGCGTGGCTCGGCCCTCGGCCGTCGCAGCACCAGCGCATCTCCTTCGACACGCAATTCCGCCTGGTCCGAAAGGCCCACCTGCTGCAGGAGCGGTTTAGGAATCAGGATTCCCTGCGAATTTCCCATTCTTCGGATGGTTGTGAGCATTCTACCTCTATGTAATAACAATGTTAGTACATGGCGCCACCCACTGACTTCATTCTGGCTCAGGACCGTGGGCAACTTCCGATTTGCGGGTCACTCGTTATCAAGCGAACGAACATTCGCGCAGACCGCAGAGGATGGCACTCGTGAACGATTATCACGAGATGGGGAACTGGCTTGGCCCTTGCTATCCTTTGTGACTCCGTTTCAGCAGGACCTGGGTGGAAATCGCGTCCACCCAAGCGGAAACGGCTTCCCAACCCTCTGAGCCGAGGTCATTCAAGTCATTCACTGCCTTTTCAAGCCTTCCTGACATTTGAATGCGAACAATCTTGTACTCCCACTTCATCGCGCCCCTCCGCCTGGTTTCTAGGCTGATTCGGCACCGAGGGTAGCACGGCCTTCCGTTTTGCGATGTGAGAAGAGGCAAAGAATTGATAACTTCCGGTTTGCCAGTCAGTCGCCCACAGAGTGTGGATTCAGGAGGGGCACTTGTTGTCCTTCTCGCAGAGTGATAAGGCAATACCTGAGACAGCCCAAGAGTGCGAAATTTGCGATCTCAGCGTTCCCAGCCCCGAATCGCCCCCCTTTTATTCGTGCCTTAGTGCCTCCATCGGTTGCAACCCAGCCGCGCGGCGTGCCGGAATCCAACTGGCCGCCAGCGCCACCGCCAGCAGAATCAAAACCCCACCGGCCAGCGAAGCCGGATCCCAAGGCTGAATTCCGTACAGCATCGACTTCACCAGCCGCGTCAGCCCCAGCGCCGCGCCCACGCCCGCGACGATCCCCGCAACCGCCAGACCCGTACTCTCGCGCAGAATCATTCCCCGCACCTGCCCCGGCTGGGCTCCCAGGGCAAGGCGGATGCCGATCTCATTTCTACGATTGGCCACCGAATACGCCATGATCCCGTAGATGCCCACGCAGGCCAGCGCCAGTGCCAACAGCCCAAACCCTGAAGTGAGAGACGCGAAGATTCTTTCGTTCTGCATTGTGGAGTCGATCTGTTCCCGCTGGGTGCGGATGTCGACGATGGGCAGATCGCGGTCAACCTTTTGCACTATCTGGCGGAGCGCCGGCGCCAGAGCAGCAGGCTCGATGCTGGTACGAATTTCATAGGTCAAACCGCCCATATCGCTTTGTTGGCGGTAGAGCATGAAGAACTGCGGCGGAGGGTCGTCGCGGAGACTCGCATAGCGAGTGTCGGCGCAGACGCCCACGATCCGAATCCAGCCCGCCGCGTCGTCCCCGGTCTTGAACTCCTTGCCGATGGGGTTTACGTTCGGGAACCGCTTGCGGGCCAGGCTCTGGTTGATGATGGCGACTTTCGCCGATGTGGCCGTATCTTGCGCATCGAAGGCCCGGCCGGCAACGATCGGTATGCCCATGGTGCTGAAAAAGCTGTTCCCCACCGTGTTGACGAACTCCGCCTGCTGCTTATTTGGGTCGTTGCTTTCACCCGCCGGCAGGAAGATTTCGTTTGACATGCTGTTGCCGATGTAGGCCATGGAAGCGGCCGTCACCGACTGTACCCCGGGAATGGCGGCAAACTCCTGTTCCAGGCGCGCGAGCAATTGCACATCCTTTCCTGCGGCGTAGCGGGTGGCCGGAGGATCGATTCCGAACAGGATCAGGTGATCGGTGCGGAAGCCGGCATCGACAGACCGAAGCGCAAGAAGCGACCTAAGGAACAGCCCCGCGCCCAATACCAGCAGAGTGGAGAGGGCGATCTGAAAGGCCACGATGGCCTTGCCGCTCATCCCCTTGCGGCGGCGCGAAACGGTTTGCGTAGACTCTTTGAGGCTGCTGCCGACCTCAACGCGCGCGGCAATCCACGCGGGAGCGAGACCGAAGAGCAACCCGGTTGCGATTGTGACAGCCGCCGTAAAGCCAAACACCCGCCAGTCGAAGGGAACATTGGGCTCGCCCGACTGCCAGGGGTCGGTCAGCAGCTTTGGAATCGCGTTGCGGGACAGGTAACCGATCAAGAGCCCGGCCGACCCGCCAGCCCCCGCCAGTAAGAGGCTTTCAGTCAGCAACTGGCGCAGAATGCGGGCGCGGCCTGCGCCGAGGGCCAGCCTTACGCTCATCTCGCGCTGACGCTGCGCGCCCCTGGCGAGCATCAGGTTGGCGATGTTGGCGCAGGCCAGCAAAAGCACCAGACCGGTCAGCGTCATGAGCACAAATGCCGGCTTCTTGAATCCGTTCTCGGAGATGTGGTCTCCACGGCTGCCGTCGCCAATTAGCAGGCTAGGAATTGTTTCACCGGGCTTGACCGTCATAGTGCCGCGCACCGCCGCATCCATTTGCGACGACAGGACCGCCTGCGCCTGGGAGTCCTGGACGCCCGGCTTGACCCGGCCCATGATCTTTAGCCACCACATTTCCGGGTCTTCCAAAAACGATTTCTTACCTTTCGGATCAACCACCTGCTGCATGCTCAGCGGAACAAACACATCGGGCGAAGTCTGACTGTTGTCGGCGCCCGTGAATCCACGAGGATTGACACCCACAATGGTCATCGCCGTTTGATTTAACGTGATGGTCTGGCCCAGCACCGACGGCGAACGGCCAAAGTCGCGCTCCCATATTCCTTCGCTGATGACCACAACATTTCCCGCACCATTCAGAGTCTCGTCGGAGGGCTGAATGGGGCGGCCTAACTGGGGCCGCACGTTCAACCCGGAATAGTAGTTGCCTGTGACCATCTCCGCCTGCACGCG
>CAYUJM010000121.1:0-13287 GCA_964445025.1 uncultured Occallatibacter sp. | reverse complement strand
TCCTTGTTGGAGTCGGAGTAGCCGAGCATGACCTCCTGCCAGTTGTCCCAGGTGGCGATGAGCCTGCGGTAGTCGGGCCTGGACCAGAGATCGCGGCAGACAGCCGGGGCCTGGCGCAGATCTTCAATGGACTCGAAGAGCGGGACGGGCATGAGACCCGGATCGCGTTTCGGCCCGCGGCCGGAGCCCTCGACCTTCACGCCGCCGAGACGGGCCAGCCGCACGACAGTCAGCACGTCTTCAACAGATGCGGCGCCACTGATGACGTACTGGCGAATGGCTTCCGGCGAACAGCCTGTCTTGACTTCGGCGATAACACGGAAGGTTTCCAGAACGCTGGAAGTCTCCTCTGAGAGACCGCTGGGCAGCGAGGGAGCGATGGAATCGGCGATGGCCTCTTGCAGCGCAGCGGCGAGCACGCGGGCGTGCTGGCGGATGTCGAGCGTATGCAGGTGGAGGCCGAAGGTCCGCACCTGGAGGATGAGCGGATCGATCAGGGTGCGCGCGATGCGCTGGCCGCGGTTTTCCGTGAGCGAGGCGCGCAAGGCTTCCAGGTCATCGAGGAATTCCTCGACGGAGCAGTAGGCAGGGAGCACCTGGGCCAGCTTTTCCTGCCCTTGGGCAAGAGTGTAGGAGGTAACGGGAAGTTTGGCGCTGGATGGACCGGGGTCTTCCATCGTCCGCTGGACACGGGCCTTGAGGCAGATGACAAATCGGCGGTAGTACTCGAACTCGTATTGCTCGCCGAAGACCTGCGCCTCCGGCGTGTGCACCTGGGCGACGTAAGACTGCAAGCGAGCGAGGAGCGCGTCGCTGATGGGGCGCTGCTGGGCGCTGGTGGTGAGCAGGTCGATGATCTCCTGCAACTGGCGCTGGTAATAGAGCAGCAGGTGGCCGCGGGCGAGCTGAATGGAGTCGCGCGTAACCTGCGGCGTGACGAAGGGATTGCCGTCGCGGTCGCCGCCGATCCAGGAGCCAAACTGGAGAACCTGCGGCAGCGCGAGCGTGTCGATCTCAAGGCCGTACGCGGCATGGAGCGCTTCGGAGATTTCTCGATAGAGGCTGGGCAGGGTCTCGAAGATCGAAACGTCGTAGTAGTCGAGGCCCATCTTGATCTCGTCGTACACCGTGGGCCGTCGCGAGCGGACTTCGTCGGTTTGCCAGAGGCTGGTGATCTCGGCGAGGACGAGTTGCTCGAGGCGCGCCAGATCCTGCTCGGGAATAGGAATGCGGTCGAGCGTGGCGAGGAAATCGCCGATGCGGCGGCGCTTGAACATGACGGAGCGCCGCGCCACTTCAGTTGGATGTGCGGTAAATACGGGAACGATAAGCACGCGGCGAAGCCAATCGAGAGCTTCCTCGGCGCTGATGCCGACGCGGCGCATCTCTGAGAGCGTGCCGGCGAGGGAGCCGCGCTGGCGGCCAGCCTGGCCGCTCAGGCGGAGCGCGATGCGGCGGCGCTTGCGATGGTTGGTCTCCGCCAGGTTGATCAGCTCGAAGTAGAAAGCGAAGGCGCGGGTGAGCAGGATGGCGCGCTCGGCGGGGAGCGAGTGGACCAGCTCCAGCGCGTTGGCAGCGTGCCGGGCAGCTTCTTCTTCGCGGCCGCGGGCTTCCGAGTCGCGGCGGCGGATGGTTCCCTGGCGCAGTGCTTCCACGTGGGCGAACAGGTCTCCGCCGGCCTGTTCGCGCAGAACTTCGCCGAGCAAGGTGCCGAGCGAGCGCACGTCACGGCGCAGCGGAGCTTCTTTCAGGTCGCCGGATTGCGCTTCCAGCTCCGCCAGACGTTGCGACCAGCTCTCGGGATTCCACAACAGGGCCATCGTATCTTGATTATGCACGACGGGTTATAAAGACCATCTCAGGAGATGGTGCCCTGAGTGTCCAGCTGCATCATCAGGTCTTCCCATTCGGCGGTGAGGGCCGCAAGCTGGCTGCGTAGATCGTCGGCGAGGGCAGTCAGGCGCGCAGTCTCCGCGGCGGAGACAAAGATGCCCAATTGTTGCTCTGTGTGGGCGATGGCCGCCTCGATGCGTGGCGTCTCTTCCTCAAGGAAGAAGCAGCGGTCTTCCATCTGCTTTTGCTTGATGGGATTGAGGCGGCGGGGACGGTCTTTGGCAGCTTCGCTTAAGCTCTCTGGTTCGTCTGACGACGATGAAGCAGGTCCTTCGACCCCCTTCACTTCGCTCCGGTCGCTCAGGATGACAGGCCTTTTATCTTGTTGAGCGTGTACACCGGACGGAGCCGTAACGCCGGCCGTTTGCGCATCCTTCCAGCGAAGGTAATCCTCGTAATTGCCTTCGTGGCTGGTGACCTTGCCGCCTTCCACCTCGAGTACACGTGTGGCCAGCCGGTCAATGAAATAACGGTCGTGCGAGACAAAGACTACTGTGCCGGAGAAGGCCGCGATGGCTTCGAGCAGCACGTCCTTGGCGCGCATATCGAGGTGGTTGGTGGGCTCGTCCAAGAGGAGAAAGTTCGAGGGCGAGACGAGAATGCGCGCCAGGGCGTAACGGTTGCGCTCGCCGCCGGAAAGCACGCCGAGGGGCTTGAAGACGTCGTCCCCGCGGAAAAGAAAACAGCCGAGGAGCGAACGCAGCTCAACTTCAGGCACTTTGAGCGCGGCGCGGCTGATGTCGTCGAGCATGCGCGCATCGCCGTTGAGCACTTTGTACTGGTCCTGCGCGAAGTACTCGCTCGCCACGTTATGGCCCAGCTTCACATGGCCTGAAGTGGGCGCTTCTTCGCCCGTGAGCAGGCGAATCAGCGTGGATTTGCCCGCGCCGTTGACGCCGACGAGGGCGATGCGGTCGCCGCGTTCGATGGTGAAATTGACGCCGCTCAGCACCTGCTTGGGACCATAGCTCTTGGACAGGTTCTCCGCCTCAACCACGGTGCGGCCGGAGGGCTGAGGCTGGGGAAATTTGAAGTGAATGACCGGCTCTTCCTCCGGTATCTCGATGCGCTCGATCTTTTCGAGCTCCTTGATGCGGCTTTGCACCTGCTTGGCCTTGGTGGCCTGGGCGCGGAAGCGGTTGATGAAGGCTTCAAGGTGTTCGATCTGGATGCGCTGGTTGCGGTAGGCCGCCTCAAGCTGGGTGCGCCGCTCGTCCTTCTGGCTGAGGTATTTTGTGTAGTTCCCCTGGTAGATATTGAGGCGCTTGTTCCATATCTCGACAGTGCGGTCGATGGTCACATCGAGAAAGTACCGGTCGTGGGAGATGAGGATATAACCGAAGGGATAACTCTTCAGATAGTCTTCGAGCCAGTTGCGGGTTTCAAGGTCGAGATGGTTGGTCGGCTCGTCAAGCAGCAGCAGATTCGGCTTGGCCAGCAGCAGCTTGGCCAGCGCAATGCGCATCTGCCAGCCGCCCGAAAACTCATCGGTTTGGCGGGTCCAGTCTTCCTTCGTAAAGCCCAGTCCAGTGAGGACACCGCCCACCTGGGCGTCGAGCGCGTAACCGTCGAGGGCGTGGAAGCGGTCCTGCAGCATGGAGAAGCGCTCGGCCGCGGATTCATACTCGGGACCCGCGTGGACCAACACGGCGAGTTGGCCGGAAAGGCTTTCGATCTCCCGCTCCATGTCTCGCAGTTCGTCGAAAACGGTGAGACACTCTTCAAACACGCTTCGGCCGGTGAGACGCAGGCCCTCCTGGGGCAGGTAACCAATGCTCATGCCTCGGGTTTGTTGCAGGGAGCCGTAGTCGAGCGTCTCCAGGCCGGCGAGGACTTTCATCAGCGTGGATTTGCCGGTGCCGTTGGCGCCGACGAGTGCGGTCTTTTCCCGAGCGCGAATCAGCCAGTTTGCCTCAAGAAACAGGACGCGCGGGCCGAAGCGCTTGCCGGCATTTTGCAGAGAGAGCATGCATTTCTATTTTCGCAGAGCGGCGTGAGCGACAATGCGGGCTGGGTGGGCGCGCGAGCTTATGCGCCCGGACTCAAACACAGCCACGCATCATTTTGGCGCCCGACCACTCAAGCCCTACAATGAAACCCAGGCCAGGGCCTGTAGCTCAACGGTTAGAGCAGGGGACTCATAATCCCTTGGTTGGGGGTTCGAATCCCTCCGGGCCCACCATTCCCTCGCTTGCGTTCGATGTTTCAGGCTGGATTGCAGGCGCGCGATCGGCGTCTTGCGGCGGATGGTAGCCGCAAATGTGGCTCGCCTTCGGAATCCCAAGATTTCGGAGAATGATCGCTCCCCGCAGGGATTGCCGGTCACGGTGGTTGTATGCGCCTCTTTGTTGGAATTCCACTCACCGCAACCGTCATCGCAGAACTCTCGGCGATCTCGGTGCGGCTCAGGTCCAAAGGGGACGGTCTGCGCTGGTCGGCGCCTGAATCCTGGCACATCACGCTTCAGTTCCTGGGAAATACGGACCCGGAAACATACGGCTGCACTGTCGCGCGTTTACGCGAGGTGAAGGTGGCGCCGGTTCCGGTTGCGCTGGAGGGGTTGGGATTCTTTGATCGTGCCGGGGTTTTCTTTGCCGGAGTCAGGATGACGCCCGAACTAGCCTTGCTTCAGGAGAGGGTCGCCAGGGCGACTGAGCAGTGCGGGTTTGTTCCCGAGACTCGCCCCTTTCAGCCTCATATCACTCTCGCGCGCGGCAAAGGCAACGGCGAAAAGCGCGGACTCGCTGAGCTCCGAGCCAGAATTGTCCGGCAGCCGAACTTCACACGGTTCGTCGCAAACGAGTTCCTTCTCTACGAGAGCTTTCTGGGCCCCGGCGGAGCCCGCCACGAGGTCCGCAAGCGTTTCCCGCTCGGACACGAATAGAGAACATTCGCGGCGGGTGGGGCAGGGCGGAAGCTGGGACGAAAAGCCCAGTTCGAGAGATTTCAGCTCTCAAAGCAATGGGGATCGACGCGCGTGCTAGCTTTTCCGGGAGGTGACGGCAGAGAACGCCGCTACCGCTTGAAGCACCCGCTTGCCCCCGCAGTGTGGACACGCCACTTCGGCCTTCTCGACGTCCGACATGTGGAGAATCCGGGTGAATTCCTTGTTGCAATCCTGACAGAGAAACACGTATTGGGACATGGCCGTTCTCCGGACCCTATCATAGCGCTTCCGTTGATTGGCGGGAAGTCATTCGTCTCGCGGCGAGACTCCAGCTCCAATCGGCGGGGTTGCCGCCGGCCAGCATGGAGGGTTTTACAATGGAAAGGCTGGCTGCGGTGAACCCATGCGGGATTTTGGGCGTGCGGGCAAAATCATCTCCTGGCTGTTTCTAGTGGGCTGCAGCGCTTCTGCCGCCGGACAGACGCCCTCGGGCCGTGCACCGGTACTCCTTGCCGTCGTGGACGAGAATGGGGTATCTGTTGCAGACGCTCAGGTTGTGGTTCAGGAGCCGGGGCGCACCGCGACTTCCCTTTCGACCGATTACGCCGGGCGTGGCGCGTACATCCTGCAGGGAACCGAAGCCTACCGCCTTCGCATTGAAAAGCCGGGGTTTTATGAGACTGATCTGAATGAGGCCGATCCGCTGGCGCGAAACGTCCGCGCTGTGCTGAACCACGAACAGATGGTTTTGCAACAGGTGAGTGTAGCGGCCTCGGTTCCCGGCATCGATCCGGAACAAGTCTCCGACAAGGCCACCATGAATCTGCCGGAGATCATCAATGTGCCCTACCCGACCTCCCGCGACATCCGCAATCTGCTGCCGTTCTACCCTGGAGTGGTTGCGGATGTGACCGGTCAGGTGCACGTTGCCGGCTCGGAGACCTGGGCAACCCTGGATACGCTGGATGGATTCGATATCCGCTCGCCGGTCAGCGGGATTCTCGCCATGCGGGTAAGCGCCGACGCGGTGCGCTCCATCGACGAGGAGACGACCCGCTACCCGGTTGAATTCGGCAGAAGCACGGGCGGAATTGTGGCCTTCTACACTGGGATGGGCGACAACAAATTCCGCTTCAACGCCACGGACTTTCTTCCGTCGCTTGAACAGGTCAATGGCATTCGCTTTGACAAGTTTGTTCCTCGCGTCACCATTTCCGGACCGCTGACGCGCAACCGGGCATGGCTCTTCGAGGGGATAGAGGCCGAATACGACGACATCTACATCCGGGAGCTTTCCGCGGGCGCCGACACCGATCACTTGATTCGCGGGAGCAATCTGATCAAATTCCAGGCGAATGCGTCACCTGCCAACATGGTGTCGGGCGGCCTTCTGTTCAACGTCTATCACTCGCCGTACGACGGCATTTCGTCACTGGTTCCGCAGGAGAGCACCACCAAACGGAATACAATCGCGTGGCTGCCGTATGTGCGCGATCAGCAGAGCTTCCGCGGAGGAGCTTTGCTGGATCTCGGGCTGGGAGTGACGCGTTTCAGCGACGGGTACGAACCGCACGGAGACAGCCCATTCCAAATCACTCCCGAGCTTTTCCTGGACAGCTATTTCGAGAACCAGAGCAGCCGGTCGCAGCGCATCGAGGGAAATGCGGCGCTTTACACGCCGCTCCGGCACTGGGCTGGAACGCACAACCTCAAGACCGGCATCGATCTGGATCATATCGGATTCGATGAAGCCGTGACGCGCGCTCCCGTCAGCTACCTGCGCGAGGACGGAACGCTTTTGCGCAGCAGCGAATTCCCTGCAACCGCGCCTTTCACGCGCCGCAATGTCGAAGTCGGCGCATACGCTGAGGACCGGTGGACGCCGCGCAGCGGCCTGCTCCTCGAGCCGGGTTTGCGCTTCGACTGGGATGAGATCATTCGCAGGCCACTGGTTTCGCCACGACTTGCTGCAATCTATTCGCCCTCTCGCAGCGGAGGGAGGACAAAATTGTCCGCAGGCATCGGGCTCTATTACGAGCACACGCAGCTTGAGTACCTGACGCGTGCGCTGGCCGGCATCCGCTACGACACGTACTTTGCAGCCGACGGCGTCACACCCGTTGGCCCGCCTGCAGAGACGACTTTTACAACCGACGATGGTTCGCTGCATGAGGCGCGGGCGCTGAACTGGAGCGCCGGCGTGGAGCAGAGGCTTCCCGGATCTCTTTATTTAAGGGCGAATCTTGCCAGGAAGGTTGTGTCCGACGAATTCACGTATGTGAACCAGAGCGGCCCGGCCACGCTCTCAGGGAACTATGCGCTGACGAACTCCAGGCAGGACCATGACAACATGGAGGAGATCGACGCGCGGCGAACCTTTGCCGGCGCCTACACGCTCTTTGTCGCTTACACACACTCCTCCGCGCACACGAATGCTGCCATCGATTACATGCCCACTCTTTCGCTGCTGGGCCCGCAACAGAGCGGCCCGCTGGGCTGGAACACGCCCAACCGTGTGCTCTCCTGGGGATGGCTGCCGTTCCTCGTGCCGGGCTTCAAAAGGAACTGGGACTTCGTCTACACGCTCGACTGGCGTACAGGCTTCCCGTTCACCCCGATCGACGCCGGCTACCAGGTGGTGGGACAGGCAGGATCGAGGCGCTTTCCCGATTATCTGTCCTTCAGTCCTGGCCTCGAATGGCGCTTTCACTTCCGCGGATCCTATTTCGGACTGCGAGGAATTATCGAGAATGTGACCAACAGCGGCGATTTCCCGGTGGTGAACAACGTGGTGAATTCGCCTCAGTATGGAACGTTCAGCGAGCCTCTGGGACGAGCCCTGACGGCACGCATCCGGCTGATCGAATCCAAGTAACAGTGAGAGCTGATCGCCCCAACGGTGTGCGAATGCACGGACTCGGACCGCTCCGATGCCCCGACCGTGACGAGGCGCAACCGAAGCGGGGTCACGGCCACTGTTAGCGCGCGACAAGCTGGTTGAACGGGTAAACGTAGGCCATGAGGAAGACCGCCACGCCGACCAGGCCGGCCAGCACCAGACTGTGCCAGAAGACGAAGCGCAGAATCGATCCCTCCTGGCCATATTGCTGCGTCGCCGTGCTGGCCACCACGATGCTGGGCGCTGCAATCATTTTGCCCATCACGCCGCCGGTTGCATTGCCCGCTGCCATCAACACCGGCGAAACGCCGATTTGCCGCGCGGTCATGGTCTGCAGGCTGCCGAAGACCACATTCGACGCCGTGTCGGAACCGGTGGTTGCTGTCCCCACCCATCCAATCAGCGTCCCAAAGAACGGATAGAACGCACCGGTCCTGGCAAAAGCCAGCCCCATCGTCGCATCCAGTCCGCAGTAGCGCATCACATAGCCCAGCGCCATCATGGCCGCGATCGTGATCACCGTAAAGCGCACGCTGACCAGGGTCTCCCAAAACACCCTGGCCAGCGCTCGCGGTCGCATCCCCATCAGGAATCCGGCCAGCACCGCCGCCACCAGAATCGCTGTTCCGGTCGCCGTAAGCCAGTTCAGGTTGAACATCGCAGGCTCTGCCGTGGCCCTTGCCGCCACCGGCGGGACGCGCTCGACAAGGTTGTGCAACCCGGCCACGGGGATGCTGATGGAAGTCTTCGCGTCGGCCCAGTGTGAGAATTGCGGAATCCCCCAGGCAAAGATCAGCACGCTCAGCGTGAGCCATGGGAGCCAGGCCTTGAAGGTCGCTGCACCGCTTTGCTCGTGACTCACCCGCTCCTGTCCGGTCGTCTCCTCGCCTTTCGCGTTCAACACTCGCTTCGGTTTCCAGAAGCGCAGAAAAACAATCAGCGCAACAATCGTCGCCATGGCCGCAACAATGTCCACCAGACCTGGACCCATGTTTGCGGCCAGCACGTACTGCGTCAGTGCGAATGGCACGCCGGCAACCAGGATCGCCGGCCAAACTTCTACCATGGCGCGAAATCCGGCGTAAGCCCAGACAAGCCAGAACGGCAGCAGGATGCAAAACGGCACCAGAATCATAGCGATGGTTTTTGAAAGCATCAGCAGGTTCGTCCCGGTAACGGCCTGGAGCGCGATGGTGGGGATTCCCAGCGAACCAAAGGCCACCGGAGCGGTATTGGCAATCAGCGACAGGCCCGCGGCCTGCATGGGGCGAAAGCCGAGACTGATCAGGATGGCCCCGCACACGGCTACTGGCGCGCCGAAACCACCTGCGCCCTCAAGGAATGCGCCCAAACCAAACGCGATCAGCAGCAACTGCAAGCGACCATCGTCGGTAATGTTGGCCAGGCTCTTTTGCAGCGTCTCAAAGCGCCCCGTCTTCACCGTGAGCTGATACAGGAAGATGACCGGCAGGATGATCCAGCAAACGGGGAACAGCCCGTATCCCGCGCCATAGACGCTCGTTGTCAGCGCCATGCGCACAGGCATGTGAAATACCGCGATGGCGATGGCGAGCGCCGTGAACAGGCCGGCCACCGCCGCAATGTGCGCCTTCAATCTGAGGATGGCCATGGCGCCCAGCAAAACCGCTACAGGCATTGCGGCAAGGACGGTGGAAAGCCACCAGTGGCCGGTGGGGTCGTATACCTGCTGCCAGGCTCCGGCGTGGGGATTTGTCATCAACAGGTAAATGGCGCCGAGAAATGCGGCGAGGATTCCTGCGATGGTGAGCACCACAGTCAGCGTGGATGCAGAGCTGGAGGGACGATGAGGCATGGAACCTTGCCTTTGCGGACGGATCGCGTCCATTGTCGTCGAAATCTCTCCAAGGAACCAACTCCTGTCCTCAGAGCATGGAACAGGTTCAAATCCCGGCGGCGCCTTCTCCAGAAGAGCGTGGACTCCTCCGCGCGTAGACCCAGAGATAGAAGACTCCCATCACCAAGAGAATCAAGGGGACTGGAAAGACCACCACGGCTGTCAACAGTTGTCCGTGCGGGCCCGATGTTGATAGATGCAGGTGGTTGATGAGAGCAAGAAGGACAGCCCAGGTGAGATCTCCGGTGAGCACAAACCCGGCGGCATTCAGCAGAACCGCGAACCATCCGATCAGGCCGCCTTCGGCCCAAAGCATGACACAGGCGGGAACCGTGAGCAACAGCAGTTTGGTGTCGTACTGGCGGTGGTACACAGGCAGCATGGAAAGCGCCGCGATTGCGGCCAGCGCCAGCCAGCTCCTGCTCTGCGTAGCGCGCGACCGCAGCGTGACGAACACCCAGACCAGCAGCAGTGGTGCGCAGACCAGATACGTTACCGGATTGTAGAAATGTGGGTCGTCGCGAAAGAGGCTGACGATCGTTTGCAGACTGACGATCATCCCCAGGGTGTGCGCACCCATGGACGAGGGGCCCGGGTCGTTGAGATCGCCGCGCGCCGTGGTCTGAAGCAGGTTGGAATGAAGTTCGGTCATCCAATGCGGAGAAACCCGGTAGACCCACAGAACCGCCGGCAGAGCCACCACAATCACCACGATCAGGGTCTGCAAGGCGCGCTTTCGTTGGACTCCTCCGGCCAGCAGGAAATAGAGCCAGACCAGGCCTGCATCATGGGGCTTGAGGAGAAGGCTTATGGCAAGGCACAAAACGCCAGGTAGCACAAAGCGGTTCTCAAGGAAGCACCAGACGGCTACCAGGCAGAGGCCTACAGCGATGCATGCCGCGTTGCCAATAATAACGACCACCTGGCTGTTGACCAGAACAAGACAGATCAGCGCGCCGCAGAGCACGGGCGCGAAATCGGCTCCGAGGTTCCACATCAGGAAGGCGCCAAGGACGAGGCTTGCAACCATGACGGAGATCCAAAGCGCGTGCGCAAGCCCCCAAGGCAGAACGGCGAACGGAAGAGTAAGAAACAGTGCGGTGGGCAGGTTGATGCACACGAGCACGGCCCGGCGAACGGAACGGGAGATGATGGGGTCGGATGGGAACTGCCCTCCTTCTGCCTGATATAAGCGCAGAATCTCGCCGTTTTTGTAGGGATCGTTGTGATGAATTACGCATCGCGCGCCGTAGTAGACCGCTTTGAAGTCCGACATCGGTCCGGGTACGGCGTTTTCGAGGGCGACGCCCAGAAGGAGAAACACCATGCATCCCAGCAGCAGAAACACCAAGCCGTCGCGCCGTTCTCCATTCATCTTGCGGATTATCCTTTCACGATTGGAGACTCGGGTTCCATTCCGGCGAAAGGATCTTCAAGGGACGGACTCTGCGGAGTAAGCAGCTCGGAGCCGGGCTCGGTGATGAGCAGGTCGTCTTCAAGACGGATGCCAAACTCGCCGGGGATGTAGATGCCGGGCTCGTCGCTGAGCAGATTGCCGGCCTGCAGACTTGGATTGGTGTCGTAACCGAACATGTTGTTCTTCACGAAGTACGGCCACTCGTGCATATCCATGCCGATGCCGTGGCCAAGACGGTGGGAGAAGTACTTGTAGCCAGGGCCATAGCCGCCGTCAACGATGACTTTGCGGGCGGCGGCGTCTACGTCAGCGGTGGACACGCCGGGACGCGCGGCCTGAACGGCGGCGGACTGCGCGCGGCGGACGATCTCGAAGACGGATTTCATCTTGTCCGTCGCTTTGCCGAGGACGAAGGTACGGGTGATGTCGGAGGTATAGCCCTCGACTTCGCAGCCGTCGTCGAGCATGAGGATCGAGCCTTCGCGCAGGGTTTGCTGCTGACGCGAGCCGTGAGGCAGGGCAGTGAACTCGTCGATGTTGAGGCTGGCCTCGCCTTCAAAACCGACCTGCTTGTAGGCTGCGCCGATTAGCGAATGGACGTTGGCCGTCGTCATGCCGGGCTGCAGGGACCGGGCGACAGCGCGGTAAACGAGCAGCGTGGCGCGACAGGCCAGGCGCAGGCACTCGATTTCGTGCGCGTCCTTGATCATGCGGCAGCCAGCGGTAACGGGCGAGGCGCTGACAATTGTCAGATGCGGGTTGGCGGCGCGGATGCCTTCAGAGAAGACGAACTTCATGTTCTCGTCGAAGCCCACGGTGGCGCTGATGAGGCCGCGGTCGGCGAGGCCTTTGCCGAGAGCGGCGAAGGGGCTCTCATCCTCCTGCCAGGCCAGAACATCCGCATCCTTGCCGAAGGGGCCGGCCGCGAGCAGTTCGCGCGCGCGGCCTTCTTCAAAGGCGGGGCAGACAAGGAACGGTTTGGCTTTGGCGGGAATCACCAGGGCCCAAAGGCGTTCTCCGCCGTAAAGTCGCAGGTCGGCGAAATAGACCGAAGATGTGGTCGAGTCGGCCAGAATAATTGCGTCGATCTTTGCCGCCGCCATGAGTCGCCGGGCACGCTCGATGCGGGCCTGGCGCTCGGAATTGGTGAAGGGACGCGCAAGACCGCTGAGAACAGGCAAGGCGGCGATGGGAGGAGGCAGCGGGGCGGTGGGCTCTGCGGAAACAGATTCCGCGGCAGTGAAAGCAGACGCCGCTGCCACGGCGGCAGAAGCGCCGAGAAAGCCGCGGCGTGAAATTGAATGTTTGGACGGCATGCTCCTCCGGGGAACGCTGAAGCGATGGTGTTATCCAGAGTATCGCTTCGGAGGGTAGATCTCGTCGTTGAATTCTCGGGCCGGTGGGCGGGAGCCGGATTCGGGTTTTCAACTTTCAAAGGCAGTGCGAGAATAGCGGCATGGCGCTGGAGTTCACGACTTCGTACCTGAAGGACTCGCTGGCAGTTTTCCGCTACTACAAGAACCTCGCGGAAAAGGCGATGGCGCAGTTGACTGACGATCAGTTGATTGCCGTGCTTGACGCGGAATCGAACTCGATTGCGGTGATCGTGAAGCATATGGCCGGCAACATGCGGTCGCGGTTTACTGATTTCCTCGCCAGCGATGGGGAAAAGCCGGACCGGCGGCGGGACCAGGAGTTTGAAGATCCGCCGGCGATGCGTGGAGCGCTAATGGAGGCGTGGGAAGCGGGATGGGCCTGCGTGTTTGGAGCCCTTGAGCCGCTCGACGAACAGGATCTGGCACGGACCGTGACCATTCGCGGCGAGGCGCACTCCGTGATGCAGGCGATCAATCGTCAGGTTGCGCATTACAGCTACCATTGCGGACAAATTGTGCTGCTGGCAAAGCACCTGAACCACAGCGCGTGGCAGCCGCTGACAGTGCCAAGGAGGCAATCAGAGGATTTCAATCGCCGGGTGCGGGCGGGCGAGGTTAGCCAGCGGTAGATACGAGGCGATGGTTTTGGTTTCGCACCCTTGCGACGGAAGAGAGCCGCAAGAATGGGGCACCGGCTCGTAGCAGCGCCGCGCAGGAAAACTGAAGCTGCGGCCATTGCGCTGGTAAGATGTTGCGCATGGAAACCATCCAATATAATCTGCCGCAAAACCGAATTCCCCGCGCGTGGTACAACCTTGCTGCGGATCTTCCCAAGCCGCTGGCGCCGCCGCTGCATCCGGGTACTCTGCAGCCCATCGGCCCGGACGATCTGGCGCCGCTCTTTCCCATGGCGCTGATCCTGCAGGAGGTAAGCCAGGA
>CAYUJM010000120.1:0-13403 GCA_964445025.1 uncultured Occallatibacter sp. | reverse complement strand
GCTTTGATCTCAAGATGGACGACATCGGGCTCTGGGAGCTGAACGAAGCCTTCGCGGTGCAAGTGGTCTATTGCCGCGACCGGCTCGGTATTCCCAATGATCGCTTCAACGTCGACGGCGGAGCCATCTCCATCGGCCATCCTTATGGCATGTCTGGCAACCGCCTCGCAGCGCATGCGTTGATTGAAGGGCGCCGGCGGGGAGTCCGATACGTCGTTGTGACCATGTGCGTGGGCGGCGGCATGGGTGCGGCGGCCCTGTTTGAGGTTCTCTGATGGTGAGCATGGCGCCGCGCACATCCGCATCGCCGAATCGATCGCCGAACGGGCCGCTTGGGCAGGCCAGTGAACCGCCGACGCCGCAGCCTGCCCCACCCCTTGTCCAACCCCGGACCCAACCCAGCCCGCGTGCCTGGATTGCGCTCGCCATGTTGTGTGTGGTGTATGTCCTGAACTTCCTGTCCCGGCAGTTGCCGGCCATTCTCGCGAAGCCGATCCAGGACAGTCTGCACGTCTCGGATGGTCAGCTTGGACGGATCGGTGGACTCTATTTCGCGCTCTTTTATTGCTGCATCTCAATTCCTGTCGGCTGGCTCGCCGACAAGACAAGCAGGTCGAAGGTTCTGGCAGTAGCGTGCGCTATCTGGAGTGCGGCAACAATGTGGTGCGGCGGCGCAGCTACCTTTCTGCAGTTTGCCATCGCGTACATGACGGTCGGCTTCGGCGAAGCCGGCGGCGTTCCACCCTCCTACTCGATCATCTCCGACTATTTTCCGCCTGGCCGTCGAGGCAGAGCGCTGGGCCTGTACAACATCGGGCCGCCGATCGGTGCAGCGCTGGGAATTGCCTTCGGTGCTTCCATCGCTGCAGCTTTCAGTTGGCGCTACGCATTTGTCCTGCTCGGCTCCGTCGGCCTCCTCGCCGTGATCGGCGTCCTGCTTCTGGTGCCCGAGCCCCGTCGCGGCGGGCTGGATCGCATTCCGGACCAGGCAGCCGCGAGCAAATCAGGATTCCGACAAACGTTGGCGATGTTCATTTCCCGGCCATCTCTCATGCTCGCCGCACTGGGCAGCGGCGCCAACCAATTCATCACGTACGGTCTGATCAACTTCGCCGTCCTCTTTCTCATGCGTGAGAAAGGGATGACGCTCAAGGAAGTTGCTGTCTATTACGCGTTGGTTGTTGCAATCGGAATGGGCGGAAGCATGCTCGTCTCTGGGCGGGCGGTAGACCGGTTCACACGGCGCTCGAAACAGGCCTTTGCCCTTGTGCCCGCCGCCTCGCTCACTCTTGCCCTCCCGTTTTATCTCGCGTTTGTCTGGGCCCCCTCCTGGCGTCTCGCATTGTTCTTCCTCACCGGCACGATGTTTCTGAATTATTTCTATCTGACATCGGCGGTGACTCTGGTCCAGGAGGAAGTGCGGCCAGACCAGCGCGTCATGTCGGGCGCACTGCTTTTGTTGATCATGAATCTGATCGGTCTCGGCCTTGGCCCCACCTTCGTGGGCGCGGTCAGCGACTTTTTCCGCACAAGCCATCCCCATCAGTCGCTGCAGATCGCACTTTACTTGCTCGCGTCGTTTTACGTTGTAGCTGTATTGCTGTTCCTGGCATTGGCGCGCGTGCTTAAAAACGAAAGCTGTACAGTTGGAGGAACAATCGGATGATCTCACTTCGTCGCTTGCTTGTTGGGGCTGCCGCGGCCGCCTTCTTTGCTCCGGTGCTTTTGCAGAGTGTCGAGCCGGTCAGATCTGCGTCAGCTCTATCCGAGGACAAGACCGGTCCAATCGTGAAAGCCCCTGCCGGCACGGTGGAGGGGCGGATGGAAGGCGAGCTGCGCGTCTTCAAGGGCATCCCCTTCGCGCTTCCGCCAGTGGGGGAGCGGCGCTGGAAAGCTCCGAGCTCCATGCCCCCCTGGACCGGCGTGAAAAAAGCGACGGAATTCGGAGCTGCATGCCTGCAGCCCAAACCGACACTCTCCAATATCTATACCCGCAATCCGATGCCGATGAGCGAGGACTGCCTGACGCTGAACATCTGGACTCCGGTCCACGCACACAACGCGCCAGTCTTCTTCTGGATCTACGGAGGCGCGCTGGTTGGCGGTGCGAGCAGGGAGGAGACCTATGATGGCACCCGCCTCGCTGACCAAGGTATCGTCGTTGTCTCCATTAACTACCGATTGGGTGTCCTGGGCTGGCTTGCGCATCCGGAACTTAGCAAGGAGTCGCCGCTTGGAGTATCGGGTAACTATGGCCTGCTCGATCAGATCGAGGGTCTGCAATGGGTGAAGCGGAACATTCGTGCCTTCGGCGGCGATCCTTCCAACCTGACCATCGCCGGTGAGTCCGCGGGCGCGCTCAGCGTGATGTACCTTATGGCATCTCCCCCGGCGCGTGGCCTGTTCGCCAGGGCCATCGCGGAAAGCGCGTACATGATCTCCACGCCCGAGTTGAAAAAAACCAGTTTCGGCACGCCCTCTGCTGAGGAGAGCGGTGTGAAGCTCGCTGCCGCGCTCCATGCGCCGGATATCGCAGCGCTGCGAGCGATGGATGCGGAAAAGCTCGCGATGGCCGCTCCCGCCGCTGGGTTTGCACCCTGGGGTGCTATTGACGGACACGTGCTGATACACCAACTGGTCGATGTCTTCGACAAGGGCGAACAAGCGCCCGTGCCCTTGCTCGCCGGCTTCAACAGCGGCGAGATCCGCTCGTTGAGAGTCCTTGCTCCCCAACCTCCCGCGAATGCGGCCGCGTACGAAACCACGATTCGCGCGCAGTATGGTGACCTTGCAGACGAATTCCTGCGGCTCTATCCAAGCGCCAACATGCAGGAGAGCTTATTGGCCACAACGCGAGACGCCCTCTACGGGTGGACGGCGCAGCGGCTTGTCAGAAGGCAAACCGCGCTGGGGCAGCCGTCCTACCTCTATTTTTGGGATCATGGGTACCCGGCCGCCGACGATGCCGGTTTGCACGGCTTCCATGCGAGCGAGTTGCCCTACGTGTTCGGCACGTTCGAAGGCACGCCGCCGCTGTGGCCGAAGATTCCCGCAACTCCGCAAGAGATGAAGCTATCCGACGCCATGATCGGTTACTGGACCTCATTCGCTCGCACCGGCAAGCCACAGGCCGCAAATGAGCCGGATTGGCCGGCGTTCTCGCTGTCTGGCTCATACATGAGATTCGAGGAAGGTCCACAGCCGTCAGATCATCTCTTGCCGGGGATGTACGAGTTCATTGAAGAAACTGTTTGCCGGCGCCGAGCGAGTGAGGACATCCCCTGGGGTTGGAATGTCGGCTTGTGGTCGCCCAAACTCCCGGCTCAGCAGGCGCAATGTAAACAGTAAAAGATGATTGTCGATGAGGGGCACCGGCTCGCCACGTGAGTGACGGGCCCTGTCGATGAACCCCTGTCTGCGCGCGCCTCCCGTGGGGAATTTCGCTCGCGTCGACAGCAATCGCCGCCAAGTTGGAAGGAAAGCCGACCCGCCTGCACTTCGGATTTAACTGCATCAGTTACCAATTCCCTCCGAGGCCTCCTTTGATGGCGCGGGTGTGGGTAAATGACATGAAAATGTCTGCTCAGGACCTGTCGCGTCCTGCATTTCTTCTTCTAATGTGTGCGAATTGCATTCTGAGGCCAGATTCGGAGAGGCCGGATTCGAAGAGGAGAAAACAGATGCGTTACTCCCAACCAATGCAACCCGCTCGCCAAAAAACTGTTTCGTCCAGCCGCTGGTCGTTCGTGGCGTTCGTCTCATGCGCACTATTTGCAGCTTGCGGGCTGCTTTCTGCGCAGACAGGTGGAACAGGCGCCATCAGCGGTGCCATCACGGATCCCACCGGTGCCATGGTGGTGAGCGCCCAGGTCAAGGTTACGGACGCGGCCACCGGCTACATGCGGACTGCGCAGTCCAACGACCGCGGAATGTTTGTTGTTTCCCTGCTTCCGCCGGGGCAATACACGCTCGAAGTCACGAAGCAAGGGTTTAAGGTGGCCTCGTCGCCGAACGTGCAGGTGATCGTTGCGGAGACAACGGTACTGAACATAGGAATGCAAACGGGTGCGGTGACGGAAACTGTTACCGTGGCTTCTGCCAGCGTGGAGTTACAGACGGAGTCGAGTGAATTGGGGCGCGTGACGGATTCCGAGATGCTTGAGAACCTCCCCCTGGTTACGCGTAACTTCACGCAGATCATCGGCCTGAATGCAGGTGTCTCCCAGGAGGTCAACAACGCGGGGAGTGTGGGAAGAGGCGGTGGCAGCCAGGAGGCGAATCCCGCGGGCGGAAGCATCATGAGCCAGGGAGCCACTTCGACCGACAACAACTTTGAGATGAACGGCCTTACGATCAACGACACGCAGGGCTCGTGGATTTACTCGCAGGGAATTCCGGCACCAAATCCCGACACCATCCAGGAGTTCAAGGTGCAGACGGCCCTGTATGACGCTACGACGGGGCGCAATGCCGGGGCCAACGTCGATGTCATTACGAAAGGCGGCACCAACGACTACCACGCATCGATGTTCGAGTTTTTCCGGAACGAAGATCTCAACGCCAACGGCTGGTTTACGAAGAGCTTCGGCGAGTCGCGTGGCATTCTGCGGCAGAATCAATATGGTTTTACCGCAGAGGGTCCATTGGTCAAAAGCAAGGTTCTGCTGTTTGGCTCCTGGCAGGGCACACGACAGTACAATGAAACCGACCCGGCGAACCATAAAGTAGACTATGAACCGCCGATCACCAACGACCGGTCGGCGGCGGGATTGGGAGCGGTTTTCGCTGGCCAGCAAGGCTGGCTTGGCGCGTTTGGCGGCACGGTCCTCGCCAATGGCTCGAATATCGCTCCCCAGGCTTTGGCCCTGCTCCAGACCAAGCTGCCCAACGGTCAATACATGATTCCGTCTGCGTCGAAAATCAACTCTTCGGCCCCGGGCGGTTTCGATTCCTATGGCACTTCATTTGTGCGCTCTCCCGGCTTTTTCAATGAAAACCAATGGATGGTGAACGGCGACTACCTGCTGTCGGACCGCAACAAAATCGCGGTTCGCTATTTCGGTGCGCTCAGCAACCAGGAGTGGTCCACTTTATATGAGACGGAAGGAAACCCGCTCTATCAGCCGGAGCGCTTCGATGTGTCTTCGATCGAAGACACCTACACCCTGAGCCCCAGACTGGTGAACCAATTTCTCGTGGGTCTCCATAGGTCGACCTCGAACCAGACCTACGGCAATGCATATACCTTCTCGAGCATCGGCATGAACGCCCCGTCACAGGTTAACGCATTCCCCAATATTTGGATGATCAGCGATGGCTTCCAGACGGGCACAACTTCGGCGACGTACTTCCTGGAGGAAGAGGAGCAGTTCAATGACACGTTGTCCTGGGTCAAGGGAAAGCACCGGTTCACCTTCGGCGGCGGCTTCACCTACGGCCGGGATAATATGGGGAAGTTTAACTTCGAGGCCTATGTGATTCCGCTGACCTGGGCGGATTTTCTGCTGGGGCAGGGCAGCATATATGGATACCCGTACAGCAATATTTACGAGACGTACGCGGGTTTCGGGAATTTCCTTCGCGACTGGCGATACAAGGATGCCGACGGCTTCGTTCAGGACGACGTCGTACTATCGAAGCGCCTCACGCTTAACCTGGGCTTGCGCTGGGAGCACATTGGCGACCTCGGGTCTGCCAATGGCGGGGGCAACGTGGATGTGTCCAAGATCGATCCCAATCCTCTTGCGTCGGGCAGTCTCGCCGGCTACATAGTTAACTCCAATTACAAGGGCTCCTCGATCCCCGCCGAAGTGATCCAGGGGAAGAACACATTCGGGTTCAACGGCGATGGCCAGAATACATGGAACCCGCGTGTCGGGTTTTCCTGGATTGTGCCGGGCACGGACCGGTTTGTTTTTCGCGGAGGCATCGGCACCTACCACTCTACGACCGAGGGCCAGATGAATCTGTTGCTGTGCGCGGAAGCTCCCACGGGGATATGGGCTGTCTACACAGGAACGTATAACGGGGCTTCATCCGACGCCAATCCCTTCCCGTATACTCCGACCTTCCCCGTATTTGCGCCTTACTCCCCTACAACCGATTTCACCCTGGCTGCGCTGGGCATGGGTTGGCGTCCTCCGACAATCTATCACTATAGTCTTGGCCTGCAATCCAAACTCCCGGGTGGCGCCGTCTTAGACGTCGCGTACGCTGGAGCACGCGACCTGCACACCATCCTGGGCAGGACGATCAACCAGGCGCCTCTGGCCTCTGCCTCAAACCCGATTCGCGGCCAGACCACAAATACCGTTGCGAACATCCCCCTTCGCGCACCCTATATCGGGTGGACAACGAACACGATGTACTACTTCAATACCGATGGCGAGGCCTGGTACAGCTCTTTGCAAACATCGCTATCGCAGAAGTTCAGACATAGCCTGCAGTATCAGGCTGCCTACACCTGGGAGCGATTGCTGAGCCCGGTACCGGGATTTACCACGGGGTCGAACGAATTCGGACCAACCGGCGACCAGACCGCGCTGCGCGCTCACGAGGCTGGGTACGGACCGGATTACAACGTGCGGCCGCAGCGGTTTGTGCTGTCCGCGTACTATGCTCTCCCCAGCCCGGCACAATCGCATCATTTGCTGGCAGACGCGCTCGGTGGGTGGAGTCTGGCAACCGCCACGGTGGTCCAGGACGGCCAGCAGAGCAGCATTACCTACAACAACATCAATAACGTTTACGGCATTCCCGGCGATCGGGCGAGCTACGCTCAGGGTTGCACCAAGAAGAATGTTTCGACTCCAGGGTCGATCAGCAGCAGAGTGCACAACAACAACTACATCAACACAGCTTGCTTCGTGGCCCCGGCAGTGCTGAATCCCAGTCAAGACCCGACTGCCACGGGTTTTGGGAACACCCCCAACGGCATCCTGCGGGAGCCTGACCAGGCCGATATCGATCTATCGCTCACCAAGAACCAGGTGATGAGTTGGCCGAAGGAAGGCGCCAACCTGCAGTTACGGGCGGACTTCTTCAATGCTCTCAACCACCCGAATTTTGCTGGTCCGAACAATTCCGCCTCTACCGCTACCTTTGGAACTTTCACATCGATGAGCACGAATCCGAGAGTGATTCAATTCGCGATGAAGTTTTCGTTCTGATGAACACAACAGTCGGATAGCGCAAGCAGCCGAATTCACCCAGTGAACTGAATCTCCAAATCAGAACAAGTTGCCCGCAACCTGCTCGGCCGCTGCAGAGATCTTCGTCTTGAGCGCATCACGGTTCAAAATCGGATCGGCCTTTCGCGAGCTGGCAATGGTGATGGTGAGGACTTGATCGCGGACACGGCCCACGACGTGCTCGCCCAGGCCGCCCTTGCGATCGTCCGCCGCGCAAATCATGGCTTCGTTGCCAATCGCCTTGATGGGTGACAGATCGGTCCCGCAGATTCGAGCAACCTCTTCCAGCCGCGCATGAGGATCGGTGGCGATTCCTACGGTTACGCGTAGCGTGCGCTTCAAGTCAGCGGCCTGCTGCGTAAAGGTGCAGACCGTTGGCCCACCGACTGCCGCGGCAGACACCTCGCTCGCAGCTTCGCCGCCCAAGAGTCCGGAGGCTGTTGCCTGATTAATCCAGGGGCAATTGCGATTCGCCTGGCCGGTGGCATGCAGTGCGAGCAAACAAGCTCCAAGGCCCAAGAGGCCGAGTCTTTGCAAAACCCTCGCCATGCCGTCGTCTTCATTTTCCATTTTGCAGCCCCCCCAGATTCATTCAACAGGTCAGAGTGCATGTGCCATGGTGGTCGGGCTGGGTAAGCGCCATCTATTTGCATTCTCATCCGATGGATCGAATCGGATGCCTATGTGGTTTTGTACACAGTCAAAGGCACCGCGCGAAGGCCCGCTCGGCATCTCCGGTGGGTCATCCTATGCGGTTCCCCCATAGGATGAAGCAGTTTATGATGCCGTAGCGATCGCAAGTAATTTGCAAAAGTCCCGTCTTTGCCGAAGTCCACCTCTGTCATCGACAGGTGATCCGTCGATGCCCGTTATTCAGGTAAGTCAATCTGGCCTTCGATATGGAGCTTGCCTGTAACTGCTGGCGCTCCTGTCTCAAGCTGGCCTCCACCGATACTGATTGTGTATTCCCCATCAGCGATGATCGAATTTCCATCTTCGGTCACCATGCCTAGATCGCGGGGCTTCAAGTCAAAGTGGACCTTCTGGCTTGCGCCGGGGTCGAGATGAATGCGCTGGAAGCCTCGCAGAGCGATGAGGGGCGCGCCCTTTGTGGGCGGGAACTTGAGATAGAGCTGGACAACTTCGTCTCCCGCGAAGGTTCCAGAATTTGTGACGGTCACGTCGGCGCCGACGGACTGTCCTGCAGCAACAGCCTGCTCAGGCACACTGAGATCGCTGTAGTTGAACTTTGTATAGCTCAGTCCGTAGCCAAACGGATAAAGCGGCTTGCCGTTGAAATACCGGTAAGTCCGGTTGGCCATGCCGTAGTCTTCAAAGTTGGGCAACTGATTAACGCCCGTGTAGAACGTAACCGGCAGGCGGCCGGCGGGGTTGTTCTTCCCGCCGAGGGTTTCAGCGACTGCCGCTCCGCCTTCTTCACCGGGATACCACGCCTCGAGAACGGCGTTGGCATGCTCGTTGATCCAGTTGACGGCCAGGGCACTTCCATTGATAAGAACCACGGCGAGCGGCTTGCCGGTGGCTGCCACGGCTTCAACCAGGTCTTCTTCCGGCTGGGGAAGATCGATGCTGGTCCGGTCTCCGCCGAGGAATCCCGGTTCGCTGACTGGCATTTCCTCGCCTTCAAGCTGACTTGTGATGCCGACAATGGCGATCACGACGTCGGCATTTTTCGCGGCTGCGACGGCTTCAGGAGAGGGCGCGTTATTGACCTTTGTCCAGATCAGCTCAGCATGCGGCTTGCCGTTGGTGCTGCCGTAAGAGATGCTGATCGCGACCTTGTGGCCTTTTTCGAGGTGGACGCGACCGACGCCCGACGCGAGTCCGCCGCCACCACCAAATGCGACCGCTACCTGTTTACCATCGACTGTGAGCCTTGCAAATCCTTCGCAGCGCATACCGAGGATGTAGTCGCCCGATTCGGTGGGCGTAAGAGATCCTGACCATTGCACGCCGAAAGCTTTCCTGCCGACAATCTCAGGCGGCAGATTGCTGTCATTGAGCTTCACGTTCGGCTCAGTGCGGCTGGCGATGGGCGTAGCGCTGGCTCCGGGGATGGGCCGGCCCCTGACCATGCCTTCGTTGTAGTCGGCTTTCAGGCCGGGCTTGCCATCGGGGGCGGTGAGAAGACTATCGGGCACGGGAGTTCCATCGGTGCGCAGGAACTGCGTTCCCGGGACGAAATTGATTGTCGCGTTGGGGAACTGGGCATGGAGACCGTCCAGAATCGAGACAATGTGCGTCGGCTGGCCGGCATAATTTCCGATCAGCGGCCTGGTTTGATCGGCGAGCGGACCAATGACAGCGATCTTCCTCAATTCCGGTTTCAAGGGGAGCAAGCCGTCATTCTTCAAGAGGACCATGGACTCATTCGCCAATTTTCGTGCGTGCGCGCGATGTTCGGCACTATCAAGCTCCTTCTCGTCGATCTTCGTGTAGGGAACCATCTCCGGAGGATCGAACATGCCGAGCTTAATGCGAGCGGTGAACAGGCGAATGAGAGCTGTGTCGAGGACGTTTTCAGGAAGATACCCCTGCTGAACCGCATCTATATAGGCCTTCTCGACCGGCTCGCCAAACCTTGAAGTGAAGGTGACGCACTCGTTATCCATGCCCCGGAGCACGGATATGGCTGCGCCTTGTGCCTGAGTCGGACGATAGCGATGGTTAGCGGCAACGTCTCTAACCGCGTCGCAGTCTGAAACTACATAACCCTGGAAACCCCACTTGCCGCGCAACTGGTCCTGCAGCAGGTATTCATTGGCGCATGCTGGTTGACCGTTGATCGCGTTGTATGCGCACATGATCGATCCAGCCTTGCCCTCAACAACAGCAGCGCGGAATGCTGGTTCGTAGGTGTCGACCTCATCGTGTTTGCTGACATCCACATCAGCGAAGTGGCGAGTCGGTTCCGGTCCGCTGTGAACGGCATAGTGCTTGGGTGTTGCAATGGCGAGATAGTATTTTGGATCATTGCCCTGCAAGCCAGTCACATAGGCGACACCCATGCGGCCGGTGAGGAACGGATCTTCGCCGTAGGTCTCCTGTCCACGACCCCAGCGCGGGTCGCGAAATATGTTCAGGTTCGGAGACCAGAAATCGAGGCCCCCCATGATGCCGGTGTGGCCTTCACGTACATTCTGCACGTGCTTGATGCGTCCCTCGATACCGATCTGGGCCGCCATGGTTTGAATTCCGGGCGCATCAAAGGTGGCTGCAAGCCCAACCGGCTCCGGATATTCGGTTACTCCCTCATTGATGACTCCGTGCAGTGCCTCGCTCCACCATTGGTACGCGGGAATATTCAGCCGTGGAACAGCGGCCGAATTGTTCTGCATCTGCGTGGCCTTCTCGGCAAGGGTCATGCGATGGACCAAGTCAGCGGCCCTCTGTTCGGGCGGCAGACTGGTGTCCATATATGGAAGCCTTGCGGTGTCCTGAGCCGCTGCTGATTGCACAATCAAGCTAAAGAAAAGCGCGGTCCACGGGACCATTCTCTCCATTCTTCGCGTTACCTGATTCCCCATATTGATCCTCCCGGTTGAATTCGTTCCGCCCACCATGTGTCCCGCTCATCACTACTGCATTCACATATCCGCGTGGAATTGCGTCTCAAGCCGCTTATTCGTTTGGTGATCCCCATGTGAGGCGCATCAAGGAAATTCCCAGGTGCGGTAACTCCGTTGGGACGATTATTTGACCATCCTTTACTTCGAGCCAAACTGGAGAACTGAGGGTTTGCAACTGCCCCGCGGCCCGCAGTTGAGCGTATTGCTCCGCGGTTGGAGTCTGCGGGGAACCCATGTTTTGCCACACCGAGTAGGCATTGCTGTGCGTGTCGTCAATGCGATAGTGCTGAAGCAAGGCGCGACGTACGTCCTTGGGAATCCCCGCTATTGTGACTGTTACAGGAGCGGGCGGAGTGGGCTTGTTCGCATCGTGATAGTTCCAGAGCAGAACAGCAGCTTCGTGGTCCGAGGAAGTTGCAAATGCGTCGATATCTGGTTGCTGCCGCACGCCCGCACTTACGAGAGTGTCGAGCGGAACGGCACCCGCACTCTCTGTCTTGACACGGTCACCGTACATCAATCCAAACATCCGGAAAAGGTTGAGCGCGGGCTTGTCTACGCCGTTGGTCGCCAGAGATCGGAAACCTTCGAAGTAGTCCTTATCTTCGAACTCGAAGGACCAACTCAACATGGAAACCAGGTTCACTGCATGGCGATCTTGCAACTCAAACATCGCCTTAAACGCCGCCGCAGTGTATGCCGGATAGAGTGTGCCGTTCCTATAGTTGTTGGCGGGATTGACCTTGGAGGAGCAAGCGGCGCATCCCTCGGGATCTGCCTCACTGAGAATGATGGGGAGATGACGAAACTTCGAAAAGTCGGCAACTAACGCGAACCCACGATCCACGTCGGTGAGTTCGCTGTTGAGACCCATCGTCACGACACCGTCCCGAATTGACGGGGATCCCTTGGCGTGAAACGAGATGAAGTCGATTGGAATGACGCCACCGGTCGCTGCACTTTTGCCGGAGTTCACATGTTCAAGGAAGTCCCTGAGAAAGATTCTCGCCTTTTCATGCCCCGGCCCCGTGGTCGCAGGTCCACCGACCCTTGCCGCAGGCAACGCCTGTCTTACGCCGGCAACCGCGAAGTCGTAGAGTTTCCAATACCCTTCCGGCGATGCATGCCAGTAATCGATGTCTGGTTCGTTCCACACTTCGAAATACCAGCGGAGGACCTCTTCTCTGCCGTAGCGCTCAACCAGGTGCGCGGTCAGCACTCGCACCAGTTCTTCCCACTTCTTATAGTCCTTGGGAGGATTGTTTGATTTGCCCGAAACGGTGGATTGCGGATAGTGGACCTGGTAGGGCTCATGCCGGTCAGGAAGATCGGCTGCGAGATCCTTGGGCATGAAGCCGAGTTCTACAAGTGGGCGAACACCTGCTTGCTTGTATGCATCGAAGATCCCGTCCAGAATGGAGAAATTGTAGAGTGGCTTACCGTTTTCGTCCTCATTGTAGATATTGGTCGAGCTGAACTTGAGCTCCGCCTTACCGTCACCCGAGGTAAGGAGGTGATGGACACGTATGTAGACGGGCACAGGGCTCAGGTCGTGCAACTCCTGGAGCAATTCGTGGCCGTGCCGCATCGTCGTGTAATTGGCCTCGTCGTATCCGAACCAACTGTAAATGGGCTTGTACCGACCTTGCTTCTGATTCAGATCGACGCGGATCGAAATAGGTAGCTCGGTCGAAGCCGAAGACGGCTCGGTGCGCGGGAATTGCGCCAGGCATCCCACGAGGATGGCGGCCGCTGCGAAATGTGAAAACGTGTGCATCGATCTTGAATCAAGAGTTCCGATTAAAAGATATTGCCATCAATGCAATTAGGGGCTCCGCTGACGATTCTCAGTATGGCCTGTGGCTCTCTGTGAGGCCGGGCCAGTTGTCTGTGCGGAAGGGACCGGCAGGCAGGCCAGCTCCGTTGAAAAGAGTCGCGGCCGGGTTTGACTGCCACGCGTAGCGGACTTCCTTTGGTTGGGGAACCGAAGGAGACGAGACTTCAACGGTATCGCCCTCGATTCGTGCATCAGCCCAATACCACTTCCGGTCATCTCCAGCAATCGCAAATTCTTCGAGCTTTACGCCCTTCGAGACGAGACCGCTATCGGCATGCGCGAAGTGCAATCGGATGGCGCTCGGCAGCCGATCGACGGATTTGAGTGTTGGCCCAGAATAAACAACTCGCTCCCCATAATAGTTGGCCAGTGCGCACAAGGCCAGCCGCTCACCCACTGGCTGTTTCACCGTTGCATGAATGTTGTCCGGGTCGCCGGTGTCGATGGTGACGGCCAAACAGGAGTTTGGAACGGTCGCCGCAGTCAGCGCCTGCGACTCTCGCGTTTCGGTCCACTCGTCGCCGTCGACCGGTGTCGCGCTTCGTTGTTTGAAGGCCGGGAGGCTCACGATGTAGAAGGGGAAGTCTCCCTGAGCAAAGAGCTTGCGCCAGTCTGCGATCATCACTGGAAGAAGGCTGCGGTACTGGTAACCCCGCGGTGAGTTCTGCTCGCCCTGGTACCAGATGGCGCCTGCGATCGAGAGAGGAGCAATGGGCTTCAGCATGCCCTCGTAAAGGACTGTCGGCATCACCGGCCAGTTCTCATAAGCGATGGGCAATTGAATCG
>CAYUJM010000119.1:0-13403 GCA_964445025.1 uncultured Occallatibacter sp. | reverse complement strand
ACGCCTTCCTCGATTCCGTGCGCAATAAACGTGGGCTTAATCAGAGCTTCCCTAAAACGGTTTCTCATCGACCATTGGAAATGGTGAACGATACGGTCTTGCTCTCAGGCCACTCGTTAAGCGAAGCCTCGACATATGGGTTGGAAGGCGCGCGTAGAATCTCCGGATCTTCGCCACGAAGCGTCTTATCGAAGAAAGCAAGCACATAGGTGCGCACAATATTCTGAATTCGCTGGGCAGGGAGCTCGCCGCGATGCGACAAGATGCGCAGCGGTGAGACGAGAGGCTGATCCGTGAAATCCTCGTGAGCGGCGCCCTTCACTAACAGCAGATACCCGCCGAATTTGTGCAGCGAAGCCTCCATATCGCTAAAGTCCGTCGCGTCCAGATCGGCTTCAACCTTCGCATCTGGATAGGGGGCCGCGCTCACCGGAGCGGTGTAGGCATTCATGACAAGCAACGGCTGATTCGGACCTCGCGCGCGGATTGCGTTGAAGAACCACCCATCCATGTTCACCGATGAGTGAACTCGCGAATCTTCGGCGCACAGGGCAGTAGCCGCCGCTCCGCCAAACGAATGCCCGATGGCCCCAACCATATTGGTGTCCAGGCGTCCGAACCAAGGTGTGCCGGCGGCACGGTTCATAGCCTCCAAGCGATCGAGAACGAATCGCTGGTCGGCTACCCACTTGGTTAACTCCTTGTTCCAGATTGCCCTCACACGCTCCGCAGTACTGCTTTCTGGAGCATCTATATCGTTCGATGCAACTCCATGCGCGACCCGTCCGTCCGGGAATGCAACCAGTCTCGCGTTATACGTGTGATCGATGCTGGCGACGACATAGCCGTGACTTGCCAGTTCCTCGGTCAGGAAGGTGTCATTGGTCCGCCTGCCTTGCCAGGCATGGTTAAAAAGGATAACGGGAAACGGGGCGCCCGCGACCGCCACGTTGGCATCCAGCCACGAATTGGTTGGAAGCACGCTCTGGTAAGAGCTGAGTGCGGTGGTCTCGTGCGGTTCGCGATAGCGGGCCAAGCGGTTGCGCGAAGGCTGGGCCGGATACCAAATCTGGACCATCAGTTCTCTTGAGGAGCCACTGCCGGGCTCAGAATCCTCGATGCGCGAAGAGTCTTTGAAGTACAAGATCGACGTACCGACCGGATAGGGCCCCGTGGGGCTGGGCAGACGAAACATAGGCAGCAGAATCGAGAACAGGATACTCGCTGCTGTGAGCAGCAGTACCGACGAGGCTGCGAATATCCTACGTTGCGGCCGACGTCCATCTTGCTTAAAGGCAACGAGGCAAACAAGCACGGTGGCTGCGTATGCGGGAATCATCTGCCAATGCGCGCCCTCAAGACCTCCGTGTGCAATTGCCGCCACCAGAGCGCTTGCCGCGAACAAACGGGCGGTTCGTGGCAAGCCGCCAATCAGCAGGCTCACGGCAGCGCTGGCCGTTAGTACCACAAGCAGAATTTCCAGTGTGCGCATAGGCTGACTGCGGGTTCATTGCCGCAGAGATCTCCTCCTCCCGAGTTCGCTTACATCGATCCAAATTTTTCGTGTTCGTGCTGTCAGGCGCTGACCTTGGCTCGTTGATCGGTCTCCTTTTTGGCAGCTGAACGGCGGCGCCGAAATGATTGCTGGTACGTCCGCAGCTCTTTTTTCAGTGCGTGATCTGAACGGCTCAGGTTGATCCTGTTCAGAACCACAGCTACGCCTGCGACCTCCAGACGTTCGAGCAGCCGTGCGGCGCGATCCAACTCCTGCTTGGTCGTCGTGCTGGACTCCACCACAAGTACGGTTGCATCGGAAACGCGTGCCAAATACTCTGTATGCGCTGAAATCGGCAGTGGATTTGCATCGATCAGAACCACATCGTACTGTTCGCCCGCGTGATGCAGCGCCCGCGCCACTGGATTGGGGGCGGGACCTTCATGTCCCATGCGGTTTGTCGTGTAGTCGTGAATCGCGGCGACCGGCGCAAGTGCGGCGGGCCGAATCTCTTCCGACTTTTTCCGCCTTTGCAGAAGCAATTCGGGCCGCCAGGAAGCGTCATCGGGAGCAGCCTCGATCCCTTCGAATGCCGATGCCATGATTGTCCGCGTTCTCAGATCGAGACTTCGCAGTTTGCTGCTCAGCTCGCTTACGATGGTGCTCGTTCCACAGCCATGCGTAGGAGAAGTAAACAAAAAGGTCCGTGCTCCCGAATTCCGGACGGCATAGTCGATGCCTGCCGCGAGGCGAAAATAATACTCGTCCGCGATCTCTCGGCGGAATTCGTCATTGTCGAGCAGGACACCGAGTGGGTGGAAGCCAATCACCCGCTCGACGTCTTGGGTCGTATAGATTCTTCCGTCCAGAAGATCGATCCCAACCGGAATGGCAGTGGCGCACAGCAAACTAATCAGAATCAGAGCAAGCAGGTACATTCGCAGTTTGCTCTGTTCCGGTCCAAGTGGGGGCAGCGCCTTCGAGGATATATGGATCGATCCAGGCGAACTGCTTTCCAGATCGAGGTCGCGGATGCGGTCATTGACTGCGCCATACGCTTTTTGAAGACTGTCGATCTCCGGTCCAAGCTCCGTAGCTCTCTGAAACTTGGGCGCTGCCGACGTGGCCGTATGTGTCTTCTGCACCAATTCTTGTGTCAGTTGGAGCTCAATCATTCGCGTGCGCGACACGTCCTGACGCAGCCTGTCGTGCATTTGTTGGCCGGCTTTGCGCCTCAAATCGTTCATCATCCCATCGATCGAATCCAATTCTTCCTTGTCTTTCTGGTAGACCGGATGATCCGGCCGCAGGCCGCTCATTTCTTGCATCAGTACGGCCCGACGGCTGTTCAGCGTGCTTCTCATGCCGGATAGCCCGGAATCGGAGGCAATTGCCTCATCGGCAGTAGCGTCCATTACGGTTGCCGCTCCCGTACCGCTTCCTTTCAGCACAGCCGCCAACTGTGCCTCGGCAGCTTCGCGCTGCATACGCGCGGTAGCCAACTGCTCGCGCAGCTGTTGCAACGTCGAGTCATAGGGGTTCGACGCGCTTTGCGCAGACGAGATCGTGGCTACGCCCAACTGCTGCAAGAGCTGCGCCTGTTCTGCCAGGCGGTCGTCCATCTCCTTCTGGAGTCTGTCCTTTTCCTGATGGAGCGTATTCAGCCGATCGTCGAGCCCGTAAAACTCTTCGCTCTTTGTCCTCTCTACATAGGTGTCGGTGACCGAATTCACAATATCGGCCAGACCGTTCGGCGAGGAGCCACTCAGTCCAATAGCCATCTCATAGGTTGAACCGATTCTCTTCACTTCGAGCGTATTCTGCAACACCTGAATTTCATAGGGCAGCGCTGGACCGGTCCGCTTTCGCACAGAATACGGAAGCTTCGAGATGGCATCGCCGATAATGTCGTGCCGCGTAACCGTCTGAATCTGGTCCTGGACATAAGAGTCGTAGGGAAGTTCTACCTCGCTGTCGCTGGCCAGCATCTTGGGAAATCTCGGCGAAACATAGACCACGCTGTACGACTGGTAAACGGGCTTGGCCTTCTTCCAGAGGATGTATGCTCCACTGCCAAGCAAGACGAGCAGCACAAGCAATGCGATAAACCAGTGGCGACGGAGACTGCCGAACACATTGATCGTCAGACGCGGCGGTTCAGTGGAACTGGCGGCCAGGCGCAGCGGAAAGGAGGGTCCGCTCTTTGAGTTTTCCGGGGGTACCTTGGACATCGAATGGAGCATGGTTTACCTCTCTGATCAGTGCGCTGCCAGCGCTGCGAAACTACCCATCGTCACGAATGGCGCCAGTTGCTGCATCACGAAGCCAACTTTGGACAGGCCGCTTTTCGGCACATAGATGATGTCGCCAGGATAGAGCGAGATTTCCATACCCCCATTTGGCTTGAGCAGATCATTGAAACGGACATACTGGGTTCTATCTCCCTTGGAATGGTGGACAATCTGGAGCTCCGGGTTACTACCAGATCCATCGCTCAACCCGCCTGTTTCGCCAAGAATAGAAGCGAGAGTCGAGTCATGCTTCAGTACAATCTGCCCCGGATGCTGCACTTGTCCCATCACCGTGACGGTCCTTGTCGATATGGCAGGCACAAAAACCAGGTCGTTGCGGCGCAAGCGAAGATCCGCCAGTGGGCTGCCCGTTGCCAGCAATTCCTGCAAATCGATCCAGTACACCTTTTCCCCTCTGTAGATCACGCATTGCTCGGGGACATTGCCGTCAGGACGGGTTTCAATGCCGCCTTTGGAGAGCACCTCCAGCAGGGTTGGCGTCTGGTCAAAATTTACAGTTCCAGGATTCTTCACATCTCCCAGCAGAGTGATGTGGTTTGAGCCGTATTTCTCTACCTTCACCGTTGCTTTGAGATTGGTATAGTAAGGCGACATTGCCTCGGCGATCTTCTGTGCGGCGGCTTCACGAGTTAGATTGGCAACTTCGATCGGCCCTGCTAGCGGCAGCGTCGTGCGGCCGTCCGGACCGATCACGTCCTTGCTGGCCAAGTCCGGACGGCCGGGATATTGGATGGAAATCTCATCCCCTGCTCCCAGTGTGTATTCCTCATTTACCGGTGGCTCGAATTTGCGCAGCGCTTCGAGGGGGCTGATTTTCAGTTTTGGATCCGGCGGGGTGTTCTGCGCAGGATCGCCGCTCTGCTGCGCGGTTCGCGGCGAATCATTGGCTACCGGCGGGTCTTCTGGCAGCTTGGCCATGGCCATCCGCGGACAGACCATGCCGATCGCTAGAACGACAGAACTGCAGAAAGTGATTGCATGACGTTGATTCGGTGTGTTCACAGAAAGCTCCTTCAGCACTTGCGCAGTCCGGCTACTTGAGATGCCGGCAGCGTGTTGGCTTGCGGAAATTCAGATAGAGAGCAACGATTTGTTGGGCCATTTCAAGCCCTGAATCGCCTGACGGTTCACTGACCATCGGCAGGGGAATCGCGCTCCGTACGCATCCATGCGGAATTAGCTCGCGATGTACGCCAGATCTCGGGGAATAACCAAAGTTTCCAGAAGATGTAGGCTGGGGTGGTGGCAAGGGTTCTCATCGTTCCCCAGAAATCCGAACCGCAGGTGGCAGCCACCGTTACGTGAAGGATCAAGACGAGAAAGCCTCCCAGCGCATACAGCCGGAGCCATGCAAAGGGAAAGCAAACCGCAACCAGCAAAAGAAACGCACCGGTGGCGATCGGCAACGCCAGAAGATCGAGGAGCGGTTCCACACTCCTTACTCGTCCAAGCAGCAGATCGGCCATCAATCTTGGAGCCCAGCGTCTCATCATGCGCTGGCGGCCGCCTTCCCAACGAGCGCGCTGCGTACGCGCACCTCGGTCGGAAAGCGGCATCTCGCCGCGGACCGCGGCCGTGTCGACGAACTCTACGCGAATGCCGGCTCGAACCAGAGTCAGGTGATATTCCAGATCCTCGACCACGGAATCAGCCCGGTAGGGAATCCGTGCCAGTGTTTCCCGGTGAAGGGCGAAACCGTTGCCCAAAATGCCAACAGAGAGGCCGAGGCGCTCACGGCCTCGCGGGCGGATCACGTTGAACGCTTGAAAGGCCAGCGTCATCAGTTTGGTGCGCTGATTCTCGTGGGGATTGTTCACCTCATAACGGCATTGCAGCGCCTGTGCACCGCTGAGAAATCTCTGCCGAACTGCCGCAATCAGCCCAGCGCAAACGACGGAATCGGCATCGACGACCAGCACCGCCTGCGAAGGTCCCGCCAGCGCCGCGGCAAACCCGAAACGCAGAGCACACCCCTTGCCCACCTGGCCAGGATCATTCAACAGCAGTACCCGTGCGCCAGCAGACTCGGCCTCCGCCGCCGTGGCATCGGCACAATTGTGCGCAACCACCAGCAGTTGCATACCAGAATCAGCGGAGGTCAGCACGCTTCGAATGCAGCGCCCGATCAGAGCTTCTTCATTGTGGGCCGGAACCAGGACGGTGAGCGGAAACGCTTCTGCCCCAGTGTCTTGAGCTTTCCCGCGCGCTGCGGGCAACAGCGCCGCGCCGGTCAGTACGAGAAGTTCTGCGAGCAATGGCAGCGTGGCCAGCACGAGCAGGAACCCAAACAGGTGGAGCACTTGGTATAGAAGCATAAAAGTTATCTCCGGATTTCCTTACGGTATCGGACTGCCGTTGCGCGGGAGCCAGCACACGGGCTCCATATTATTGATGGCGTGTGGGCGTCCCGGATGTCCGGTCGATGTGCCTTGGTCTACTCCTGCCAAGCTTTCATCGGGCGTCTTCTGAAGCCAGTTGCTTGATCATCTCCCGTCCGTCGAGCGGCAGGACCGAAATCGGCTCGTCCGTAAGTCCCCGGCTGAGCAATTGCCGCACCTGGCGGTACACGTTGGGAACTTCCTCGACGTGAATTGGAATTAACTGGCCACCGATACGGCAGAACGCCCAGTCTTTGCCGAATTGCGGAACCGGTATCAGTTCCGGCTGGATGCGCCGCAGTGCCTCCGCGACTTTTGGGGCCATGCGAAAGAAGAGTCTCAGTCGCGAAGCCCCCACAACCTGAACGAGAAGGCGATCCAGCCCGGCCAGCCAGAGTTCACGCTTCCAGCAGCGGGCAACATTCATCACGTAAATGAGCGAGGCTAGCGCATCCGCTCCAATGTATCCCGTATTGCTCATATCGAGTACTACATGAGAACCGGAGAGAACTGCGCTGCGAACGTCGGACTCAAACCGCGGCAACAGAGCGCCGGTGAAATCGCCGTCAATGCGCAGAACGATAGCCGCACCAACCATCTCTTTCGTAATTTGGGTCTGTTGGCGCCGCTCCCCCTGCATGGCCATTGCCGCAAGTTGTACAGGAAGATAACGCAGGATGCCCACTCCATTGTTGAAATAGCGCTTTGCCAGCCGGGACGGCTCCTGCATTGTTCGGTAAAGCCATTCCAGGCCGCTTCGCCGCATCCAAACGGGCGCGCGGGAAAGCCTGCCGCTCAGAAAGTCGAATGAACCGCCCACCCCGATGCATACAGGCACCTCCAACCTGTAGCGATGCATGGACAGCCATTTCTCTTGCTTTGGATTTCCAAAAGCCACCAGAAGGATGTCCGGCCTCGCCATCTCGATCCTCGACAGGATCTCCTCGTGATCCATCTCCTCTAATGGCCGATATTCCGGGCAATAGCGTCCAGCAATGCAGGCGCCAGGAAAGTTTTTCTCCATCCAGGCTGCCGTGCCGGCGGAACTCTCTTCATCCGCTCCCAACAGAAAAATTCGATAGCCGCGCTGGGCAGACAATTTTGCCAGCTCCGGTACCAGATCGGCTCCGGTCACGCGCTCCTTCAGTCCTGTCCCCAACAGACGCGATGCCCACACCAGCGGCATGCCGTCCGCCAGCACCAGATCGCAGCGCGCGAGCGTCTCGTATAGCTCTTCGTCATGGATTGAGTTGATGATGAAATCCACGTTAGCTGTTGCAATCTGATGGAATCCGCCCTCTGCAATCTTGGCTTCCACAGTGTCCAGGACTTCATCCATCGTCAGGTTGTCAACGGCCACACCCAGGATGGCAACACGGGGTTCTCTTGATTTCAACATGGTGATCGCTCCACGAGTGTTCGTTCAGAGACGGTTCGCCGAGCTCTTCCGGGCGCCTCCGAAAAGTGGCTAGATTGCAACGGGGAAGGATGCAGGGCTTTACAATTCCCGCGATCGGCGTGGACCGCAGTCAAGCCTGCCAGGGGATGCTTCCCTCAGGAAAGCACCACACCGCGCTCTAAAGTGTCTATGGAAATGGAGAAACGTCGTAGCTTGCAGCGGCAGACGATGGACGTGTCCACAGGCGGGAGACTTACAACTCCGCGAATGCAAGCGAGTTTTTCCGCGATCGCCTCTCCCCTGAGCCGAATTAATATTTTTGATCGGAACAGTTGGTCAGGGGATGTTCCTGGACGGCTTCCACGTCGTCCAGGCCCAGTTCGGCGGAAATTGCTTGGGCGAAAGCCGTGATCGTAATGACCAGGCGAAGGCTGTTCTTGATCCGTGCCAGTCGTCCCTGCACGCCGGCAAGAGCGCCCCGCGTTACCCTCACCAAGGTGCCCGGCGTCATCGCATCGCAGGTGTCGCACGCAACGCCACTGTCGATCGTGCGGCGAACATCCTCGATTTCGTGTTCGGAGACTTGGCTCGGCGCATGATTTCCTCCCAGCAAGCGAACAATTCCACTCGTCTCCAGCACTCTTACCCGGTTACGCAAACTGGGTGCGCAATGCAGAAATAGATAGCCGCTGAAGGCCGGCACGTCAATGACCTTCCGGCGATCGGTCCATTGGCGGACTTCGCGCAGCAGCGGAAGATAGGTTCTGAAGCCCTTCATGGTCAGATCCGTGGCTACACGCTGTTCACAGCGGTAGGAGGTCTGTACCGCATACCAGGCAGGATTGAGGGTCTCCGAAATCGGCATCTCGCCAATCCGAGTTTCAACGTTGAAGCAGGCTTCGCCCATGTCACCCCCATCTGAGTGTCGAAAGTATGAATTCAATTGTTCGGATTGGTTAAGGGAGGTGCTGAGCGGCTCGCTCATGGCACCAATGCAATGCAAGAAATGCAGTCGTTCAGTTTTCTCCGAAAAAATCCTGGCCAATCTCTGTTTTCAGCGTCATCAAGTTTTTGGCGGCTTCTGCTCGAGTTTGTTCGAACAGCCACTCTACATCGCTTCCCAAGGCCTTCGCGATTTCCACCCGCATCGGCTGCCTCGGAACGCGAACGCCATTGATAATCCGACTCAGGTAGGCCTCATCGATTCCCAGCAGCTTGGCGAGCCGATTCTGGCGCATACCGGTCGTATACATGCGCAACTTCAGATTTGGGTAAATACATCTCTCCCTAAGTCGGTCACCATTGTGGGCAGTTTGCATCGTGGAGCCCTTTCGTTGACTTGCGTGATGACTGTCACAGCCGGGCGATGCTATCGCCCGTTACAATATGTTGTAAGAGGAGATTAGGGTAGTTAGTAGTTTTTTGCTAGAAGTCTTTGGTAACCTATTTTTGGACCATTCGTGTCCAGATATAGGTTACCCCATCTATCTATCCACGCAATACTCAGATTATACGTGCCTTAGCCGCACGCGCTACGGATTCTTAATCGGCATTTTGCGATGGAGATTTCGCAATTACGAGAGAATGTCATTTTATTGTCAGCATCACCGTGCAAATTATTGATCGATGACTTGCATTCGTTGTCAACTTCTTGACTCGTTCCACCCGTCTTATGAGACTCTGCGGAGTCCGGCGATCCGCTGCTGGCTCACAACTACCTGCGGCATCTTCCCTCCCGCTCATTCCAGATGCCGGTCAGCCGGTGATTCAGCCTTAAGGTCAATCCACTTCGCTTTCGCATGCAAGGGCAGGATCCTTCATCGTCCCAAGCGCGGAGCCAAGCCCAAAGTCAGAACTCGCTGGGAAGCATCGCGGCGAATCCACTAACTACGTCTTCATAGCGAACGGGCCGTAGCTGGATCGACCAGTCTCCTGCCGGCGCGGCAACGGCTCCAGTAAAACCGTCGATCGATTCCAAATCCTGCACACGCCAGCATTCGGCGATGTTGTCGGGTGCGCTGCTGAACCGGACTAGGTTCACAGGCTGTTGGGACACGTCGACCGTATCCAACCCGCGCGGGATTCCACAGCCCGCAGCTTTCAGCACGGCTTCCTTTCTTGTCCAGTAGCGCAGAAAGAGACTGGCCTGTTCTTGCGGCGTCCGCGCCGCCGCGATCATTGCCGTTTCGTTTCTGGTAAAATTCGCGGAGGCGATATCGAGAGCCTCGATATCGCGCTGAATTGCTTCCACGTCGATGCCGACTTCTCCAACTGTTGTAAATGCGATCAACCCCAGCCCGCCAGAATGCGTCACATTGAAATGCAGCGCGGAACCTTCGGCTAGATGTGGTTTGCCGTGGCAATTAGCCGTCAACAGAATGCTCTGCGGAGCCTCCTGCAGATACCATGCCAATCCCAGTCGCAGCATTGACCGGCAAAGCTTGAAACGGAGTGCGTCTCTGGCGAAGATGTAGCGTTCCGCGCGGTTACGCTCTTCCATTGACAGAATCCTGTTCAGGTTTACTTCAGGCTTCAACGGCCTATCGAGATCTATCAGCCATATCTCGACGATCGCTTCAGGCGGCAGATGGCGAAGTGGGGAAACAACGTTCATTGTGTTCCTTTTAAGCGTGACCAAGCTTACCTGCAGTGACTGCTATCCTAGCTGCGAACTCTGTTTATCTTAGCCCGCCCCTTCAGTTTCCGGGATTGGTCGCGGAATTTCGGGGGAAAGGAATGCGGGAAAGAGTGGTTCGTCCGAAGACAGCGCAATCGAACGCTCGGCTGCCTTGGAAACCTGACCCTCCCCACGAATTCTGCTAAGGAGGAACCTCCAGGACGATATGCACCTGTCCCCTCTAGCCGCCCTTATCGGTTGGATCCCTGTCGGTTTGTGTCTCTTCCGCCGGTATCCGGTTCGCATTGCGATTCTTGCGAACTTTCTCGGCGGATGGGCGGTTCTGCCAGGCGCACGCTACATCCCGACAACAGAGGCCTTCCCCTATTGGATCCTCGGCGTTTGTCTTCCGGCCAATTATTTCTTCACCAAAGCCATGGTCACCGGGCTGACTGGTTTGGCGGGAATCCTGATTTTTCATCCCGCCGATTTGAAGAGATTCCGGCCTGGCCTGTGCGACCTTCCTATGGCCGTATGGTGCTGCGTTCCTCTGCTGTCAGCGTTTACGCATTGGAGCACACATCGCGAGGGGCTTGTGGGCGCCGCGTACCAGGCGATTTCATGGGGTGCGCCGTGGCTGCTGGGCCGCATCTACTTCTCCGATCGCGCGTCACTGCTCCTGGCCGCCAAAGCATGCGTCGTCGCTGGAATCTGCTATGTGCCGGTCTGCCTCTTTGAACTATGCGCAGGGCCTCAGTTGTACGCCTTCATTTATGGCTATCAGCCCTATCGCTGGGTGGGCGCGGAGCGCTACATCGGCTTTCGCCCCATCGGCCTGCTTGAAGACGGAAATCAACTGGGTATCTGGATGGCGGTGGCCACCCTGCTGGCTGTTTGCCTCTCCGCGCGCCGGTTAGTGGCACGGATTCTTGGATTGCCCATGGGATGGGTCGCCACCGGATTGGCCGCTACCACTCTGCTCTGCCAGTCGGTAGGCAGTATTCTGCTGCTTCTGCTTTTGCTTCCGTTGGCGCTGTTGAAGCGCCGCTCAGTCCTGCGAGCGTTGGTTGCTGTTCTTGTCCTTGGCATCGTGTCCTTCGCGCTGTTCCGGATGGCTGCACCCGTCTCTCTGCGCTTGCTGGCGCTACGGAGTGGAGCGGCCCATTCCATCTCGTCCGCTCTGACAGAAATTGGACGTCATTCACTCGCGTGGCGGGTGGTTCGTGAGGAGAGCGATATGGCGACTGCGCTCCAGAAGCCGTTGCTCGGATTTGGGCAATGGAACTGGTGGCAGAACGGCAAATTCAGGCCATGGAGCCTTTGGCTGCTTGTGCTTGGCATGTACGGATTGGTTGGCCTGGTTGCCTTCGGATTGATCCTGTTCCTGCCGGTCATTCGCGCAAGCCGGCCGTCTGCAGGCGGCAGCGATCCGGACGATGCCACTCTGCGCCTGGCGCTGGTCGCGGTCATTCTCATGGTCGCTTTCGATAACCTGCTCAATGGAGCGATGATCCTGCCATATCTTCTGGTGATGGGAGGCCTCACAACCCGTCGCGCAAGCCTGGGCGCATCGACTAGAGAATCGCGGATGAGTAGTGGCCGCGCGAACTCCTTGGACTCCGATGTCTTGGCGTCCTGAAATGGAATCCGACAGGCTGAGGCTGTGCTCGCAGACAAAGAGTACGACGCAGATGCCATTGACGAACAGCTCATCTTTCAGCTAGATGCCGCAACGGCCTAACATGCGGGGCTTTTCACCTGGCGGTCGCCGGATCGCGCCGCTTTTCTTTGCGGGGACCGCGGCTGAGAAGATCCGCGGCGAGGGGACAGCTCGCGCAGTGGGCGGTGCGGCCGCAGTGGGCCTTGCCCACGGCTACCGTGAGGGCATGAAACTCGTTGAAGAGCAGCTGCTGGCTTGCGGCGGGGTCGGCGGCGAAGGCCTGGCGGGTGAGATCGACGAGAGAGCCATATCCCTGGCGGTTGCGGCCGGGCGCGGGCGCAAGAAGCCGGTGGCGCTCGGCGATGCGGCGGAGATATTCGTCGGCCACGGGAACAGGATGGCGGAGGGCGTAGAGCAGAATGGCGTCCGCCGTCTCAGGACCTACGCCGGGCAGCGCCAGCAGGCGGCGGCGAAGGGCGGGCGTGGGCGCGGCTGCAAGCGCATCGAGCGAGCCGGCAAACTCCTGGTCCAGCATGGCCACAAACGCTTTGAGCGCGGGCGCCTTGCGGGTGTGAAAGCCGGTGGGACGAATCAGAGTCCGCAGGTCTTCTAGATCGAGAGAGCGCAGGCCATCGACGGTGAGCGCTCCGGCTTCGCGGAGATTGGCCAGGGAACGCTCGACGGCCTTCCAGGCGGTGTTTTGGGTGAGATATGCGCCGAGGATCACTTCAAACGGAGTCTCGGCCGGCCACCAGTGCTGGGGGCCGTAGGCCTGGGCAAGGCGCTCGTGCATTCCGCGCAGGCGCTGAGCGGGCGAGCCGACAGCGAGCAAGTCGAGGCCATGCTCGAAGTGGGGCTGGGAGAGCGACTTGGCGGTGGGTGAGTTGGTGGCGGTCACGGCTGTCTTTAGGATAATGGGTGAAGGGCGAAGCCGATGGCTGCACTCGGCGGCGCAAACCGGGAGACAGAGATGAAGAGTCATACGGAGTATCTGGTTTTTGAGACGAAGAAGCGGCGGGAGATGGTGCACATCACCGATGAGGTAGAGCAGATTGTGCGGCGCAGCGGCGTGAGGGATGGCTTGTGCTTTGTGTCGCCGATGCACATTACCGCGGCGGTGTATGTGAACGATCTGGAGAGCGGGCTGATCGAGGATATCGGCAAATGGCTGGAGGAACTGGCCCCGGCGCGGCCTGAGTACAAGCATCACCGGACCGGCGAAGACAACGGGGACGCGCACCTGAAGTCGCTGTTGCTGCACCATGAGACCACGCTTCCGGTGACCAACGGGAAGCTGGATCTGGGCACATGGCAGCGGGTGTTCTATGCGGAGTTCGATGGCCAACGCCGGAAGCGGGTGATCGTGAAGGTGCTGGGAGTGGAATAGCGTGAACTCATCCAATAAGATTGTCCCGATGAGCCTCAAGCGGTGCTGATCAAGTATCCCTACTTCTTTCGCTTCAGGTCAGCGATCAGTCTGGACACGCCCTAGGTCTCTGACCGTATGAATTTGTTTCTTTCGTAGCCGAACTTCTGGCGGGC
>CAYUJM010000118.1:0-13489 GCA_964445025.1 uncultured Occallatibacter sp. | reverse complement strand
CCGGTCCTGGACCTGCTGAATACCCGGCTCGTGGTCGGGGACGAGGAACAAGAGACGCTGGTGGACCCTGGCGCCCTCGTGCGCTGGTTGCACGTGTCAGGACTGGTGGTTGCGCCGGCATTGAAGAGCAGGCTAGAGGGCTGGAGCAAGGAGGCGGAGGCGTGGACGTTTTTGAATGAACTGGTCGCTTTCCGTGAGAGCTTGCGCAATACCGTGTTCAGGCTGGAGGAGGGAAAGCTGCCAAGTGGGCCTTTTCTGGCGGACCTGAACGCGCGGCTCTTCTCTCATCCTTTTCGCACCGCAGTCGTCACGAAACGCGGCAGCATCGAAGGCGTGCAGGCCGAAGGAGCTTCCGTGGCAGACACCCTGTGGGCAGCCGTGCTGCATGAGACGCTGAATCTTTTGACCGACACGGACTCGAAAAGAGTACGGAAGTGCGAAAGCTGCGTGGTGCACTTTCAAGACATCAGCAAGAAGAACGCTCGGCGGTGGTGCAGCATGCGCTTATGTGGAAACAGGATTAAGGTCCGAGCCTACCAGGAGCGAGAGCGTGAGGCCCGGAAAAGGAACTTCAATAGAGAGAGAGCAGTCCCTTGAGTTCACCTGGCGGCAGCGCTGAGCGACGTATCGGAGGCCGAGGATGGATGGGGCGCGCCAGTTGATGTGGCTGAAGAAGCCGGCGGCTTTTCGAAGACGCAGCACGCGTTTTCGGGAGGTTCCGCCCGGAGGCTGGGAAAGTGACCGAAGTTGAACCTGGGGCCTCCCAATTGACAGAGCCGAAGTCGCTGCGCCACTACAGCATTTTCGATCCTGCTCCTTACGGGAACCACGCGGCAAAGTAACATTTTTCTCAAGAAAATGCCACATTCGATGCTCTCGAAATGTCAACAAGTGGATCGAAAATGCTCTAGACATCCGGCCCACTAGGGAGCCAGCGGGACGCTGAAGATGCTGACGCTGATGGGTGGAACTGTGGCTGAGGCTGCCGGCTCGCTCGCCGTTGTTTCCCTCACCGCCAATTCAGCCGGCTTACCTACGTGGTTTGCCGCGTTCAAGTCTGAGCCCTCAAGCCGAAGGATTTTGACCGGTCCTGCGGCATGCGCGCCCGCCAGTTCCAAATCGAGGGTCTGCGCCGATTCCGTTGCATTGACCACCGCGACAAACAATGTTTTCCGATCAGACGAGAGCGCAGCATAGACGTCGAGGGGATAAGTGGGACTTCCGGAACTCTGTTTTGGCTGATCGCCTCCGACCGGGTACTTTGGCTCGGGTTGCGGGGCATTCCCGCCGACCGCTACGGGCACGGAGCCGGGAAATGTGTTGCTGTACATCTTGAAGATGAGGCCCAGCCCGTTGAGAGTGGAGGCTGTCTGGTTAAAGTCGAGCGTCGAGGTGCCCATGGTGTGCGCGGCGAAGGTGATCGAGTCTGTGTGGCGCAGCATTTCATTGAAGACCATACCGTAGGCGAGCGCCTGCCTGAGGGATGGACTGCGGCCGAATTCGCCGCCAAAATAGGCCCACTCATCGATCGAAAGAAAGATTTTCTTTGTGGAGATCGCTGGATATCGCTGCATGTATCCCTGCCATTCTTCGGACTTGACCCGCACAATGTTGGCCGGATAACGCGCGAACTCCTGGAGGGTCTGGGTCACTTTCACGTTAGCCTGATCCGAGTTCGCGTCCGCCGGTAACGTCTTGGCCTTCTCCAGGTCGAAGTGCACGCCGGGCGAGGCGTACCAATGCTCGGCCATGCCGTCGAAGTTGCCCATGCAACTTTTCAGAAAGCTCCCGGTCCAGTCGGCGTCGGTGGAGTAGAGCTGCCCCAGGTTGCCAATATACTTTGCGCGCTCGGCACCCGGGACGTTGCCGTCTTCAAGCATTTCACCGGAGGCAATCAGCACAATCGAGGGATCCACCTTGCGCATGGCACGGGCGAAATCATTGTGTTTTTGCATGAAGTACTTTGTGTCGGTGCGGCCAATCTGCCACGGTCCCCAAGGCTCGTTGCCGATGTTCCAGAACTTTACGCCATACGGCTCCGCGTGGCCGTTCTTTGCTCGCAGCGAACCCATATGCGTGTTGACTGACGCGTTCATATACTCAACCTGCTCGGCCGCCGAGTGCGCATCGCCGAGGCCCGCATTCACGCTGATGTAGGGTGAGACGCCGATCAGCTTGCAGAATTCGGCAAACTCATCCATGCCCAGGTCGTTTGTCTGCATCTGGTTCCACGCATAGTCCCACTCGGGCGGACGCTGGTCGCGATCGCCAATGGCGTTGTACCAGGTGTAGTTCGAGGTGTAGTTGCCGCCAAAGCGCCAGAAGCCCGATTTGATCTCTTTGAGCAGCGCAATGGTGTCGGATCGAAAGCCATGAATGTTGTCGGCGGGCATGAGCGAGATGGCGCCAACATGGAAACTTCCGTGACCCGTGCCGGTAATCTCAATTGCGCCGTCCGATGCATCGGCCTGCGCGACAAAGATGAGTGGAATCGTCTTGTAAGTCTCCGCGAGTGGAGAAAGGACGATCGTCTGGCGCTCGCTCTGTTGCCGGCCCCACGCGAGCGAAGCCGTGATGTGCGCGCCGGGCGATGCCTTCACCACAATGCGGCCGGTGTATCGGCTGCCCTTGACGAGGGCGATGCCGCTCTGGCGGATGCCGTGGGCCGCGTTCGCATCGAGTGTGACGCGTGGGCTTTGCTCGCCGACGAAGGGCTTCTCCTTGTCCTGGGTGACAACGTCATCGCCGCCCACGGGGCGCCATTTGCGCAGCTGCATTCCCGGAAAGCCGCGCCGTTCCTGCGTTTCGGGGTCCTTTGAGACGATCGGGAAATAGAACTTGCGGTCGTCGATCATCTCAGCCCAGAGTGGGCCATACATGGTCTTCCCGATGTGCTCGATGAACATTCCGAAGATGTAGTTCGAGACGGGAGCAGCGGTCTGGCTGGTGTCGATACTGGCGACAATCTTCTGCGCTACGGCCGGGTGAGCGCAGAGGTTCAAGGTCAGCGCCAATCCCGCGCACAGGGTTGCGATCTTGATCGCCCTCGGAGATGTTTTCATCGGAAGCTCCTGGGATGGTTCTGTTGAGAACGTGGCTTTCGGAACCCGCAATCGGGTTCCGGGAAGCCTGTCGCTGCCGGTACTCCACGGGGAGCTAGCTCAGCAGTATTTTGCGCGCATCGCCTTCGGGATCGTCGGCCATGTGGCATTGGTTGTCGAAGATCATGGTGGGGTTGTGCTCAGGATCGCTGGGTTGCCACTCGAGGCCAGGCTGGCTTGGATTTCCCGTCCGAGCAAAATTTGCCCATGCTGTAGCCATCTTGCGCGCCAGCGCCTGCGCCTCCGGCGTGTTGCCTGTACCCTGCTCGCAGCGTTTCGTGTTGTCAAAGCAGAACTGCAAGTCGGCAGTGTGCCAGGCACCAGGAATTCCATCGAGCATCGGCGTCTGCCAGGTGAAGTAGTAGGTATAGGCGGGCGCGGCCTTCGATTCGTGCTTGAGCCTCGCCATCTTCACCACGTTGTTGCGCACCAGAAGGCTATTCAGGCCCGAGACACCGCTGCACATATACGAGAGCGTGCGGATGGCCTTTTTCGGATAGGACTTTTTTAGAACGGCGATGAGCGCGGATGCCTTCTGCTCCCCGTAGGCCTTGGTCAAATTCGCGCGCCACTCCTCCTCAGTGGGCCGCGATGACATCTGGTTGCCCTCCTCGCTCACTGATCCAATCAGCATGGGCACATTCTTTGAGGTCTCGGGGGCAGCATCGAAGAAGGCTCGCAGAGTGATGTTCCTGCCATCCACGCATGGCGCCCAGCCGACTCTTGGCGGCCCGGGGGCAAAGGGCCCGAAGGATCCGCGCATGGGCGGATTGATTTTCGCGATGGCCGCATTGCCTGCGGCGATGAGTTTTGACCACTCCATCTTCTGGAGCGAGGCGAGATCGTTCGACGCCAAGCCCAGGTCCTTCATCATGACCCGCGCAACTTCACGCTGCTGTTCCCTGGAGGGAATGTTGCCGCCGCCGCCCGACTGCGCTGAGGCGCGATGAAAGAGACCAGATGCGTCAGGCATGCCCATCAGCGTGGTGACCTTGGATCCACCGCCCGACTGGCCGTAGATCATCACCCGATCGGGATCTCCACCGAAGTTGGCGATATTCTCCCGGACCCATTTCAACGCAGCCACAAGGTCCGTCATCCCGACGTTGACCGAGTCTTCGTAGGACGCCCCGCCGATCTCGGCGAGATCGAGGAAGCCGAGGATATTGAGCCGATGGTTTACAGAAACCTGCACCACATCGTGATGCCGGGCCATCTGTGCGCCCTCGTGCGCGGCCAGCTCGTACGAGGAACCAAAGCTGTACCCGCCGCCATGGATGTAGAACATTACCGGGCGCTTGCCGGAAAGGCTCGGCGTCCAGATGTTGAGCTTCAGCATATCTTCGCTTTGCCAGCCATCATCCCACTCCTGCAGAAATGTCTGCTCGGCGGCTGTCCAGGGATGCAGGGTCTGTGGGCAGTTGGCGCCATAGACCAGTGCCGGATACTCGTCCTTCCAGGGGGTGGGGGACTTTGCAGGCAGCCAGCGGTTTTCTCCGGCCGTGGTTTGCCCATAGGGGATGCCCTTGAAAGTGAAGACACCGCCATCCAGATAGCCGCGGACCTTGCCGTACTGCGTGTTGGCGATTGCGCTCGGCGGCGTGGTGCAATTTCCCGGCCCCTGATGCGCGGCCGTCATCACATCATCCGATGCACGGACTTCGCGGGACGAAGCCAAGCCGAGCCCGGCCGCGACGGAAAGCAGCATCGCCTCACGCCGGTTGAAATTGAGTGGATCTCGTCCTTGCGGCATTGTTCTCTCCTCTTGGATGATTCCGTGAACCGGGCGGATCTCGTGGAGCCGTGCGGGCGTCCTTCGAGACATTGTCAGGTCCCCAGCGATTCGTACGATTGCGCCCATCCCCTTCATCGTCGCCTCGCCGAGAGGCTTCCTGAAATGGCGCGGTCTGGAACGCCAACATAGTAAATCGCTTTTCCTGGCTTTGTCGAATGATGCCTGCCACGTGCTCGCAGGCGCTGGGGGAATTGTCGCGCACCGGCCCCACCGCCCGCGCCTGTGGTAGAAAGGTGGGTTGGAAATTCGGACTCGCCCGCCGGAGCTGGTCTTCCTATCAGCAAGGTGTGCCGGTCGATTGCGAGGTGCGGTGTGAAGGGGATGCTTCTTGGCGCGATGCTGTTTGGAGGGGCAGCTCTTCGGCTTGGAGCCGCCGCACAATCTGGGCCGCCCGTCTTCCCACTCGCCGGCGATTGGCAGGGCGTCATGGAGATCAAGGGTACGGTTGACCATCTGTTGTTGCACATGAACACGACACCCGAGGGGAAAATGACGGCGCTCGTGGATTACGTCGACCGGAGCGTTGAAGGCGTTCCCGCAATCGGGGGGTCTTTCGACGGCAGCCGCCTGGTCCTCAGATTCTTCTATTGGAAGCCGAGCCCCGAAGGGGGCCACCTCGACTACAAGGTCAGTTCCTACGAGGCAACGGTCAGCCCTTCGGGCGACGGCATGACCGGCGTTTGGACACAGGAAGGCTCCTGGCCGCTGAACTTCAAGCGCCTGACCTGGCAGGCGAGAAATCCTAAGCCCGCGCCGCCGACCGTCTTCGACGGCGACTGGGCGGGGATCGAGTATGAGCGCGCAGACCTGAAGATACACTTCATCCTGCATGTCTCGAACACCGAGGATGGCCTGATGATCTTTCTCGATTGCCCCGACGAAAGATTCAAGGGGGCCCGCGCAAGCAAGGTCACTTATAACCAGGATTCGCGGCAGATATCTTTCAAAGTCGGCTCGGCAACGTGGATCGGGACGATGACTGCGGACGGCAATGCTCTTGACACCTCAATGACCGAGCCGGGCTATCACTTTCTGATCCATTTCGATCGTCTGTCGGCCCCAAAGACCAAGTCGAATTGACACTGGTTCAAAAAACGCCGGGCACTCCACCAGGGCCAGGCGGCTGCGGATACTGAATGGTTGGAAACGGGGTACAAAAGCGGGATCTTTAGAAAGCTTTAGTTGGTCCCGCCTTGCTCGCTTCGGCAGGGAAGCTCCTGGCTTCGGCGGAGAATTGACCGTTCGGGTCGAGCTCAGGGTATTTGCTGTATGCTTCCACGCACCCTGGCGGCAGAATCGGCTTCTTCGTTGTCGGATCGACCGTTGCCTTCGAAGCGAGAGCCATCCCTTGGAAGTAATAGGGCGCGGCGCTGGCGGGATCGGCATCGATGGCACTTTCCGCCGACTTCAATTGATTCTCCGCGTCGCCGATCCCGAAGAAGAGGATGGTCTCGTTCCGCAGGTAAAACCCGGCTTTGCTCGGATTAGCCTTGGAAGCGCGATTAATAGCTGCCGCTGCTTCGGGAATGCGCTGGGTGTGAATATAAATCTCGCCAAGGCTGCTGTAGATGATGCCATCGATATCCGGCGTGCGGCGCCGATAGGCCACCTCCTGCGGAACGTCGGTGACGGGCGACGTGTGTGGTCCGGGGAGTGCCATTCTGGTAGTAGCCGATTTCCCGTTCGGGCATTGGATTCTTCGGATCGATGGCGAGCGCTGTCTTGAAGCAGGCCTCTGCCCCAGAGAGCTTCTTAAGACCGATCTGTGCCAAGCCCAGCTCCACCCAAGGTGGAATCAACTGCGGCTTGGCTGCGGTGTCCTTAAGCATCAGTGATTCCGCATCGGCGAAGCGTTCTTCGCGGTCGGCTTCGCGGGCCGAGAGTATGTCGGCATTTATCTCTCTGATCGCCTTGTTGGTCCCATCGTCGATATGGGGTTTGGTGTCTTCTTCCTGAGCCCGAACTGTCCAGGGCACCGTGAGAGGCCAGATTGTGAGCAGGATTACGGTCATCGAAGAGCTACTCTAGCCGACCTTCCCGATTCCTGTGCGCGGTCTCTACAATTGCCGAGAATCTCCTAGCAGCGTTTTCGGCGTCCGTTCATGAACAGCTTCACCCAGGATGCCGCCTGCATGAGCGAACGACTGGGGGAAAGATGAAATGGGAGGGTTGATCCCGTTAGGCGATGTATCGAGGCGCCCTACGCGTATTCCAGTAATCACGGTCCTCATTGTCCTCGTGAATGGGCTTGGATTCGTGTTGGAACTGATGGGCGGTGACCCATTTGTGAACACCTGGTCCGCGATTCCGGACCAGATTGTTTCTGGTCATCAATGGATCACGCTGGTGACTTCGATGTTTATGCACGGCAGTTGGCTGCACATCATCGGCAATATGCTCTTCCTATGGGCTTTTGGCCCGGAGATCGAAGACGCGATGGGCCGCTGGAGATATCTTGTGTTCTACCTCGCGGGCGGCCTGGTGGCGATGATTGCGCAGGTGGCAGCCGGCCCGCATTCCACCACCCCGATCCTCGGCGCCAGCGGGGCGATTGCAGCAGTCATGGGAGCATTTCTGGTTACCTACCCTCACGACCGCATTCGCTCCCTTCTCTTCATCTTCATTTTTGTTCGCGTGACATTCATCCCGGCGGTACTCTTGATCGGCTTCTGGTTCCTCACCCAGCTCTTCGACGCCGGCTCGGTTGCGGATGTGCAGGCCGGCGGGGTGGCTTACCTGGCGCACATCGGCGGTTTCATCTTCGGTGCTGCCACCGCGCGCCTGTTCGAAAACCCACGTCGAATCGCCGCGCGAGAGGAATTGTGACGATCTGGAGTGAGCTTCCAGGTGATTCCTCCGGACTGGATGACGCCTTTGCTTCAGTGCAATTTGCGGACGATACGGCGCTGAAGCAAGAATGAACTGCAGCTGCCGGAAAAGGAGAGTGGAGCGACCCCAAGGAAGGAAGACGATGTTCAACGTTTTGACAATCGCAAGAGAGTACGGCAGCGGAGGCTCCGACATCGGGCGTAAGGTTGCTGAACTTCTGGGTTGGGAGTGCGTGGACAAGCAGATCATCGAGCAGGTCGCTGCCATGGGGCAGGTGGACCCTGCCTGGGCGGCGCAGGCCGACGAACACGCCATCGCATGGTGGGAACGTGTGATGAGGAGCTTCCGCCAAGGAGGTCCGGAGTCGTATGTCGGGGAGGGTTCTGAACTCGCAGTGGATCGCGATATGGTGCAAATACTCACCGCGAGCATCATTCAGGAGGCCGCCAAGGTGGGGAACTGTGTCATCATCGAACGCAGCGCACAGTGTATTTTACGGCACCATTCCCATGTGCTCCGCATGCTGGTCTATGCGCCGCTCAACGAGAGAATTGCGCGCATGAAGCTTCGCCACCCGCACGAGCAAAACCTGCAAGCTCTGTTGCGCCGCGTAGATTCCGAGCGCCTGCACTATGCACGCTACTACTACGACTGCGACTCGGCCGATCCCCGGCTCTACCACATCACCATGAACAGCACTCTGGGCGTCGATACCTGTGCGAGGATGGTTGCACAGATCATCCAGTCTTCATGTTGACCGAGATCGGAAACAGCCCAGCAAAGAGCGAAGGAGCAGGGCGAGCGGCTGGGACCAGCACTTCTGAGAAGCGGCCTTCCGGTCACCGGTTGGGTTCTCCCGGATGCAGAGTTTCGATGAGACCCCCAAGAGCGGCGGTCTGCTGCCGCCGACTGGGGTAGCAGAGAAAGAGGCCCGCAAATGGCGGACACCGGTCCTCCAGCACGCGCCCAAGCGCGCCGCTCGCGATCCAGGGCGCCGCACGCTCCTCGAACAACAGAGCCTCTCTACCTGAGGACAGTTGCCGTCCTAACGATGGTCTTAGCGGCTCAGGCGGTTCTTCCCATCGTTAGATCCAAGGCTGGAGGGGGGATCAATCACCAAAGTCAGCCGAAGCTTTAGCGAGCCAGTGCGAAAATCCACACGCGGGATTCCGGAGTTTGAACTGATACCGGCAAACCGGAGGTTTCACGCTCATCTGCCAACAGCCCGGCGAACTCACCGAAGTCTGTTCTTCATTCGATTTCAGAGTTTCGGTTGTGTTGCCGGCCTCCCCTCCATGACATGGTTTGGCTCACGTTGACGTTGTCTGAGATCGCCTGCTAGTGCCTGCCAGGCGAAGTCGTAAAATCGCACATCTTTGCCTTTCTGTATCCCAATGCGATCATCTCGGCTGCCCTGTCGAACTCCAATGTCCGGCACGCGTTCCTGGGGATTTCTATGACCGTGTCGGGTGGATAGGCGGCCAACTTATGGCGGGCTATGGTGCTCTGCATGGCCTCGAACGCCTGCATGGCGATTTCGTACGGTCCCCAATCCCGACTGCCGCCGCTTGTCATGGATGCTTGGAGGCGGCCGATGAAGCGATTGATCTTTTCACGGAACGGGGATGAAGGAGATTCCTGGGCGGCGCTCACGTTAACCGGCTCTACCGGACTCCCAGCGGGCCCGTTCAGATCCACGGCGATCGTCAGGTCAGTTTCATCGCCAGCCGTCGGTGCGATCGGTAAGGGATTCAGAACCCCTCCATCGACAAGATCTTCCCCTTTCAACTTGAACGGAGTGAAGAAGAGAGGTAAAGCGAAGGAGGCGCGCATAGCATCGAAGAGATTGCCCGACCGTATCCAGACCTCCTTCTGGCCTCTCAGGTCAGTGGCGACAGCCGTATACGAAATCGGGAGTTCTTCGATCTTTCTCTCCCCCACCAGGGCAACCAGGGTGTTTACGAGTTTCTCACCTCTTACCAATCCGCTCTTCTCCCACGAAAGATCGAGCAGCGTAACGATGTCGATTTTCGTCAGGCAGCGCACCCATTGCTCATACTCATCCAGTTTCCCGGCAGCGTAGATGCCCCCGATCACTGCGCCGATCGAGCATCCGACGATCGACTTGATCTTGAAATCATTTTCTTCGAGCCAATGAATGACGCCAATGTGCGCCAATCCTCGCGCGCCGCCGCTTCCGAGAACCAGGGATACAGTCTTCTCGTTCGTCTTCGACATGTTCTCACCGCATGAATTTCACTGTGACGCCAGCATCTACCTCACGGGTGACCAACCGGCCCATCCCGGCGCAGACTGCGCCCGGATGGATTTCATGGGTACCAGTGCAATCGACCTGGCTTGGCACTCGATCTGGTCGGAGCCGGATTGAACGACCTTCCGCCGCCTCCGGGTGCGTCTCCGAAGGCGACACCGCCAGTGGAGCGGATTGGAGACGAGGCTGAAAGCGGAACCAGAGCAGCGGACTCAGATCGTGCGGGTGAGTCTGCATCTTGGGGTTCGCCGGTGACTCGACCGTCCGGATTCGTCAGCGTCGCCGAGATCGGTTGACCACTATTTCATTTTTGGCCTCCCCGGCCTGTGCCACTATACCACCGGCGGTCCTTCCTGGAACTTGAGAAGCACGCCTGGATTTCCTCAAATGCACCCAACAGTCCCGAGAAAGCCAGTTCCACGCCTTCTGAGGCTCCTCGGAACCTATGGCATTCAGCGACACAGACTCTGTTAATGACGAAATTCGCGGTTGGTTGAGGGGCGGAATGGTATCGGTCGCTCGATATCTTCGATTCGCTACACCGCCGGATTGCGCCACTGACACAGGTTGACCGCTCAGCCACCGCGGCGAACTGGCTTGCAGTATGATGTTGGGCGGGTATGGAAGGCTGGTCAACACTGCTCAGGAACAGAGCGGACCGGGGATTCTGAGAGTCAGCCTTGTCGGTCCGCGACCGATCTTCCACAGCACCCAGACGAAATAAGGGGACGCCTTATCCACGGCGCCCGCGGATGGTCGTCGCAATCCCTGTGTTCATCCCCGCCGTTATGTCTACCCATATCGGGCTTGCTCCACCACCGCTGCAGTGCACGAGGCCCCTGCGCACGTAGCCGTTGGCACGGGAAGCTGTTGGCTGGGAATTTTGCGCGTGGTGGACCTGCCTCGACTCGCGGTTAACGCGGCTGCTGTGCTGCCTTCATCCTTTTCAGGATAGGGTTGGCGTCCTCAGCTAGCGACTTGTCGAAGCTGAAAATCCCGGTTCACCGATGCCTCCGATTTACGCTTCAAGCGACACCTCACGATTTCCCCCGCAAGCCTCGAGGCCAGGACGGATTCGCTGCTTCCTTTCCTGCAGGGCTCTTGCATCTTCTCGAAGATGCCCGTTTATCCCTGAGTTCACTGAAAACTCGCTCTCTCTCAGCAAGGTGATCGCTTTTGCCCAGCATTCCTGCTCAACATCGAAGACAACTGAGAAGGAGGCATCCGGTCCTCTGAATGTTGATCTCGGGCCCCGGGATATCGAGTCCGGCTTAACGCCGGCAAGGCTCTCGGGAGAGAGGAATGCACATGGCGAACCATGCACTGATTGAATTTGAAGCTGAAACGTTCCAACTGTTTATGCGCCAGAACATTCTTCCCGGGCCCGGATGGGCACCTTACGGGGCAGAAGGCCTCGCATTAGCCCGCGAGGTGGAGTTCGATTGCGATGCGGGGGCAGAGAAGGGAAGTTGCCTGAAGGGCTTTCTGGTGGCGATCGGCCTCGAAACACTGGCGGCGTTCAGCATCTTCGGTGTCTGGCATCTCTGGTACATCCTCCGTTAGGCCGGGTCCGGGAGCAGCAGCGCGCCGGGTTTGATCTCCGGTGTGGCCTGGCGTCTACCTGACCGGCATGAGGACGATGTTGCGGAAGGCGAATTCAGTGAGCCCGCAATGGAGAAAAACGATGCCGCCGGGCCCCCCAGATCTTCTCCAACATCCGTCCGGAGCAATACGCGACTCTTATCCGGAATGCCAATGCCTCTGGCTTCTTCCCCACCGGCAACTCCGGCGCCTCGTCCAAATTCGACACGGAAGTCTCGTGGAACTACTCTCCTGAAAGCGGCGAACTCGCCTTCCAGTGCCTCAGCGCGACCCTCTTCCTCAAGCCCGAAGACGTGAATGCGAGGATCAAGACCCTGGTCGAAGAAGCTGTGCGCTCAACTACTACCCATCGTTAGCGACCACAGCCCAATGAACCTACCACAACGTTGCATGCTCCCCGCGAGAGGCTCGGTGCGCGAGCCTCATCGGATGGCGATATCGGGGAGCAGGGCTGGCTGAGGGTTGCGCGAGGTGAGGGCGATCATCAGGCCCGAGCCAATAATCAGAGATCCACCGACCAGCATGGGAAGACCCGGTTTGTCGTGCCAGACGAGGTAGGAGATCAATGCGCCGGTGAGCAACTGGGTATAGTGGTACTGCGAGACGGTGCTCGCCGATGTGTGCTTGACGGCAACGTAGAAGCTGAGCGTGCCGGCTGCGCAGAAGACGCCCATCATCCCCAGCGCCAGCCAAAGCGTGTGCGTGAGCGGCCGAGGGTGGAAGCTGGTCAGTGCCATGCCGGCCATGGCCGTCACCAGACCGGAGCAGAAAGCAAGGCTCTCAGGCGATTCGGTGCGCGTAAGCACGCGGGACCAGACCATGTTGACCGAAAAGCAGGCAACGCACACAAGGCAACTGACGAGGCCGATGAGATCGATGCGCTGAGCATGGCTCCAGGGGGCGACCGCGATGACCACGCCGCAGAAGCCGGCGAGCAGGGCAAAAGCCTTCCTGGGGGTGATGCGTTCGGCAAGAAAGACGGCCGAAAGAGCGGAGATGGCCAGCGGTGAGGTGAAGACAAGGATGTAGAACATGGTCAGCGAGAGGTGGCGGAGGGCGATGACGACGCACACGTTGTTCGTCATGTCCAGAAGCGCGCGCAGAACCTGGCGCACCGCCGAGCGCGGGCGCAGATTGCCGAGGTTGCCTCGCACAGCGGCTTGCAGCGTGAGCGTGAGAGCCATGAAGAGGCCCATGAAGGCGACGATCTCTTCCGGTGGCAGGCCGTATTGCCCGATCCACTTGATGCAACTATCACCGAGCACCCAACAGGTGAAGCCGAAGACAGCAAAAAAGATGGCGGTCAGTTCGGAGACGCGGGCTTTCATAGCGACCCGTCACGGCGCGCGGCAGGGAATAGGGAGAAGGTCCAATCAGACATGACGTAGTTTTAGGGTAGACGACCCCGGGCGGGAGCCGCGGTCGCGAAGCCCGGCGCGGCAGGAACGGCGGCCGCGGAGTCAACTCCTAGGATCAGTGCCGAAGGCACGGCATGCCCGGATTCCCTAACAGGAACCACACGCCCGGCGGCAATTGGAGGGAGTAGTTTCGCTGAATTGCTATTTATGATTTCGTCATTTCTCCATGTTTTGTTGATGTTTCTGTTTTCGTTCGAGTCCCGCTCTCCCGCCATTTCTTCTTCCTGGCTGTCCATATTCAACCAAAATCTCTCCACCCATGGAACGTAAAGCCGGCGATGCGCCGGGTGATTGGCGCGCCGCCGACTTGGGTTTCTCTCGAGGGCACCGGGCAATCCGGGTTCGGCTTTCCGGCCTGGCCATGCTGTGCAGTTGGGACAGCTCGAATCACTTTCGTCCCGCCTGAACGCATGCATTTTCAAGGAACATTTCTGTAATACCGGTTGGGTGCGCCGGGTGTGGGAAGGTTGTC
>CAYUJM010000117.1:0-13698 GCA_964445025.1 uncultured Occallatibacter sp. | reverse complement strand
GACGTGCAGAAACGTATTCGTTGTTTCATTCGCAGCCTGCTGCCCACAATCAACCAGCTAGCACTTCGCGTTACGAACGACCGTTAGATTGTCGCATGTAGCTCCGGAACCCAGTTCCGGCCAAGTCGTCACCTACTCGTAAGTTGTATATCAGCAAACACTTCGGGCAAACATCGGGTTATATCCTGAAAAACGCCGCTCAGCCCGGGCATGACGGCGGTTCGTGAGCGGATGCTCTGCCAAGAACGGCGCTGGTCAGGTCTCAACTCATGGGAAGCGCTTCTCGCCAAGTGAGCCATACTTCGAGTCACCTTTGCGTCGACATGATTGTCTGCATTGGCTAGCATCGCACTGATCCGACTCGTCGAATAACCAAACCGGTTTGCAACGCCTGCGTCCTGATCGCCTCATATTGGTCGACCGCAATCCGGGGTGCGCATAGAGTGCAGGCATGAAAACCTGCGCGAGTTTCACCTCAAGGTTCTTCGTAGTCGCCACGCTGCTGGCCGGCGCTGCGGGAGTTTTGTTCGCTCAGGTTGACGTACATTCCGGGCGGATTGAACTGATCCAGGGCAAACCAGTGGTGACGGCATTGGTAAATGGGAAAGGCCCATTCCGGTTTCTCGTTGACACCGGGACGGGCGGGCAGGGGATAGTGACTTCGGAACTGGCCGAAGAGCTGGCTCTCCCTGTCGTGGGTAAGGTCCGCTTAAGCGACCCCAGCGGCCAGGGCGTGCAACGAGCGCCGCTGGTCATACTTCAGTCGCTGTTTGTCGAGGGCGTCGAGTTTAACGGGGTCAAGGCGGTTGTACACGAGTTGAGCAACGAAGATTCATCCTGCCAGGGATTGCTGGGATTCGCGCTGTTTCGCGACTACCTCCTCACGCTTGACTTCCCAAATCGCGAGCTGAGATTGGCGGTCGGCTCTCTTGTGCCGGATGGCGAACGGTCCGTGCTCCCGTTCCGGACGGTGGCGGGATTGCCAATCGTCACACTCCACGCTGGCGGTTTGCAGATCGATGCACATATCGACTCGGGCGGAATGGGCCTGAGCCTGCCTGAAGAGCTCGCCGCGAGGCTGAAGTTCGCCTCCGATCCCCAGGAATTCGGTTATTGCAGCTCACTATCCACTCGGTTCCGGTTTGAGGCAGCCAAGCTGGGATTGGACGTTCAACTGGGCGAATACACGTTCAAACAGCCATTTGTCGAAGTGAATCGGGCATTTCCATTGGCTAACTTCGGGGCCAGTGCGATGCAGACCTTCGCGGTCACATTTGATCAGACGAATCAACTGGTGCGCTTTGCAGGCAGACGCAAGATGATTCACCTTTCCGCAACTCCGATGCGCACAGGCTTGCTGAATGTGCAGCCGCAGCAGCCTCCTGCTCGTGCTCTTGTGCCGGTGGATTGACGAAGGCAAGAAGCACGAGAAAGGCCCTTACGTCACAGGCGCCTGCCGACGAATTACGAGCAGCCAGAAAGAGAGGTCAAGGAATGAGCGACATCTTTAAATGCACTTCAACATCCCGCCGCCGCGTGAACTGCGCGAAATTCACCTTGCTTATCGCGGTCCGGACCGTGATTGCGTTCACCGCCGTGCTGGCGACTGTTATTCCGGCCACCGGCCAGGAGGCCAGCATGTTTCGAGGCGGGATTTCTCATGCAGGTGTGTACGCAGGTGCCGGAGTGCCAACGCTGACCGGCGTCAAATGGAAGTTCCAGACACGCGGGCGCGTTGTCTCCTCTCCAGCCGTCGCCAACGGGATGGTCTACGTTGGCAGCACAGACGCAAACCTCTACGCGATCGACCTTGAGTCCGGCGCGCTGAAATGGGAGTTTGCCACCGATAGCGCCGTTACATCGTCGCCGGCGGTGAGCGGTGGGTTCGTCTTTTTCGGAAGCTACGACGGCCGCTTCTACGCGGTCGATGCTCTGACCGGAAAGCTGCAGTGGAAGTTCCAGACTGGGGGCGAAAAGCGTTACTCGGCAAAGCATCTTCATGGGATGCAGCCGCAGGGAGAGACCATGCCCGATCCCTGGGACTTCTTTCTTTCCTCCCCGGCGATTTGGGAGGGCAATGTCTTCTTCGGCAGCGGAGACGGGAATGTGTACGCCCTGAATGCAACTTCCGGCGAACTGAAATGGAAATTCCACACCGGGGATGTTGTTCACTCCTCACCCGCGATCGCAGATGACACGCTGTTCATTGGTAGTTGGGACGGTTACATGTACGCCCTCAACGCCGCGGACGGAACGGAAAAGTGGCGCTTCAAGACCGGCGACGATCCGGACATCCACAACCATGTCGGGATCCAATCCTCTCCCGTAGTTGCAGACGGAGTGGTCTACTTCGGTTGCCGCGATTCGAATGTCTATGCGCTCAATGCCGCAAACGGCGAGCTGAAATGGTTCTATTCCACTAAAGGATCCTGGGTCAACAACTCTCCCGCCGTCTTCGATGGCAGGGTCTACTTCGGTTGGTCTGTGCCTGGGCATCTTGAGGCAGTCGATGCCAATTCCGGCAAACTCCTCTTCAGCCTCGACACCAAAGTGCCCGTTTTCTCTTCGCTGGCGATTGCCCATGGGCTCATCTATATGGGCACGTTTGACGGCAAGCTCACGGCCATCGATCTGGCCAGCCAAAAGCCTGTATGGAGTTTTCAAACCGAGGCTTCGAAGCAGAACTTTCCCGCTTTGTCGCTCCCAGACGGTACGTTCAAATGGGACGCAATATTCGAGGCCAGCTATCCGCATCTTCTTTATGAGGACATGGTGACTGGCGTGCGCAAGCTCTCTACAGTGGGCGCGATTCTCTCCTCACCCGTTGTCGTTGGCAATACTGTTTACGTCGGCAGCACGGACGGCAACATTTACGCGCTCAACTAACGCTGCCAAACCCTCCTCCCCGATCGTTTTCCCTTGGCTGGCCAAACCAAGCCCGGACCAACGGAGGACTTTCGGGGAGGAATCAGGGGAATCTGCGCTGTCGATCCAGATTGGCCCCGCACAGGAGGCGATGCACAAGTTGGATGAGTGCGAGTAGAATTGTGCCAAGAATCCTGCCAGACAGATCGATGACGCGCCGAACAGAGTTCGGGAAGTGGATGATGGGGAATTGGGCAGGCCGCGCCGTGCTCGCGGCCATGTTCTGGACGCTTCTCGGGCTTATCTTCACGCTGTCGATGTTTGCCATGAGCGGATGGATGGGGTCTCTGCTTCTATCGCTTTCGCAATGGTGGTCGTGGGGCTTGATGGCTCCGCTGATCTTCGCCATTGACCGGAGGCTGCCTTTTACAGACAAGCAACTTGCCCGGCGCGTCTTCGCGTTTCTTCTTATCAGCCCCTTGCTCACCGTGGTTTATGTTTATCTATTTGCAGTTGCTCGCGCGGTATTGCACGTGGTTCCCTGGAGCTACATCCAGGTTTCCAAGCATTTTGCACAGCAAGAGCTGGGCTGGTTCTTGTGGAGCGGGCTCATCTACTGGATGATCGTGGGCGCTCTGCAGGCATTCCGCTATTACGAACGCTATCTTTCCAGCGAACTAAGATTGGAACGCCTGGAAAGAAAGTTCTCCGAGGCTCGTCTCAACGCGCTGCGCATGCAACTCGACCCGCACTTTCTCTTCAATGCGCTGAATACGATTTCGTCGCATGTGGAGAGCGACCCGAAGCTCACGCGCACCATGATTGAGCATCTTGGCGATCTTTTGCGCATGTCGCTTGAAACCAAGGACAAGCAGGAGGTTCCACTGAGCGAGGAAATGGCGTTTCTCGAGCATTACCTCGCCATCCAGAAGATCCGCTTTGGAGACAAGCTGAAAGTGGAAATCGACGTTGCGCCAGAGGTGAAATATGCCTCCGTGCCTTCCCTCATTGTCCAGCCTCTGGTGGAGAACGCCATCCGCCACGGGATATCGCGCCGGTCTTCCGGCGGTACCGTATCCGTCTCTGCGCAGCGTGTCGACGGGCGGCTGGAGATTCGTGTGCGGGACAACGGTGTGGGCCTGCCACTGGGATGGTCCCTTGAAGTCTCTGCCGGTGTGGGCCTGGCCGTAACGCGGGGCCGCATCGCCGGGCTGTATCCGGATGGCGATAGCTGCTTCGATGTCCACGCGCGCAAGGGAGGTGGAACCGAAGTCGAGATCTCGTTGCCGCTGCACGTAGCAGAAGAGAAAATCCATGATCACGCCATCGCATGAACAGATTCGCGTATTGGTCGTAGACGACGAGGCCCCGGCGCGCCGGCGCGTCATCGATTTGCTCGACCGCGTTGGCAGGGTCGCAACCATTCTTGAGGCTGCGAACGGGCAGGCCGCCGTTGAAATGATCGAGCAGCAGCACCCCGATCTGGTCTTCCTCGACGTGCAGATGCCTGAGTTGGACGGCCTCGGTGTGATCGATGCCATTGGCTGCGAACAAATGCCCCTAACCGTCTTCGTAACGGCCTATGACCAGCATGCTATCCGCGCATTTGAGGCCAATGCGCTCGACTATCTTCTGAAGCCATTCAGCGATGAACGTTTCGAAGCCGCTATGGCTCGGGCCATGGCCAGACTCGACGAACTCAGCATCCGCGAGTTCGGTCAGCGCATGATGAAGATGGTATCTGCGCAGCCGCCCGATCGCCGCTGGGATCGCCTCGTGGTCAAATCGGGCGGCGCCACCCGCTTTGTCAGGGCGACAGACATCGACTGGATTGAGGCCGCCGGCGTCTACGCCAGCCTGCACGTGGCGGGAAAGGAACTGCTTTATCGGGTGTCGCTCAACGACCTCGCCGAGAAGCTTGATCCCCGGCGTTTTGTGCGTGTGCACCGCTCCGCGATTGTGAATATCGAGAGCATTCTCCAACTGGAGCCGATCTCGCATGGCGAGTTTGACGCCGTCCTGAAGAACGGCTCGCGAACGCGCGTAAGCCGGACATTTCGCGCCCAACTGGAGAAGCGCCTGGGCCAATCGATTTAGTCTTCTTGCCCCGCCCGGAAGAGCATCTCATGTGGCTCGGGGCGGCAAAAAATCCGCTTATCACATCCCGGGAAGGGAATTTGCGCTACGATACTTCCTGGTCGGCAGTTCACCCAGGCGTCGCCGCCCCGCAAGGGGAGCTAAACCTGCCAACGTTCTCACTACGACTGACACCTTATCCCGTGCCGAGTTGGAAGACGGCGACCCCCGACAATCCGAGTCCGGATCGGCGCGTCTTCCGAGAGGATAAGCGATGTCAAAAACTTCTGTACCCTTCGCCACTCAAGATATCTCCGCCCTGGCACGTTCGCTGCGTGAACAGCTCGGAGATCGCGATTCCGCTCCCGGCCATGTCGAGCTGTTGAACATGCTCGCCCGCTCGGCCGGCTACCGGAATTTCCAAGGCCTTCGCGCGCAGGCTGCCGCGCACGATCTGCTGACCCGCAATCAGGCAGCGCCCGCGCCCATCGACTACGAGCAGGTGAACAGGCTAGCGCGGTATTTCGATGCCAAAGGCCTGCTGGCCAATTGGCCGGCCAAGTCCAGCTTGCAGGAGGTCTGCCTCTGGGTCCTGTGGTCGCGCATGCCATCCCGCAAGAAGCTCACCGAAGAGCAGCTCAATCAGCACATCCGCGCCAATCATCTGTTCGGGGATCACGCCCTGTTGCGGCGTCAGCTCTTCGATCGCGGATTGATTTCCAGAACCGCGGACGGCCGCGAATACCGGCGCGTCGAACGCCAACCCTCCGCAGAAGCGCTCGCTTTGATCCGACACCTGGCCGAGAGGCGTTCGGCAACACGGTCCGCACGCACCAACTCTTCGGAGAGGAGGGCCTCATGACCACGACTCATGACAGATGGGTTGAGCCGCGTCCGACTTTGGTTGACACGCGCATGGGCCCTGTCGAGTGCGCCGTATCGGGCAATGGGCCATCGGTTCTTCTCCTTCATGGGGCCATGGGCGGGTACGATCAAAGTCTGCTGCTTGGTCGGGCCGCGCTGGGGGATTCCGGCCTCCAGTTCATCGCGCTCTCTCGCCCCGGCTATCTCGGCACGCCGCTCGTTCGCGGAAAAACGCCAGAGCAACAGGCGGATCTCTGCGCAGCTTTGCTCGACGCACTGAATGTTTCAGACGCAACGGTGGTCACGATATCCGGCGGCGGTCAGTGTGCTCTCCAGTTCGCCCTCCGGCATCCCGAGCGCTGCCCTTCTCTCATCATGATTTCGGCATGCAGCGCGCAAATCGATGCGCGGCTGCCATTGCGATTCCATCTGATGAAGTGGATGGCGTGTGTGCCTGCTCTTGTTGCGGCGATGCGCAGAAAGGTTGCCGCCAACCCCGCTGAAGCAGCTCGCCGTACCATTGCGGACCCAGATCTGCGTGCACGGACTCTCCGGGACCCCGAGGCTGGACCGCTGATGCTCGCCTTGCAGTTGAGCACCATGGACCGCATGGCGGAGAGAATACCCGGCACCGAGAACGACATCCGGCAATCCCGCATGCCCTTCAACTATCCGCTTGAGCGCATATCGGCGCCCTTGCTCGTTGTGCATGGCACAGCCGATCAGGCCGTGCCTTTCGCTCAGGCAAAAGCGCTTGCGTATAGACTGCCGGAAGCTGAAACGCTCTTCATTGAAGGCGGCGAGCACGTGAGCCTGTTCACTCACTTGCACGAAATCCGTTCGAGAGCCGTGCAGTTCCTTTTCCAACATCCAAGGCCACCCCACGAAATGAAAACCTCAGTCGGTAGCCGGAATTCTGAAAGCCGCGAATGTCCGCAACCGCCTGATTCGGTTCAACGAGGACTGCAGACAGGATGAAAGACAGAAAGCACAATCGCATCATTACAACAAAGCTGCCGGCGGTCACTGTACTCATCTGTCTGCTGGCAGCCGTCTATTTGTTTGTTGTTCGTCCAGCACAATTGCATTGGGGCGCGACGGCAGGGGAGGCGGCGCGGCCAATGCCTGGAGACGACCTTGTTCCCGCCCCAACTTTCTGCGCCACGCGCGCCATCACCATTCGCGGCACACCGAAGGAAGTCTGGCCATGGCTAGTGCAGATGGGATATCGGAGAGCAGGGTACTATGGCTACGACCTCATCGAGAACCTGGGCAGCGAAACGGGGATTCGCAGTGCGGACTCGATTCTCCCGGAGTTGCAGCATCCCAGAACAGGCGATGTCCTTCCCATTAGCACGGCCGCTTCTGCGTTCTTCGGGCCGATGCAGCAGGACAGCTATCTCATCTGGCAGGGGAAGACGACAGCCCCATCGGATGGCAGCTTTGTATGGGCACTGTATCCGATTGACAACGGCCATACGCGGCTGATCAGCCGGGTCCGGCTTCACTACCACTGGACGGAACCGAGGCTTTTGCTGCTCGACATATTCACCGAGTTCGGAGACCATGTTGCTGTCCCCAAAATCCTGCTCGGAATCCAAGCTCGAGTCGAAAGACGCAGCCTGCAGTCGCTTGGGTCAGAGGCAATTGAGATCGCTGTCTGGGTTTTGGCGCTCTTCGAGTTTGCGGCCGCTCTCGTGCTTCTTTTCTGTTGGCCTCGATGGGGAAGTGCGTGGGCGCTTGGGCTTGCGACCGGGTTATCACTGCTGTTTGTTCTGTATGCTCGCGTGCCGGTCTGGATTGGCGCGGCGCTAAGCGCTTGCATTCTAGCCGGGATGTTCCTTATATCGTCCCTTTCTCCTTTGCGAGGCGGTGAGGAGGAGTGACGGAAAGATCGCCATAAGCAGAATCCAGGCGACACTGATCGCCAGACCTGCCAAGGTAATCTCTCATGCGGGAGCAATGTTGGTGACGACGACGCCGAGAAGCACGTAGCCCCACATCTCAACGGACCGGGCCAATCATGGAGGACTACTCATGGAAAGTGCGCTGATGAGCGGACCAGTCTGACTTCACGGAGGAAGTAATCTTGGTTCCCGGGCGGAGCATAGCTATTACAGGGCAGAGCTGTCCTTCGGCGAGGCGGATAGCCCGGTCGAGTCTCTCCGGCGCAATTTCTTCGCCGCGGAGGCGATACACAAGCTCGATGACGGCAAGTACCGTTGGGTGTTCCTCCCGGCGCTCAGCTCGAGCCTCCACTTCAAGCGAGTCGAGTTTCGCGCCAAACTTCCGACGGAGAACCATATTGAGCGTGTTCCCGGCGCAAGCCGCCAGGCTTGCGAGAAGAACTTCGAGAGGTGTTGGGTCTGCGCCCGGTCTCGAGGGATAGTCGATGGGCAGGATTCGATCCCTGACGTACACGTCGATACGCATGTCCCCACGGTGGACAGCGCGGACGGCAAGGTCAGCGCGCATAAGGCACCTTTCCTGGGGAAGCGTTTGCATTTTAGCACTCGTCATGTGAATTCACCTTCAGTCACGAAAATCGGCTTGGTTCCCATTCTCGAATTGGATTACTCATTTACTTGGGAAGCACCTCGATGCCTGTCACTGTTGCATAGCCTTTAACTGGAACAAAACTCAAGAGCATTTTCCCTTGAGCGTTCGGTTCGAGCCCCGAAAACTTTCGAATGACCACATCGGCCTGGCGCGCCTCCTGGACGGGATTGAATTCGTTAAGGAACGCGGGCAAGCGCATGATGCAGTCGCCGGGCCCCGACATTTTGGTGTGGTGCATTCAAGCTTTTGTCTGAACTATGCCGCTACCAGTCTCCGCTTTTGCGTATTGTGGAGCGGCTCGTACTCCTCGCAACTGATCCAAAGATGGTGCAGCGGCACTGCAAGCTTGCGTGCCACGGCGATGATGGCGCGTTCCTTTCCCCTTTTGCCCCCCCGCTCGGCCAGCTTCAGTCCCCACCGCCGCAGGTCGGAGTCTTCGCCGAACGGCCCCAGGTCGGATAGGAGGCGGCTTACCCATGGCGAGTGCGTGCCGGTTTCCAGTGCTATCCGGCTCCGCGCCATCTTGCCGAAAGCCTTTCTTCATCGCTTCCGGGCTGGTGACGACCTTCTCCTCAACAATCACCTCGCCCGCTCCAGTGAGAACACAGTAGAAGCTCGACCGATCCCCCAGATCGGGCCCGATCGTCAGCCGCTGATCCTGAAGTTTTCCCATCCGACATACCGTCTTTGTGCTAGGCTTCTTCATTGCCGGTCTCCTTCTTATCGCTTGCGCCTTCGAGCGCGCTGATAACTTGGGAGCTTAACGCATCCCGTCCGAGACCGGCCCTCTCATCCCATCTGTTCTCGCCAAGTGACACCAAGCTCTCTGGAATGCGGCGATCCGAACCCACTACGCCGACGCAAGGGGAAACCTTGACACATGCCGACAAATTGGGGCAAATCTGGCCTCAATGGGTGCTGATGGCAATAACGCGTTAATCGAGAAAGCCGTAACGAGTCAATCGGCAGCAATCACTTGTCCGATCAGCCGGCTTTGCGGCCACTTGGAGGTTTTCCAGCAGACTCCTGCCCTGCGGCGGCAGGATTCTCCAATCGAATTGCGGCGTCCTTGATGCTCGTAAAGGCTTCAAGGACGCCGCGTGAGGTGCGGGGAAGGTTGGCTTAGCGACCGGCGAGGGCGACAAAATGTTCTTCGTTCTTGTCGCGCAAGGATGTATCCGTTTTGCCTGATCCCTCCTTGTTGTACGAATGGCCGGTGAGCAATCCAAGCACGAACCAGGCGAACAGTGCCGCACCAATCGAGAAAAGGATATCGCCCGGGACTCTCATCCAGCGAAGAGTCTGCATAGAGCCAGATTGCATGAACTCCGCCGAACGCGCGTACCAGGTTCCGCGTTCAATCGATGCCCAGGCTTGCAACAGCCCAACCGGCAGCAAGCTGAGAACTGACATGAGGGTCAGGCCGACATTGAGAGACCAGAAGGAGACCTTCAAAGCACCTTGCTTCCAAGGCCGGCCGGGACTCAAAGCGCGAAGGCAAAATAGCGTGAGGCCCAGTCCAAGCATTCCGTAGACACCGAACAATGCGGTATGGCCATGGAGCGGCGTGAGGTTGAGGCCCTGCACGTAATACAGGGAGATGGGCGGGTTAATGAGAAAGCCGAACAGTCCGGCGCCCACTAGATTCCAGAATGCGACCGCAACGAAGAAGTAGATGGGCCATTTGTAATTGGCGATCCACGGAGACTTCTTGGTCGGTTGTGCAAGGCGGATGTTCTCCCATGCTTCATAGCCGATCAAGGTCAGTGGCACAACTTCAAATGCACTGAAGATGGCGCCCAGACCAATCACCGCTGGAGTCGCACCGGCGAAGTAGAGGTGATGAAACGTACCGATGATCCCACCTGATAGGAATATGGTCGTCGAGAAGAGCGCAGCCTTTGTTGCTGTGCGAATTTCGATCAGCTTTAGCCGAGTGAAGAGGAACCCGATCACAACGGTTGCGAATACTTCGAAGAAGCCTTCCACCCAGAGGTGAACCACCCACCAGCGCCAGTATTCGGCGGTGACGAGATGGCTGCGCTGACCGTACATCAGTCCGGCCGAATAGAAAAGGGGTATAGCAATGCTGGAAATGAGGAAGAGAGTCAGAAGCGATCTGTCCTCGCTCTTGCGAACGAGAGCCGGTTTGAGAGCTGCGACCATCAGCACAAGCCACAGCACCAGGCCTATGAAAAGAAGGATCTGCCAGAAGCGCCCCAGATCGACGTATTCATACCCCTGAGTGCCGAACCAGAACCACATGTTGCCAAGGCGCTGTTGGATGCCAAGCCATTCGCCGGCGAGCGAGCCGCCAACCACGAGAATCAATGCACCGAAGAGTGCGTTGACGCCAAATCGCTGGTACTTCGGCTCATGACCGCTGACCGCGGGTCCGACATAAAGGCCGGTAGCAAGCCAAGACGTCGCGATCCAGAAGATAGCGATTTGCAGATGCCAGGTGCGCGTGACGGCGTAGGGCAGGTACTTAGCGAGCGGGAATCCAAAGAAGGCCTGGCCTTCGACACCGTAGTGAGCAGTTAGGACACCCATCAAAATCTGGATGCCCCAGAGGATCACCACCACATAGAAGTATTTCAACGTCGCACGTTGCGATGGGGTGGGTTTAAATGCGAGGAACGGATCCTTTTCAGGATAAGGCCCATGAACCAGCTCTTTTTCCTGCGACGCATACCACCAGACCAGGCCACCGATTCCTGCGAGCAGCCCGACAAAGCTAAGCACGCTCCAAAGGATGGCGCCTGATGTCGGCAAATTGCCGATCAGGGGTTCATGCGGCCAATTATTTGTGTATGTCGTATCGGAACCAGGTCGATCTGTGCCGCAAGCCCACGCGGTCCACCAGAAGAATGCTGCTAATTGATGCTGCTTCGCAGCGTTTGTTAGTGCCCCGCTGGGGATCGCGTATTCAGACCGGCCTGTTGCAAAAACGTCGGTGTAGTAAACGCGAAGCTGTTCAAATGCCGCCGCGCGGTCAGCGCTCAATGTGACGCGATTGCGGGAGGCGTCATACGTGTTCGTGCGCATTTCGCGAATCAGTCGGGTTTTGAAGATGGCCTGTTGGTCCAGCCCGAGAGCTTCAAAATTCGCCGCGCCAGCTCTGACAGCCCAGGTATTCAGCAGAATCTCTGATTCCCGGTGCAGCCAATCGGCGCTCCAATCTGGCGCAACGTAGGCTCCGTGGCCCCAAACTGTGCCGATCTCCTGTCCACCGATCGACTGCCAGACTCCTTGCCCATCAGTGATGGAGCTTCCAGTGAAGAGAAGCTGCCCGTCCGCCGTGTACACGTCTGGGATGGGCGGAGCTTCGCTGATCATCTTTCTGCCAACTCCTCCGAGAACGGCGAAAGATCCTATGATGACGACGGCCAACGCCAGCCAATAACGCCTGTAGTTCATTGTTTTGCCTCAATTCGCATGTAAGAATTCACAAAAGGACTTGCTGCAAGTAAGAAGGTAAGATGAGGTGAAGCGAAGTGCAGGGACTTTAGTCACAAAGATGACGGCGCCTGCCCATTTTTCCCCGGCGATCCGGCAGACGTCTGAATCTGTCTCGGTATCGCTCAAGCTGTAATTTCAGGATCAATTCACACATTGCGAGTGACAAAAGTCATTTTGTGCGCCGATGGAAGCTTTTACGCTGGCGAGGGTCGGCGCGGATATAAGCTCGCATATCCGGAGTGAGCGGAGTTCCAAACCACCAAAGGAGCCACACAGTGATCAAGTTTGACGCGGAACACGCGGCCGTTCATTATCCCCCGGATCGCCGCCACCGCCTCTGGATTCGTCCTTCAATCTTGATCGGAATTGGCGCTCTGATCGCATCGCTGGTTGCCGCGGCGTGGATTGAGATGGCCGTGGCCGGTCTGCCGCACATTCCACCCGTTCCCGTGGTGTACCCCAACAACTTTGCCGGCCCGCACGGATTCCCGCTCTGGGTCCGCTACTGCCATTTCTTTAACTTCCTTTTCGTCACCATGCTCATTCGCAGCGGCTTTTCCATCCTGGCCGATCATCCACGGCTCTATTTCAACGACGACTGCACCCCGGATAGCGAGTGGATCCGCTTCACTCCCATCAAAGTCCCGCGCAACCGCCTATGGACGGCCAAGGATGATGCCCGATATCTCACGCCGCTCGTTGGCACGCCCGGCTACCGGCACACCATCGGCGTGGCACGCGTGTGGCACTTTATCAACGTGCATGGGTTCATCCTTTGCGGCGTCTATTTCGTCGCCATGCTCTGCACGACTGAGCAATGGAAGCGCCTGATCCCCACCTCGCCAACCGTGATTCTGCAGGCCTGGAATACCTGGGTCCACTACGCTACCTTCCATCTGCCTGCCGAGCCTAATGGCTTTTACGGCTACAACGCACTTCAACAGATCGCCTACTTCACGGTGGTCTTCGTCTTCGGACCGCTGGCGATCCTCACCGGCATCGCCATGTCACCTGCGGTTGTGAATCACTTCACCTGGTATGCGAAGATCTTCGGCGGGCGGCAATCGGCGCGTTCCATACACTTCCTGACCATGCTCAGCTTTCTGGCGTTTCTCACCGTGCACATCACACTGGTGGTCATGACTGGATTCGCACGCAATATGAACCACATTGTGCTTGGCACCAACGACCAGGGCCGACTGGGTATCTGGCTGGGCTTCGTGGGCATTGGCGTCGTGGTTGCTTGCTGGATCACTGCGCACTACCTCTCGTGGCAACAGCCGCGGGCGCTGCAGCATGTGCTCAAGGTCGTCGCCTATCCCATGCAATTGCTCACGCTGAACCGGCTCATGCCGCAGCAGATGTATTCGGAGCAGGACATTTCGCCCTACTTCTGGCCCAACGGCAAGGTGCCTGTGCGCGACGACTGGAAGCGCCTGGCTGACGGTGGCTTCCGCGATTTCAAACTCAACGTCGGCGGCTTGGTCGAGAACCCGGTCGAGCTTTCGCTCGCCGACCTGCGCAATCTAGGCGAAGTGGACCACATCACCATGCATCATTGCATCCAGGGCTGGAGCGGCATCGCCAAATGGGGCGGCATCCCCATGAAAAAACTGATCGAACTTGTTCGCCCTCTGCCTGAGGCGCACACTGTGGCCTTCTTCTCCTTTGGCGAAGCACTCTACGGCGGGCCCTACTACGACACGCAGAGCCTCGAAAATGTGCTTAAGCCGCAGTGCCTGTTGGCCAGCGAGATGAATGGCCAGCCGCTGCCTGAGGTCTATGGCGCTCCGCTGCGGCTGCGGGTCGAAAATCAACTCGGCTACAAGATGGTGAAGTGGATCGAGCGCATCGAGTTTGTCGAATCGGAAA
>CAYUJM010000116.1:0-13862 GCA_964445025.1 uncultured Occallatibacter sp. | reverse complement strand
GCTACCAATCCATCCCCATGCCGCGCATGACCAACACCTACATGCTGGCCGGCGATGACGAGCCCGAAGATATTCTCCGCAGCGTGAAGCGCGGCCTCTACGCCGTCAACTTCGGCGGCGGCCAGGTGGACATCACCAACGGCAAATTCGTCTTCTCGGCATCGGAAGCCTACCTGATCGAAGACGGCAAGATCACCGCCCCCGTCCGCGACGCCACCCTGATTGGAAATGGTCCCGAGGCGCTCAAGTACGTGTCGATGGTGGGACACGATTTGAAGCTGGACGAAGGCATCGGCACCTGCGGGAAAGACGGACAGAGCGTGCCCGTAGGCGTGGGTATGCCAACGATCAAGCTGGACAGGATGACCGTCGGGGGAACGGGAAGGTAGGTCCGCGATCCAATCACAAATCCATTCTTCGGCTTCGTCCATTCAAACGATGTGACCCGCCTGAGCGCGCCAAGCGCTGTCGGCTCGACAACTGTCATCGCAGGCTGGCTACGCTGACGGTGCAACCCAGGCACTGGCCGTGAAATAGCTCGTTTGCGGACCACTGGGCTTTCTTGCGAACCTGCAGCGCTTCATCGCGCATGCCCTCCCGGTCAAGAACCTGCGCGAGGATCATCTCGCCGGCAAGATAGGGCGGGGTATTGTGGCCGACCACCCGGTCCAGAATCTCAAGTCCCTTGCGCGAGCTTGCCAGCGCCTGCTCCGACTCCTTGCAGTCGGCGTAGGCAAGTCCCAAATACAAATAGGCCCACGCGGTCATGGGAGAGTCCTCGCCCCGGGCCCTCTGCCGGAGTTCCAGGGAGTGCTGATAGGCAGCGAGTTCCGATGGGCCGTCGCCCTTTACGTTTGCCATCCATCCCTGGGTATCGGAAAGAAAAACGGCCTGCTCCTCGGTGGGATTCTGGATCAGCTTCGCTTCCGCAATCGCCTTCTCCAGTTCCTTCTGCCCGGCCGAAATATGCTTCCTTGCAAGCAGGACACCGGCAAGAAAGGCATGATCCTGCGCGATGCCGGCGTGGTACCCCAACTCGGTATGGACCTTGAGCGCCTTGGACCAGAGCCTGGACGCCACTTCCGGCCCCTGCGTGACATTGTTGAGGTTGGCGAAGTTGACCAGTGCGCTGGCGTATTCGATGCTATGCGGGGCGTCCTTCTCAAGAATATGAAGACCCTGCTCGTAGGCCTTCTGCGCCTGCTGGTAATGCCCCAGCTGTTCGTAGGCGAATCCCAGGATGGTCCAGGCGCGCCCAGCCTCGCCGCCCAGGTTGCCCGCGTCGATGAGCAAATGCGTGCTGCGAATGGCTTGCTCGTATCGACCCTGTTTTTCAACAACAATCAGATCGTTGAGCTGCCCCCGGATGCTCTCCTGGCTGCGCAACAATGGGGAAAAAACGCTCAACAAGAAAAGAAAAAGAAAGACCCGATTCATCAACCGACCTCCCGGATTCCACGTCTGTCGCATGATTAAGGGCAATCGCAATACCAAACGCGTCGCGCGTGAATGCGCGGCGGCTCCGTTGAAAACACAGGCGTTACCCAGCTGAGCACGCAGCCGGCTTGAAGATCCTCCAACTGCGGAGTCGAAATTCCGACACCAAACGCCAAATCAGGATTCCCGGCTGCCGCCGCGAGGCGATTGGAGGCTGCCGAACCGCAAGCCGTTTTGTTACTGTTGACCCATGGCCGAACTCGCAACCCACGCCGACCGCACCGCTTCCAATCCGGAAATTGACCTCGAATCCCTTACCGCCGACGTCGTCGCGCTGGCCATGAAGGCTGGAGCCTCCGACGCGGAGGCAGTGGTCCGCGAGGGCGATGAGTTCAGCGTCAATGTCCGCATGGGCGAAGTGGAGACACTGAAGGAATCCGGCTCACGCGGCCTGGGCCTGCGCGTTTTTCTGGGCAAGCGCTCCGCTTCCACCTCAACAAGCGATCTGACCCCGGAAGGCATTCGCCAACTCGTGGAGGGAGCCGTGGCTCTGGCCAAAGTCACGGAAGAAGATCCCTTCACGGGGCTGCCCGAGGCCGCAGAATTCGGCACCGTTCCCGACGACCTGCACCTTTATTACGACGATGTCTACTCGCTGGCTGGGCCGGAGCGCATTGAGTGGGCCCGCAGGTGCGAGGCAGCCGCGTTATCCGCCGACCCGCGCATCACCAACTCCGATGGAGGCAGCTTTGACGCCGCGACCGGACGAAAAGTGCTGGCCAACTCGCGCGGCTTTGTCGGCGGCTACCGCACCAGCTATGCCGGCGTTTCCGCCGCGCCGCTGGCCATGGACGAGGACGGCAAGATGCAGCGCGACGGCTGGTGGAGCGGCGCTCGCCGGTTCGCCGACCTGGACTCTCCGGAGGACGTTGGCAAGGAGGCCGCCCGCAGGGCCTTGCGACGGCTGGGCGCCCGCAAAGTTCCCACCCAGCGGGTACCTATCGTGTTCGCGCGGGAGGTGGCCCGGTCGCTGATCGGCTCAGTCTTTGAGGCGGCGTCGGGCGACTCGATCTGGCGGCACGCGTCGTTTCTGGCTGGGCGCCTGGGCGCCCAGATTGCCGCACCGGCCATCACCATCGTCGACGACAACGTGATGCTGCTGCCCAGCGGCGCGGGCGGCTTTGGCAGCTCGCCCTTTGATGGCGAAGGACTGCCCTCGCGTCGTACCGTCGTCGTCCAGAACGGCACGCTCCAGACGTATCTGCTCAACACCTACTCGGCGCGCAAGCTGGGGCTCCAATCCACCCACAATGCGTCAAGAGGACTGGCCGGCACGCCCGGCATCGGCTGCGGGAATCTCTACCTGGAGCCGGGCAAGCTGACGCCGGAAGAGATCATCGCCGGCGTTCCGGCCGGCCTTTACGTCACCAGCCTGATGGGCTTCGGCACCAATATCGTCACCGGCGACTATTCGCGCGGCGCCACCGGTCTCTGGATCGAAAATGGCCAGCTCACGCACGCCGTTGAAGAGGTGACCATTGCCGGCAACCTGGCCGAGATGCTCATGAACGTCACCGCAATCGGGAACGACCTCGTCTTTCGCGGCTCGGTGGCCTGCCCGACCCTGCGCATCGACGGCATGACTATCGCCGGAGCCTGAACCCCGTGCCCGGCGACGCTCTTACCCATTCACTCGCCTTCGACCCGGCCAACGCCAGGGCTGCGCTGACCGAACTTCCACTATGCGCGGCCGTCTTCGCTCTGTACGGCGCGGAAGCCCACGCGGAGCCGTACGTCGGGCGCACGCCCAACCTGCGCTCGCGGCTTGAACGGCTTTTGCAGCCCTCGCCCAAGCATCCGCGCCGCCTGCAGTTGGCCGGGCGCGTCCGCCGCATCACCTGGCGGCTGACCGGTTCCGATTTCGAGTCCTTGCTGGCGCAGTTTTCGCTCCTGGAAGAGATCTATGGCCCGAAGGCCCTGGACCGCATGCACCTGGGCGCACCGGCCTTCATCCGCTACCTCGGCTCGAACGCTTATCCGCGCATTACCGTCACCAACCGCCCCAGCCAGCGCGAGGCCGATTGGGCCTACGGACCGTTCCAGTCGCGCGCAGCCGCCGAGCGCTTCGCCGAGGAGGCGTTGAAGCTCTTCCTGCTGCGCCGCTGCACGGACGACCTGGACCCTAATCCCAGCCATCCGGGCTGTGTCTACTCCGAAATGAAGATGTGCCTGGCACCCTGCTACCAGGGCTGCACCGACGAGCGCTACCGGGAGGAGTCGACGGCCGTGGAGCGGTTTCTGGCCACGCGCGGCGAAAGCCGCCTGGTCACGCTCCGTACCCAGCGAGACCAGGCCTCTGCGGATCTGGCATTCGAGTCTGCCGCCGCACTCCACGCACAGGTGCAGCGCGTTGAGGCTGTCCGCGCCCTGGCGCCCGAGCTCGTCCGCCCCATGAGCCAGTTGCGCGCGGTGATCCTGCAGGCCTCCGCCAATCCCGATGAGGTAGCCGTCTTTCTCTTCGAAGATGCGCGCCTGCGCGGCCCGGCAGCATTCTCCACTCTGGGCATGAGAATCCAGAACGAGCAATCCGGCTCCAGCTCGCTCTTTGCCCAGCCGATGGCTATCGAGCCCGTGCCGGAGACGACAGGGAACAGGGATCAGGGGGCAGAGATCAGGGAACAGGGAACAGGGAACAGAGAAGAGTCGACTGAGGCCAGCAAAGAGCCCTTGAGGGAGAGCAGCTTCTTGAAGGGCACAGGCTTCAGCCCGTACATGGGTCAACCGGGATCGCCTGGGGCTTTAGCCCCTGAGGGAGGTCTTCCCGGAGATCAAAAGGAACCCGCCAACAAGACTCTCAAAATCGCACGCGGCCTGCTCGAAGCCCGCATGGAAGCTGCTTTGGATGCACTTGCCGAGCCCGGGCAGGCTCCGTCGGTTACGCTCCGCCAGGGCCATCTGGCGCTGTTGAAGCGCTGGTACTACCGTCCTGAAGTGCGCCGCTCGGGTGAGATTTTCTTCCCCGACCTGGAAGGCCGCTGGCCGGTCAAGGCCATGCTGCGGGGCGTGGGCCGGGTGGCCGCCAAGATGCTGTCCAAGAACTGATATCCGGGGTCGGGGGCCGTGGTCTCCCGCCCTTTCGAAACAGACCGAAAGGACGGGGCAGAGAGCGTTCGAGGCGAACTACGAGCCGACCGATTCCGGCTCTGGAGCTGACTTTAAAATGCCGATCATCGGCAATCGCTCTTAGGATGGATGCGAAAGGAGCGCGATGGCGAGGCCCGAATCGATCCGCGCAATGCTCCAGCAGGGCCAGGGCCGCATCTCCGTCGGACGAGCCGAAGAGGTTGCCGCGCTGGTTCTCACCGAGCCCAAATCCTTTTCCCGTCTCATGGAATGCCTCTGGGATGGCGATCCGGGTGTAGTCAACCGCGCCGCGCACGCCCTTGAGCGAGTGACACGCGACGGACAGCCCCGCATCATTACGCAGCTCGACTCCTGGAAGACCTCTATCCTGGGCCTGCTGGCGGAAGCGCAAGAGAAGAAGCTGCGCTGGCATCTGGCGCTGATCGCCCCGCGCCTCACTTTGACTCGCCTGGAGTGCGCCCGCGCCGCCGCGGCCCTGCAATCCTGGCTTGAGGGCCAGAGCAGTTCCATCGTAAAGACCATGTCCCTGCAAGGACTCGCCGATCTAACCCGCCAGGACCCAACGCTGATGCCTGTAGTCCTCGATCTGCTGCGCATCCAGGGGCGCAGCGGAACCGCCGCGATGCGCGCGCGCAGCCGCCTGTTGCTAAAGGAGCTTGAGACCGCCGGCAGGCGCACTCAACTCCACCCGGAGCCCAGGCTCAACAGGCCAGTCGGCTGATACACTGGGAGCGCAGGGTTTTGCCTCCTGAAAACGCCCCCGGACCCTCGAAAACAGTATGGTCGAGCTGCTTCCATCCATCCTCTCCGCCGACTTCGCCCACCTGGCGGACCAGGTGGCCGCGGCTGAACGCGGCGGCGGAACGGCGATTCATGTCGACATCATGGACGGGCATTTTGTGCCCAATATCACCATCGGCCCCCCGGTTGTGAAGAGCCTGCGCAAGGCCACGAGCCTGCCTCTCGATTGCCACCTGATGATCGAGAACCCCAACGAATTCATCCCCGACTTCGCCGCGGCGGGAGCCAACTGGGTCAGCGTCCATTACGAAGCCTGCCCCCACCTTCACCGCACTCTGCAACTGATCGCTCAACACGGCATGAAGCCGGGGGTGGTCATCAATCCCGCCACGCAGGTGGATCTGATTGCGGAGATTCTGCCCATGGTGCACCACGTGCTGATCATGAGCGTGAATCCGGGCTTCGGCGGGCAGGAGTTCATCCCGTTCTCGCTAAAAAAGATCCGCCGCCTGGCCGAACTGCGCCGCGAGTTGGGGCTGGCGTTTAGAATCGAGGTGGACGGGGGCGTGGCTCACGATACGGTAGCCCAGGTCGTCCAAGCAGGTGCGGAGCTGTTGGTAGCCGGTAACGCCGTTTTCGGCGCAGGGCACCCGGAGCAGGATGCACGCGCGCTGCTAGCCGCGGCCCGCCAGGCAGCCGGCGAGTAACCCGGCAGACGGGTAACAGGGTAAGATTTTTGAATATTCGGGAATTGGCGCTGTGCAGTCCATCCCTCCGGCGCCGCAATGAGGATCTATGAACCGGTCGTCCAACAAGTTCCACAAGATTGCCGCGCTTGTTCTTGCGCTCTTCGTTCTGAGCGCAGTGGCGGCCCATGCCGACAAGAAGCCGAAGAAAAAGAAGAACACCGACCTCAGCGCCAACCCGCTGGCAGGGGTGAACTCCAAGCAGCCCGACAAGGAGCTCTTCGACAAGGCGATGCTGGCGATGAAGAAGGGCCGCTTCGACGTTTGCCGGCTCGACCTGCAGACGCTGCTCAACACCTATCCCGAATCCGAGTTCCGCATGCGCGCCAAGCTGGCGGTGGGCGACAGCTGGTTCAAGGAAGGCGGCACCGCTGCCCTCACGCAGGCCGAGGCCGAGTACAAAGACTTCATCACCTTCTTCCCCAACGCCCCGGAAGCCGCCGAAGCCCAGATGAAGGTGGCCGATATCTACTATGAGCAGATGGAAAAGCCCGACCGCGACCCCAACAACGCAGAGCGCGCCGAGTTGGAATATCGGAACATGATCAACATGTTCCCGGACTCCACCCTGGTTCCCCGCGCCAAGCAGAAGCTGCGCGATGTGCAGGAGGTTCTGGCCGAGCGGGAAACCGAGATCGGCATGTACTATTCGAGCCGCGAGAACTATAACGCCGCCATCGCCCGCCTGGAGACCGTGGTGGATACCTATCCGCTCTATTCCAAGAGCGACCAGGCGCTGCTCGCAATCGGCGACGCCTATGCCGGCGAGGCCCATAACGTGCAGATCACGACCAAGCTGCCCGGCGCCATTCGAGAGCGGCTGAATTCCGTGTATCTCGATCGTGCCTCACAGGCCTACAACAAGGTCATTACCCGCTATCCCATGGCTCCGCATGTTGAGGATGCCCGCGACCGCCTGGTGGCCATGAACCGCCCGGTCCCTGAACCCACACCGGAAGCGGTGGCCGAGAACGACGCTGAGGAACGCAGCCGCCAGCCAATACACTTTACCGATAAGACTTTCGACATCATTAAGCATGGGCCCATGGTGGTAGAGGCCGTGCACGTTGGCGAGCCTTCCCTGGATGACCCCAAGCGCACCCTGGCGCCGGATATTACCAAGGAAAATATCGCCATGTTCACGGCGGCTGCGAATGAAGGCAAGCCTCCCGCGCCAGCCTTGGGAGCCGTTACCCCGACCGGTGCGACCGAGCCACCGCGCACCGATCAACCCTCCACCGTGCCATTGCAGATGGCGCCGCCTGCCGGTGGCTCGGGCGTGAGTGCCGAGATCGTCTCCGCGCCATCCAGCGCTGCTGCTGCCGATCCCAACGCGCTGGTCAAGCCTGTAGGCCCCGACAACACAGCCATACCCGCCGCGGAGAAGCCGGCTGAAGCCCCCATGCCCGTCAACGAGGTCAAGTCCACCGGCGCAACCGCCACGGCGCTTGACGCGAAGGGCAAGAAGCCCAAGGTCGACTCCAAGGAAGAGTCTGACAGCAAGAAGAAAAAGAAGAAGGGCCTAGCCAAGCTCAACCCCTTCTAGCCAAACAGCTTATTGGATGAAAAGAGGCCGCACTCCAATCCAGGGTGCGGCCTTCTTGATTTCGCGCACGCTTCACTCCAGCGGTTCGGGTCAGATCGCCCGCAACCGCCGCATCTGCTAAAGTCAAGGGGTGGTCCCCTCGCAAAACCTTCTCCTGGAGACGGTTCCGCGCAGACCCCGGGGGCTCGCAGAAAATCCGCATGCCTCACGACTTGCCCAAAGCCTACGACCCTACTGCCATTGAAGATCACTGGGCTGAATACTGGGTCCGCGAAAACCTCTTCGCCCAGCCCACGCCCACCCCGGACGCATCCGGGCAGGGCGACCCATTCGTCATCCTGCTTCCGCCGCCCAACGTGACCGGCCGCCTGCACATGGGCCACATGCTTAACCAGACGGAGATGGACATCCTCACCCGCTGGCGGCGCATGTCCGACCGGCGCGCCCTGTGGCTGCCGGGAACGGATCACGCCGGCATCGCCACGCAGATGATGGTTGAGCGGCAGTTGACCGAGGAAGGCAAGACCCGCCAGCAGCTTGGCCGCGAGGCCTTTGTCGAGCGCGTATGGGAGTGGCGGCGGCACTACGGCGGGGCCATCCTCGACCAGATGAAGAGGCTGGGCGCATCCGTCGACTGGCAACGCGAGTACTTCACCATGGACGACAATCTCTCGGTCGCCGTCCGCGAGGCCTTCGTCCGCCTCTACGAACAGGGCCTCATCTATCGCGGCGCATACATCGTGAACTGGTGTCCGCGCTGCCAGACCGCCATCAGCGACCTCGAAGTGGTCTACGACGAGCACAAGGGCCACCTGTGGGAGATCCGGTACCCGGTGATCGACCCTGCGGGTAGCAGTCTTTCGGACGAGTTCATCACCGTCGCCACGACCCGCCCCGAGACCATGCTCGGCGATACCGCCGTGGCCATTCATCCCGAGGACGAGCGGTACCTGCATCTTCACGGGAAAAAGCTGCGCCTGCCTCTGGTGGGCCGGGAAATACCTATTGTCCTCGACGAGTGGGTCAGCCGCGACTTTGGAACCGGCGCCGTAAAGGTGACGCCCGCCCACGATCCGAACGATTTCGCGCTCGGGCAGCGCCACAATCTACCCTCCATCAACGTGATGGACGAGACCGGCCACATCAACAACGAGGGCGGAGCGTACGCCGGGCTCGACCGCTATGTCGCCCGCAAGCACATCGTCCACGACCTTGAAGCGCAGGGCCTGCTGGCCGGCATCAAGGACCACACGCGCAACGTGGGCCATTGCGACCGCTGCAAAACGGTTGTCGAGCCGCGCCTTTCGACGCAGTGGTTTGTGAAGATTCAGCCGCTGGCGGACAAGGCCATTGCCGCTGTAAAAGAAGGCCACATTCGGTTCACGCCGGAGATGTACAAGAAGACGTACCTGAACTGGATGGAGAACATCTACGACTGGTGCATCTCTCGCCAATTGTGGTGGGGCCATCGCATTCCGGCGTGGCATTGCGGCGTTTGCCACAAGATCACGGTTGCTCGCGTCGATCCGGCTACGTGCAGCCACTGCGGCTCCGGACAGATCACGCAGGAGACAGATGTGCTCGACACCTGGTTCTCCTCGGGGTTACTGCCCGTCTCCGTCTTCGGGTGGCCGAACATCACGGAGTTCAACCGAACCGACTTCGACGCGTTTTATCCCACCAGCCTCCTGGTCACCGGCTTCGACATCCTCTTTTTCTGGGTGGCGCGGATGATCATGATGGGGTGCTGGTTTGCCGGGGATGTGCCGATGCCCGACGGGAGCGCGCGCTCTCTTGCGGACTCAGTGCCGTTTCGCGAGGTCTATATCCACGCGCTGGTCCGCGACGCCAACCGCGAGAAGATGTCCAAGACCAAGGGCAACGTCATCGACCCTATCGAGATCGTGAAGCAGTATGGCACGGACGCAGTGCGGTTCACGCTGGCGTCGATGGCTTCGCCGGGCACCGATATCGCGTTCAATGTTGCAAGAACGGAAGGCTACCGCGCCTTCGCCAACAAGATCTGGAATGCGGCGCGGTTTCTCTTCCAGAATGTCGACCGAGCCGCGGAGATTGGCATCCTCGTCGACCCGGCCATCCTGGGCGGGATGCCCACGGTTCCGGCAGATGCTCCGCTTGAAGCGCGCTGGATCGTCGCCGAATTGCATGCGACCGCAGCCAAAGTAAATACGGCGCTCGAAAACTACCGATTCGACGACGCGGCCAACGTCATCTATCAGTTCTTCTGGGGCAGCTTCTGCGACTGGTACCTCGAAGTCGTCAAGCTCCGCCTGGACTTTTCCGAATCCGCCGATAGGGCCGCGACAAAGGCCGCACTCACCACGCTCGTCAGCGTCTTTGAAGCAGCCCTGCGTCTGCTTTCGCCCTTCATGCCGTTCATCACGGAAGAGCTGTGGTATGCGGTTTATGACGGCGACCCACCGGCGAGATCGATTGCGTTGACGAGATTTCCCCAAGCCGAAGAATCATCGATCGTCGCTGCAGCGCTTGACCAGATGGCTCTCCTGCAAAGCTTCATTGCTGAGGTCCGCGCACTGCGCAAGGAAATTGGCGTCGAAGAGAAGGCAATCACTCCAATCGAGGTCCATACCGGCATGCCAATGCAGGCTGCTTTCAAGGAGGGCAACAGCATCATTGAGCGCCTGGCGCGCGTCAGCGAATTGCGTTTCGTCGAAGCAATCACCGCAGGCCTGTCGAAGCACTCCACCGCCGCCTTTGACGTTGCTGTTATCTACGAGCGCACCATCGACATCCCCGCCGAGCGCGAGCGCCTGACCAGAGACATCGCCAAATACGAAAAGGGCCTGGCCGCCGCCGAGCGGCAATTGGGCAACGAAGCCTTTCTCCAGAAAGCCCCGCCGCAGGTGGTGGAAGGCCTGAAAAAGCAGGAAGCCGAAACGCGCCTGCTGCTGGAAAAGGCTCGCGCAGCTCTCGGGGCCCTGCCCAAGGAAGAATGAGGAATGTCCTGTAACTGTGCTCAGTGCCTGCAGAACGCCAGGACGCTTGGTCTTACGGACGGCGCGGCGTCGAAAGAGGCTATCCACAAAGCTTACCGGGATGCAGCCAAGCAGTGGCATCCGGATCGGTTCGAGGGCGACCCCGGCCAATTGCCGGAGGCCGAAGAGCATTTCAAACAGGTCCAGATTGCGTACCGCGCGCTTGCCGAGCACATCAAGCATCCGGCGGAATTAGCGCCGGAAACCATTTTCACCAAGCCGGGGCCGGCGGCGCCCGTTTCCTTTGGCAGCGTGCCGGGATGCTACACGGCGCCGAATTTTCCGGCACACGTGGAACGCATCATCGAAGACCATCTCGCGGCGGACCAAACCGCCCTGGCCATTGTCGACCTGTCCCGGATGGGCTCGCCGGCCGGCGACTTCTCCCAGTTCATTCTTCTGGCCGGCCATGCTGCCCTGGTGCGCGACGCCGTGGGCATCGTCTCCATCCTCTGGTACACGGACCTGGGCGAAATCAAGATGATTGACCAGCGCAGGCATGGCAATCTAGGTTTATGGCAAAGACTGCTGGAACGAATCTCCGGCACCCAGCAGAAGTACTCGCTGCAGATTTACCGGCGCAGCGGAGCGCTGTTTTATTCCATCACCGGTCAAACAGATGACAGCGCCAAAAGGGTCATTTATAACTTTCTTCTGCGCAAGAAATATCAAGCGCACCCTTGACGGCCTGAAAGAAGAATCATGGATTGGAAGAGCCATCGCATTGAAACATTGCTGGAACAGGCGCTGGTGGAAGACCAGGCGGTTGCCGACGCTACCACCAACCTGACCATTGACCCCGATCTGCGCGCTACAGGCTCGATTCTTGCGCGCCAGGAGATGGTGGTCGCCGGCCTCGGCGCGGTTCCCCGCCTGCTGGAGATCTTCGCCCGTCTCGATCCCCGCCCGCAGGCGCATAACCGCTTCGAGGTTGTCAGCCACCCGGAGATCTTCGACGGCGTGCGCGTGCGCGAAGGCCAGGTGCTGGCCGTGATCCGGCACAATGCCCGCGTCCTGCTCAGCTCCGAGCGCGTGATCCTCAACCTCCTGCAGCATCTGAGCGGCATCGCCACGCTCACGCGCAAATTTGTCGACGCCATTGAAGGGACGCACGCCCGCATTCTTGACACGCGCAAGACCGTCCCCGGCCTCCGCATGCTGGAGAAGTATGCCGTGCTGTGCGGCGGCGGCACCAATCACCGCATTGATCTGGCCTCCGGCATTCTTATCAAGAACAATCACATCTCGCTGGGCGGCGGCTTGAAAGCAGCGCTCACGCGGGCGCTTGCGAACCGCCGGCTTCACCAGAGGGTCCAGGTCGAAGTCCGCACCGCGCAGGAGCTCGAAGACGCGCTCGAATGCGGCGCTGAAGCCATCCTGCTCGACAACATGACGCCCCAGCAGGTCAGGCAATCGGTCGAGCGCATCAAGCAGGCGATCGCCGCCCAGCCGGGCCCGGGACCGGAGCCACGCAGGATTCCCACCGAAGCCAGCGGCGGCGTTGTGCTGGAGAATGTCCGCGCCTATGCCGGAACCGGCGTCGACTTCATCAGCGTGGGCGCGCTGACCCACTCCGCCAAGGCCGCCGACATCTCCATGAGCATTGCCGCCGAGTGAACGGCCCGCCAAACGCCGGTATGGGCTCTTTTCTCTTCGATCTGCCGGCGCTCGCGGCAGCGCTTGCCGGCACCATCTACGCCGGCAAATTGCATTTTTCTCCCGTCACCGATTCAACGAATACAGACGCCCTGGAAGCTGCGCGAACCGGCGCGCCGCATGGATCGGTCTACTTTGCCGATGAGCAGCTCGCCGGCCGCGGGCGCGGCGATCACAGCTGGCACTCGACTGCCGGCGAGGGACTCTACGTAAGCATCCTGCTACGCCCATCCATCCCGGCCGCACGCCTGCCGCTGCTGCCATTCGCGACCGGCCTCGCTGCCGCCCATGCCATTCGCGGGACCACCGGGCTCGCCATCGATCTCCGCTGGCCCAATGATTTGCTCATCGGCGAACGCAAGGTTGGCGGCATCCTCGTCGAAAGCAAAATAGAAGCCAGCGCCGTGGCCTTCGCTGTTGCCGGCATCGGCATCAATGTCCACCACCGCGCATTCCCGGCCGGTTTGTCCACGCCCGCAACCTCGCTCGAACTCGAATCAAGCCGTCCCACCTCGCGCCAGGCGCTGCTCATCTCTCTGCTCAAATCCATAGAGAGCGAATCGGCCGGTCTGGCCGATCCCGCGGCTGTTCAAACCATCCCGCGCCGCGTGCAGGAGGCTTCCACCTGGGTGTGCGGCCGTAATGTCCAGGTGCATGGTCCGCAAGCCTGCACCGGCGTGACGGAAGGCCTGGATGAAAACGGGTTCCTGCTCGTGCGCACCGCAAACGGCCTGGTGACGGTGCAGACCGGCGGTCTGCGAGCCCACGAAACAAACCCGGCGATATAAGCTAAGAACACCATGCTTCTTGCTCTGGATGTCGGCAATACGAATACCAAGCTGGGGCTTTACAGGCTCGATACCGATGGCCCCGAGCTGGCCGCCAACTGGCGCCTCACCACTCACCGCACGCAAACCGTGGACGAGTACGGCGCGCTCTTCATCAATCTCTTCCACATGAAGGGGATTGATCCGGCCCAGGTCAAACACATCATCATCTCCTCGGTTGTTCCGCCCATCGAGTCCACGCTGCGCCAGATGTGCGAGATCTACTTCCACATCGATCCGCTGTTTGTGGAGCCAGGCATCAAGACAGGGATGCCTGTGCTGGTGGACAACCCGACGGAGCTGGGCGCTGACCGCTTATGCGATTCGATCGCGGCGTTCGAAAAGTACGGCGGCCCGTGCATCGTGGTCGACTTCGGCACGGCCACCAAGTTTGAAGTCATCTCGGAGCGCGGAGAGTACCTGGGCGGCGTGATCGCGCCGGGGCTGGGCCTCAGTGCGGAGGCGCTCTTTTCACGCGCTGCGCGGCTCAGCCGGGTGGACATCAAGCGCCCCGCCAAGGTGGTGGGCACCAACACCGTCGGCCACCTGCAGAGCGGCCTCTACTACGGCTACATCGGGCTGGTGGACGGCATCCTCGACCGCATTGTCGCCGAGCTGGGCTCGAATCCGCGCGTCATCGCGTCGGGCGGGATGGCACATCTGATCGCAGCCGACTCGCGCCACATCTCCGAGATCGACGACATGCTCACCCTCGACGGCCTGCGCATCCTCTTCGAGCGCAACCGCA
>CAYUJM010000115.1:0-14086 GCA_964445025.1 uncultured Occallatibacter sp. | reverse complement strand
CTACAAGCCCTACGACATTGGCCAGGTGGGGCAGCTCGACCTGCACATCCTGGCGGGAATCTTCGGCGGCGAGGACGCTGCCAGCAATCTAACTCCAGCCTGGAACGGCGGCATCTACTGGGCCGGCCAGCGCCTGTCTGCCACCACCGCCCAGGAGCAGAACAGCACCAACTCGCTCGCCCTCTTTTACCTTTCAGCCTGGAGAAACACAGCGTCCGCACAGGCCTTTGCCCGGCTTTACGCGAACGAACTGGGGCGCAAGTATTCAGGTCTCAAGCCCGATCCGGCCGCCCAGCAGGCCAACGCCGCGAGCCTTCCCAACGGAGAGACGGAACAGGTGTTCACGACCGCCGAGGGTCCTGTCGTCATCACCACGCGCGACAAGCTGGTCTTTGTGTCGGAGAGCTTTCCGCTCGAGATGGCCCGCAAGCTGACGGCGCTGATTCTCGACGCACAGGGAAGCGGCGAGCTCAAGATGGCCTTACGCGGGCCAGGAGCCAGGCAACCGGGCGCCTCAAGTCTCGACCCGCAGGCCACGCAGCCACTCTCAGCAGGGCTGGTACGGTTCATGTCGGACTGCGGCGTGATGCGAGCCGCGGTAGATGGGTCGGTGCGGGCTGTGAAGTAACCCCGCCTCTGCCGATCAGTCTGGCATCTTTTGCACCAGGTACTCGTCGACGAGCACGGCCACCAGGACCGCTGTGGGGACCGAAACGACGGCGCCGGGGATGCCTCCAAGCGCGGAGCCGAGCAGCAAGGCCATCAGGATGGCCAGGCCGGGCAGGCCAACGCTGTTCTTCATGATGCGCGGGGTCAGGTAGGAGTTTTCTACCTGCAGATAGATCACGTAGAAGATGGCAATCCCCAGCACGCGGCCCCAGGAGTCGATGGCCGCAACCAGCAGCGCAAGCCCGATGCAGACGGCAGCGCCCAGCACCGGAATGATGTTCAGCAGGCCGGTGAGAACTCCCAGCGCAAATGCGTAGCGAACGTGCAGCGAGAGATAGACGACAGTGCTGAGCACCCCAAGAATGAGCATCAGGCTGCCCTGGCCGATCAGCCACTTGTCCATGCGAATCCTGGCCCGCTGCAGCGCCCGGTCGAGCCGGTCGCGGCTCTCCGCCGGAAAGAAAGACAGGAACCAGGCATAGGCGTGGTCGCCTTCCAAAATGAAATAGACCGTCAAGACAAAGCCCATCGCGGCATTGGCCAGCGAACCCGCCCAGTCTTTGATCGAGAGCAGAAGATAGGCGGCTCCGCTGCTGACAAAACCCTGAAGCCTGGCGCTGATATCGTCCATGTTGAGGCTGTCGGCAAGTGGAAGTTGCCTGAACCGATCAAGAAACGCAGGCAGCCGCACGGGCATTTCCCTCGCGAATTCGCTCAAGTCCCGGACTACCGGAGGCAGAGCCAGGAAGCCGAATGCCGTGAGCGCGACAGCCATGGCGAGAAGCAGGAAGAAAACCGCATAGCCCTTGAAGGGCCGCCAGCGCCCGATGCGCAGCCGGGAGGTGAAATGGACCACGGGCGTGAGCACCACCGCAAACAGCCCGCTCACATACACCAGCATGAGGACATCGCGGACCATCCAGGCCACGGCGCAGGCCAGGGCAAGGGCAAAGGCGAAGACAATATCGCTGCGAAGATTGCGGGGATTACCGGAGGACTGGGTCATGTGCGATTCCTGTTCGCCGTGTGAAGTTCTGCCCGGATCGTCTTGGGGAAAGGCTACAGCAAACAGCCCGCCGGTGGGCGCAAAGAATGCGCCCATCGAAGGTCACAATGCAACAAGCTTCCGATTGAGATGTGCGGACCCCACCCTTTCGCCGGAACGAAGGCGAAAGGATGGGGCACGGGAGGCAGACAACAGGTGCCGGACGGCTCTCTACTGGTCGCCGCCGAGGATGGAGCCGACGATTCCTCCCAGCAGTGCGCCGCCAGCCGCAGGGCCAACCTGACGCGCTTCGCCGCGGGGAATGTACTCGGCGATCTGATGCGCCAGACGCGAGATGGGCAGCGTTTGCAGCCACACTGTTCCCGGTCCCTGCAGGACGGCGAGGAAGATGCCGTCTCCGCCAAAGATGGCGTTCTTCAAGCCGGGAACCATGGTGATCTGAAAGGCCACGGAGGCCTGGAATGCGCCAACATGTCCGGGATGCACACGCAACACTTCGCCGGGAGCGAGGTTTTTCTGGATCAGCTCGCCGGAGAGTTCGATCCACGCCGTTCCCTGGCCGGCGACCTTCTGCAGCAGGAAACCGTTGCCGCCGAAGATGCCCGCGCCCAGCGACTGCTGGAAGCCCACGCCAATCGTCACTCCGTCGGTCGCGCACAAAAAGCCGTGGCGATGAATCATGTATTCCTGGCCCGGTCCAACCGGAATCGGAACAATGTGTCCCGGCACTTTGGTGGCAAACGAGACCTCGCCGGCATATTGCATGGCGCGGTACTCGGTCATGAACAGGCTGCCGCCGCCGGCAACGCGCTTCAGCACGCCAAACAAACCGCCGCCGCCACCCATCTGCGTATGGGTGGTCATCTGAATGGAAGCGGTCATCCAGGAGAGTTCGCCGCTCTCTGAAAAGACGCTCTCGTTGGGGTCAAGATGCACATCGAGCACCGGCATGGTGGTGCCCTGTATCCGTGTCTGCATAGTCACTGCCTCCCGATGCTGGACAGTTTACCTGCAGGCACCACAGGGAAGTCGAGTTAGAATCGCTTTCTACATGAAGAAAGGACGAATTCTGCGCGCAACGCTTTGCACAATTGGCTTTGCATGCCTCTTTCCTGCAGGCTGCCACAAAGAAAAGCAGGCGCAGCAAGATCATCCGCGGCTCGTTCCCGGCGTTTCCATGCAGGATGTAACCTTCTACTCGACGGCGCTGAAGCGCGCGATGATTTATCGCGTGTTTCTGCCCTCAACCATCGCGCCTGGCCAAAAACTCCCCGTTGTCTATCTCCTTCACGGCGGCGACGGCGGAGGCTTCCGGGATTGGTCCAATTACTCCGACGTTGCCCAGTATGCGGGACTTGCGAGGTCAGGAGGCCTGATCCTCGTCATGCCGGAAGGCGCCTTTTCCTATTACCAGAATGCGATTTTGAAGCCGGAAGACAGATACGAAGACTACATAACAAACGATCTGATTTCTGAAGTGGAGAACCGGTTTCCGGCCGCGAAGGGACGGGAGAACCGAGCCATGATCGGGATTTCCATGGGTGGTTTCGCCGCGATTAACCTGGCGCTGACCCGACCTCAGTTATTTTTCTTTGTCGGCGCATTTAGCCCTTCGATCGAGGTGGTCCATCGGCGATTCAGCATCATGCGCATCCGGCAGTGGTGGAGACTCAGGACAATCTTTGGCCGAATGGGTAACCCAGCCCGACAATCGAGGGACCCCTTCGCGCTGGTTGAATCGGCAGATCCCGCAGTCACTCCTTACATCTTTCTGACCGCGGGAGAACGAGAGCCGCTGCTCGAACCGAATCGACGCTTTGCCTCCCGGCTCAACAGCCGCCATTTCGCTTTCGAGTTCCACACCAAGCCAGGCGGACATGATTGGGGCGATTGGGATGCGCAGATTCCAGGCTGCTTCGACAGCTTGCTTCAGCATCTGAAACGGGAGCCTTGATTCCCGAGTTCAATCAAACGGATGGCTGAATTGGTGTGGCACCGGAAGAGCGCGTGCCGCAGGGGCTAAAGCCCAGCTTTCATTTTGCAGCTCGTGCGCCACGGCTGAACAGCTTGCGTTAAAGCTCGCGATTTTCGGCAAAACCGGCAGATAAGGTTCTTCCGGGGCTGAAGCCCGCGCTGATTCTGCGAACTTTGTGCGGGGGTTGAAACCCCCGTCTCCCTCCGTTTAGACTCTTTCCGCAAGCTGCGAAGTCGTGCCCTGACACTTCTTGCCGCTCCGGAAAGGTCCCCTAGACAGCCAATCCTGTTTGATCCCTGATGCCGGTTCCCTAGTCCCTGCCGCTCCTACTCCACCACCTGCAAGCTGGTTTCCGCTTTGGCAAGCGAGCTGCCGCCGACCCAGATCTTGTAGGTCGTGGGTTCCACGGTCCGCCTTATTTCGGCGTTGTAGAAGTTCAGCTCGTCGAAGCCGAGCGGGAACTCCACATGCTTCTCCTCGCCGGGGGCTAGTGTGACACGCGCAAAGCCCTTCAACTCGCGCACCGGCTGTTCCACGCTGGCGGCGGTATTGCGAATGTAGAGCTGCACTACCTCGGTCCCGGCCACGCTGCCGGTGTTCTTCACGTCTACCGACACCATCGCCACGGGCTTGTGGCCGGAAGAAAGGACTTCCTGCACTGGGACTTCGGCACGGCTGATGGCCGGCTTCGCATAGCTAAAGCGCGTGTAACTCAGTCCCCACCCAAACGGAAACAGCGCCGAGTTCTCCTCGTCCATGTAGCGCGAGACGAACTTCTCTGCGGCATTCCGCGGGAAGTGACTCATGTCCACATGCGCGGGCCGGCCGGTGGGCAGTTGTGCGAAGTAGAGCGGCTCCTGGCCCACGGCGCGGGGGAAAGTCGAAGGCAGCTTGCCGGAGGGGTTCACGTCGCCGAAAAGGATATCGGCCACGGCATGGCCGGCCTCGATGCCGGGGCTCCACGCTTCGAGGATTGCAGGCACGTGCTCGGCGGCCCACTTCAGCTCCAGTGGACGCCCGGCCAGGACGACAAGGATCACGGGCCTGCCGATAGCGACGACCGCTTCAAGAAGCTGCTCCTGCGCGCCGGTAAATCCAAGTGTGGCGCGGCTGGACGCTTCACCCTCCATCCAGTTGGTCGGCTCACCCAGCGCCAGAATGGCCACATCCGCTTTTTTGGCTGTCTCCACGGCCTCCGCAATGGTTCTGGCGTCGTCAGGCACGGGCAAATGAGCATCCTCGTTCATCGGGCCGAGGAAATTAACCCGCTTGAGCACGTTGGCATCGTCGCCGGTGAGCAGATCGCATCCCGGCGCGTAGAGCAGGCGGTCACCCAGTCGCTCCTCAAGGGCGGTTCGCAGCGTGACAACGTATTTTGGATCGCCGGTTACGGCCCAGGCTCCCAGCATCTCGCGCCGGTTGTCGGCAAGAGGGCCAATCAGCGCCACCTTTTTCGCTTTGGCAGTCAGCGGCAGCAAGGCTCCAATGCCCTCGACGGGATCGTTCTTAAGAAGGACCATGGTCTCGTCGGCCACTTTGCGAGCAGCCTCGCGGCGTTCGGGCGTGGCATCGTAGGCGGGACCAGCCGGGGTGTAGGGATGATCGAACAGCCCGAGCGCAAACTTGACGCGCAAAACCCGCCGCGCTGCCTCGTCCACCACGCTCTCCGGTATCTTGCCCGAGCGAACCTGTTCCGCAATCACCGTGCCGTACAGGCCGCCTTCCATGTCCATGTCCACGCCGGCTTCGAGCGCCTTGCGGGCCACCGTAGGTCCGTCGCCGATGGAGTGATTCTCGAGTTCGGCTACGGCGCCCCAGTCGGAGGCGACAAAACCGTCAAAGCCCCACTCCTTGCGCAAAACCTGGGTCAAAGTGAACGGATTGGCTGAGGCCGGGATTCCGTTGATGGAGTTGAACGAACTCATCATCGTGGCCGCGCCGGCCTCGACCGCGGCGTGATACGGCTCCAGGTAGACTTCGCGCAAGGTGATCTCGCTCATGTCCGTAGCGTTATAGTCGCGTCCTGCGATGGCCGCGCCATAAGCGGCGTAATGCTTCACGCACGTTGCAACGGAGTCCGGCTTGGAGAGATCGTCCTGCTGATAGCCTTTCACCCAGGCGCGCGCCAGCGCCGAGCCCAGGTAGGGGTCTTCGCCGGCGGATTCGACGATGCGACCCCAGCGCGGGTCGCGCGCAATGTCCACCATGGGCGAAAAAACCCAGCTCAACCCGTCGGCACGCGCCTCCTGGGCGCCGGTGCGCGCCACCAGCTCGGCAGCGGAGGGGTCCCAACTGGCGGCAATCGCCAGGGGGATGGGGAAGGTGGTGCGATGGCCGTGGATCACGTCCTGCCCGAAGAGAAGGGGAATGTGCAGGCGCGACTTTTCCATGGCAATGTGCTGGTAGTGGTTGGTCGCTTCCGCGCCCACCACGTTCAGCATCGATCCCACCTGCTCCCTGGCCGCCAGTTCGTCGTACTTCAGGTTGGAGGCGTTGGGCCCGGTGGCATATCCGGCGGAGTATTGAACCAGTTGCCCGATCTTCTCCTCCAGCGTCATCTTTTTCAACAGCGCTTCAACGCGCGCATTGATCTCTTTTGACGCCAATTGAGGGTTGGGAACAGGCCCGGTCTGCGCGGCGGCCGCCAGCCAGCCGAAACCGGCTAAAAGCAGCAACCGGATGGAGCGGTTGAAGATGACTTTCATTCTTTCGCTATGATAAATCGTTTGCCATGAGGAGCGTCATGGGATTGACCTGCGCCCGCACTTCGGAGGGAGGGCTCCTCTAGCGGGAATCCTGCAAAATGCTCTACTCTTCCCAATGACCGCATGTTCAGGATCTTCACCCATCTGCGCAATGCCGCCGTTCAGTCCCTGGCCCACGATGTCTTCAATACGGCCAAGGCCGCGGCCTACTCCGGCATGCTTATGCTGTTCCCTGCCCTGTTGGTGGTCACCACGCTGCTGGCGCAGGTGCCGCAGGGAACTTCGCTGGTAGGCACAATCCGCAGCGCCTTCGAGCAGGTTCTGCCCGCCAACTCGATGGATTTGCTGCAGTCCTACGTGCTCAGCCGGCGTTTTCACTCCAACCAGGTGGTGCTGACTGCCAGCACGCTGAGCGTTTTTGCCGGACTGGGCATGATGCTTTCGCTGATGGAGGGTTTTCGCCGCGCCTATCGCCTGCCGCTCAGCGACTGGAGCTTCTGGGGACGGCGGCTACGCGCCCTGCTGCTGGTGCCCATCGCGCTGTTGCCCCTGACACTGGCTACGCTGGTGGTCGTCTTCGGCCATTGGATCGAGGTCTGGACGATCGAAAACGCCAACCATGAACTGCGTCATATCGTGCTGATTATCTGGCGCCTCCTTCGCTGGTCGGTGGCGTTGCTCACAAGCACTGCCGTGCTCAGCGCTCTGTATCACTTTGGCACGCGGCGCAAGGAACATTGGTTGTGGGTGGCCCCCGGCGCCATCACCGGAACGCTGCTGTGGTTTCCATCCACGCTTGCCTTCGGATGGTATGTCACGCGCATCGCCGACTACACCATGTTCTATGGCTCGTTCGGCGCCGGCATCGCCACCCTGATCTGGCTCTACATCACCGAAGTCAGCGTCCTGCTGGGAGCTGAATTGAACGGGTATCTGTTTCGGGAACGCCAGGAGAGGTTTCGCGAAGGCCAAGAGCTGGTATCCGCAACAGCGCAATCCGGTTCCGATTCATCCATTCGGTGACAAGTTGCGCTAAGCGCTGCCCTTCCTGCGACGCATCCTGGGGAGAGCCGGCGTTTCGCCCACCCCCATGTACAATGAATCGGGCCCCTCATTTCTGGCTCTCATACCAAACATTTGCCTTTTTCCGGAGATCGCCTCATGGCATTCGAACTCAGTCTGAACGATTCACCCTCGCAACGCCGCGCGAAGATTGTCGCCACACTCGGGCCGGCTTCCAATACCGAGCCTGTCTTCCGCGATCTGGTTCGCGCCGGCGTTGACGTGGTTCGCCTCAACTTCTCGCACGGCACGCACGAGGAGAAGCTGGCTCTGATCCAGATGATCCGCAAGGTAAGCCGGGAAGAGCGCAAGCCTCTGTGTATCCTGGGCGATCTGCAGGGACCCAAAATCCGCACTTCGAAGCTGAAGGACCACCAGGCTGTGCTGCTCAAAGCGGGACAGCGGCTGACCATTACGCCGCGCGATGTTCCAGGCACCGCATCGCTGGTCGGCACGACCTTCAAGACCCTGGCGGAGAACGTTGAGCAGGGCTCACGCATCCTGCTTTCCGACGGCCTCATCGAGTTGCGCGTCCACGAGGTGGATGGAGACGACGTAGTTTGCGAGATCGTCAATGGCGGCATGCTGGGCGAGAACAAAGGCATCAATCTGCCCGGTATTCCGGTCCGCGTTCCCTCGCTGACAGACAAGGACACCGAGGACCTTGAATTTGCGCTTAAGAACGGCGTGGACGCAATCGCCGTCTCCTTTGTCCGCACCGCCGAGGATGTGCGCCTGGTACGCAACCGCGTTTCGGCGTACGGAGGCGAGACTTGGATTGTGGCCAAGCTCGAGAAGCCGCAAGCCATCGAGCATCTTGACGCCATCCTGACGGTTGCCGACGCCATCATGGTGGCCCGCGGCGACTTGGGTGTCGAAGTTCCACCGGAGAAGGTCCCCGCGATTCAGAAGCACATCATCCGCCGCGCCGCCGAGTTCCGCAAGCCGGTGATCACGGCTACGCAGATGCTGGAGTCGATGATCGACAACCCACGGCCCACGCGCGCCGAGGTCTCCGACGTGGCCAATGCCGTGTACGACGGCACCGACGCCGTGATGCTTTCCGGCGAGTCGGCTGTCGGCAAGTATCCGGTCCAGACAGTCTCTATGATGGCCCGCATCGTAGCCGACGCCGAGCATCACATCAAGGAAGAGGGGTACTCCGAATCCAGGGAGCATCGCAGCCACCTCTCCATCGCCGAAACCATTTGCGAAGCCACGGCCCACGCCGCCGACGACCTGGACCTGCGCGGCATCGCGCTGTTTACGGAGTCCGGCGTTACGGCGCGGCAGCTATCGAAGTACCACCCATCGTCGCCCATCTTTGCGCTCAGCCCGGTGGAGGTCACCATCAATCGCCTCAATCTGCTGTGGGGCACCACTCCCATCCGCTGCCCCAAGGTCAACTCCACCGAGGCGCTGGTGGAAGTGGCGGAAAGCCTGCTCGAGCAGGGCGGCTACGTAAGGACTCGCGAGGTGATCGCCATTGTGGCCGGAACGCGCACCAAGTCCGGATCCACAAACTTCCTGCGGCTGCACGTGATGGGCGAGCACAACATGGAAGGCATGCGGTTCTTTGCCCCTCATGATGAGGAGACTGCACCGACTTCCGTTGTTGACGAAGCACCTGCACGGACCAAGCGTCCCGCGTCCAAATCTGGCAGAGCTTCGGCAAAAAAGAAATAAGGAACACCACCAAGCATGCAACAACGCCACTCCCGGTTGGGAGTGGCGTTGTTGCATGGGGTCTTGCCGGGTGCCCCAGGTCTCGTCTTTGAGACCTGGGAATTCAACATGCCTGCTGGGTTGGTTATTTTGCAGCCAACTGCCGGAGAACGTACTGCAAGATACCGCCGTGCTCGTAGTACTCGATCTCCTGCGGCGTGTCGATGCGGACCACTGCATGAAGCGTCTTCTTGTCACCGTTCGGGCTGGTAGCAACGACGGTGAGCATGCGGCCGCCTGCCAATTTGCCATCGAGCAGAGCTGTGAGGCCGGCGAAGTCGTAGACTTCCTCGCCGGTCAAACCCAGCGACTCGGCGTTTTGGCCATCCGCGAACTGCAGGGGCAGAATGCCCATGCCGACGAGGTTAGAGCGATGAATGCGCTCGAAGCTTTCCGCAATCACCGCCTTCACGCCGAGCAGATTTGGCCCCTTGGCCGCCCAGTCGCGCGAGGAGCCGGAACCGTACTCCTTGCCGGCCAGGATGACCAGAGGCACCCCGCGCTCGGCGTATTTCACGCTGGCATCGAAGATGGACATTTGCTCGCCCTCGGGAAGCATGCGCGTGACGCCGCCCTCGGTGCCGGGAGCCAGCTTGTTGCGCAGGCGCACATTCGCGAACGTCCCGCGCACCATGACTTCGTGATTGCCGCGGCGCGAGCCGTAGCTGTTGAAGTCCGCCGGCTTGACGCCATGCTCGGCCAGGTACTTGCCTGCCGGGCCGTTGGCCTTGATGTTGCCCGCCGGAGAGATGTGGTCGGTGGTCACCGAATCGCCCAGCACCGCAAGCACGCGCGCGCCCAGAATATCGGTGACGGGAGCGGGTGTTTTTGTGATGCCATCGAAGTAGGGCGCCTTGCGGATGTAGGTCGAGTCCGGCTCCCACTGGTAGACGTCGCCGGTGGGGAACTTCAGCCCCTGCCAGTTGGCGTCACCCAGGCTGACCGTCGCGTACTCCTTGCGGAAGCTTTCGCTGGACAGACCTTTCTCGATCGCATCTGCCACCTCCTGCTGCGTGGGCCATATGTCTTTCAGATAAACGGGCTTTCCCGCATCGTCCACACCCAACGGATCGGTCTCGAAGTTGTGGCCGATCTTGCCGGCCAGCGCGTAGGCGACAACCAGGGGCGGGCTCATCAGATAATTCGCCCGCACGTCTACGTTCACGCGGCCCTCGAAGTTGCGATTGCCGCTGAGCACACTGACGGCAACCAGGCCGTGCTCGTCAATGCTCTTTGAAACATCGGATGGCAGCGGGCCGGAGTTGCCGATGCAGGTAGTGCAGCCGTAGCCCACCACGTTGAAGCGCAGCTTTTCGAGATACGGCAGCAAGCCGGCTTTGGCGTAGTAGTCGGTGACCACGCGCGAGCCCGGCGCCAGCGAAGTCTTCACCCACGGCGGAACTGTGAGGCCCTTTTCAACGGCCTTCTTGGCCAGGATTCCCGCGGCCACCATGACGGATGGATTCGATGTATTGGTGCAGCTGGTGATGGCGGCAATGACCACGGAGCCGTGGTCGAGATACGTGTCTGGATCGACGCCGAAGCGCTCTTTCACGGTGGTGGTCAAATGCACCGGCACCTTTTCCGCAACGCCGGTGTCGGTGACGGATTCGCGCTTCCAGGCTGCAGCCGAGCGCGAGCCCAGCGGCTTGGCCGTGGGCGCCAGCAGCGTGGGAAGCTGTTGAGCAAAGCTGGCTGCCGCGTCCTTCAGCAGCACGCGGTCCTGCGGACGCTTCGGTCCAGCCACGCTCGGTTCCACGGTGGCCAGGTCCAATTCCAGCGTCTGCGTGTAGACGGCCTCCGGCGAGCCTGAGGTGTGGAAGAGCCCTTGCTCCTTGTAATAGGCCTCAACGAGAGCGATCTGCTCCTCGCTGCGGCCGGTCAGGCGCAGATAGCGAAGCGTCTCCGCATCGACCGGGAAGATGCCGCAGGTGGCGCCGTATTCGGGCGCCATGTTGCTGATGGTGGCGCGATCGGCCAGCGGCAGCTCCGCGATTCCCGGACCGTAGAACTCGACGAACTTACCGACAACGCCTAGCTTGCGCAGAGCCTGGGTCACGGTCAGGACCAGGTCCGTCGCAGTGGCGCCCTCGCGCAGCTTGCCGGTGAGCCTGTAGCCCACCACCTGCGGCACCAGCATGGAGACAGGCTGGCCCAGCATGGCTGCCTCAGCCTCAATGCCGCCCACGCCCCAGCCCAGCACGCCCAGGCCGTTGATCATGGTGGTGTGCGAGTCGGTGCCGACCAGCGTGTCGGGGTACGCAAACTGCTCGCCGCCAATCTCAGTGGTGAAGACGACGCGAGCCAGGTATTCGAGATTCACCTGGTGACAGATGCCCATGCCCGGCGGAACGGCGGAGAAGTTGCGGAACGCCGTCTGGCCCCACTTCAGGAACGCATAGCGCTCGCGGTTTCTTTGAAACTCCAGCAGGGTATTGTCAGCAAGAGCGCCCGCGGTGCCGAACTCGTCCACCTGCACGGAGTGGTCGATCACCAGCTCGGCGGGAATGAGCGGATTCACACGCTCCGGATCGCCGCCCAGGGTCTTGACAGCGTCGCGCATGGCGCCCAAGTCCACCACAGCAGGCACGCCGGTAAAGTCCTGCATGAGGACGCGGGCAGGCATATAGGCGATTTCACGGCTGGGCTCGGCCTTGGCGTCCCAGTTGGCCAGAAACTCGATGTCCCCGGCGGTGACGTTCACGCCATCTTCGCGGCGCAACAGGTTTTCCAGCAGAATCTTCAGGCTGAAGGGAAGACGGCTCAGGTCAAAGCCGAGCGCAGCAAGCGCGGGGAGCCGATAGACGGTATAGGAACGATTGCCGGAGTGGAGCGTGGCCCGGCTGGCAAAGCTGTTCATGGAAAAGGGCCTTTCTATCCGCGCACCCGCGGATGGAGCAATACATTGGAACCCGGAAACCCGAACTCGCGGAGATTCCGCCGGATGCCGTAGCGCACAGTCCGCAGACCTCCTGAAAACTTTTCTTGCGGGAATAGATTACTCAGCGGGAAGAGCGCCGTCCACGATCGGGCCGCCCGCGGCGAAAGCGCTTGAGTACGGGGGTTGAGGAGATTCGGACTGCGGAACGGCTGAACATAAGGGGCAACGAGAATTTTAACGCGGCGCAGCGACAGTTGGAAGGGTCAATTCTCGCGACCGCTGTGACTGGGTCCGCAACGTCAATAGCCACTGCTGAGCCGCCTGGATTACGGGATCTGCTTCCTCAGAGGGCAGCACGAACGGCTCGGACAAGACAACGTCTGGCTCGATGCCGTCGGGATAGGTGCGATGTTCCCGGTCAGCTTCAATGACGTCGCAGAGAAAGAGCGAGGCGCCGTCAGAAAGCGGATAGCCCTCATTCCCGGTCGAGAGCCCATAGGTATGCGCGCCAAAGGATTTTGTCCGCGAGCGACCGATGAAGGAGATCGCCACGGCTTCGCCCGAGCTGATGGTTCCGCTGTCGAGCAGCACCGCGACCGGCGGCAGATCGGGAAGGACAAATGGGTCGCCCCTGACCTGCGCCATGGTTGATTCCTTGCTGCCGACCACCCCTCCGGCGCTGCCGTGGCGATAAAACCATGGCTCCTCGGCGCCGCTGGCGGAGACGAAATACCCCAGCGTGCCTTCGCCCAGCACCATTCCGATTCCGGCAATCATGGGATACATATTGCCGCCGCCGTTGCCGCGCAGATCGACGATCCATCCCCAGGGATGGCTGGCCTCAAGACTCGCTGCGATCGAGTGCAGCGCATCCGCGTAAGCCTGGAAATCTCCCTGGTTCTCCTGCATGTTGGAGTGCTTCGATCCACACGCCGGAATCACGATGTACGCGAAGACCGCATCGCCTGCGTTAATCAAATGCCCGGAGGGCACCGACCGGTCTCGAAACACCGCGTTGGGATGCCTGGGCGCCTGGTTCTTATATTGCCCCAGGATTTCGCTCATGCTGGCTTGAGCGCGCTCCCTGTCGGCATCGGGAAGGGCGTCGGGAATCCTGAGGAAACTGTGCCGCTCCTTGAGCTGCGTCAACGCATAGAAGATGGCCGGATAGGTGTCTGCCGTGGTTTGCGCGCCGGCTGCCCGCTTCAGGGTCTCGCTGCGCACCGCGGGCCAATCGATCTCATTGGTGTGCAGTGCATGCGCCTGCATCAGGTCGAGAACATGGTCGAGATAGGCCTGCGCGGCGCTGGAAATGCGTGCCGGGACCTGGGCTTCCTGTCCGGCCGCAAATAGACAGAAAGACAGCATCGCACAACCACAGACCTTCGATAACCGCGGCATAGGCAACAGTTTATATGCGGCTTTTGGGAGGTGGGAAGAATTCCTTCGGCCACTTCTTCGGAATGAATCTGCGATCCAACGGGCGAAGCGATCACAAGCACCGGGAGACGCGCCGTGCCTTCATCTCTATACTTGATTGCCAAGACGGCAATCGACTTCCCCAAGGAGCTCCGGCATGCAACTGCGCATCGTCCTGGCCGCTTTCGCGGCCACCCTCCTGACTGCCCTGAACGCAGGGAGCCAGACGCATTCCACCGCTCCGGCGGGCTGGTCCTTCGCCACACCGGCGCAGACTGCAAACAGGCCCACGGAGGATGGCGCCGTTGTCCTGCCCAACTTCCGCTTCGGCACCGGCGAAACGCTGCCTCAGCTCAAGCTGCACTACCTCACGCTGGGCACTCCGCACCGCAACGCGGCAGGCCACGTGGATAACGCCGTTCTCCTGCTGCACGGAACCGGCGGCAATGCGCACTCGCTGCTGAATCCGCTCTTCTCCAATGAGCTTTTCAGCCCCGGCCAGATGCTCGACATCACCAAATATTTCCTCATCCTGCCGGATGACATTGGGCACGGCGAGAGCTCCAAGCCCTCCGACGGCCTGCACGCTCACTTCCCCGCCTACGACTACGACGACATGGTGCGCAGCCAGCGCATGATGCTCG
>CAYUJM010000114.1:0-14135 GCA_964445025.1 uncultured Occallatibacter sp. | reverse complement strand
TGTGCCCACCAGCGCCGATGCCGTGGTGCATTTTCTCGCGCCCGTATTTCTGGTAGTGGTGGTGTTCATGGGCTACGCGGTCCTGCCCATGGGCCGCAACATGACGCTGGTCAACATGGACGCCGGCCTGCTGTTCTTCTTCGCCATTGGCGCGTCCACGGAGTTGAGCGTCTTCATGGCCGGCTGGTCCAGCCGCAACAAGTATTCGCTGCTGGGTGCCATGCGCGCCGTGGCGCAGATGATCAGCTACGAGATTCCGCTGCTCATGTCCAGCGTGGCTGTGGTCATGATGACCGGCTCGCTCTCTCCCAACAAGATCGTCGACGTGCAGAACCAGTACACGTGGGGATTACCGCACTGGTACATCTTCACGCCCTGGGGGCTGGCGGCGTTCCTGCTGTTTTGCGTCGCGGCCACGGCGGAGACCAACCGTTCGCCCTTCGATTTGCCGGAGGGGGAATCGGAACTGGTTGCCGGCTACTTCACCGAGTACTCCGGCTTCAAGTTTGCGCTCTTCTTTCTCGGCGAATATGTGGGCATGCTGGCCATCTCGGGCCTGGGAACGACCTTGTTCCTGGGCGGCTATTCGGCGCCGTTGCAGATTCTGAATTGGGTGCCGTCGTGGTGCTGGTTCTTCGGCAAAGTCATGATGTCGATGTGTGTCTTTATCTGGCTGCGCGGAACCTTGCCGCGCCTCCGCCAGGACCAGCTGATGAACTTCGCCTGGAAGTTTGTGCTGCCGCTCACCCTGCTGAATCTGGTGGTGGCCGCTCTATGGCGCTTCATGGGCGATGGATGGCTGCGCTGGGTGGTCTGCTCGGCAATTCTGTTATTGGCCTATACGGTGATGGGCCGTTTGGGCATGCGTCAGAAACACATTGCGCCGAGGAGTTACCGCTATGCCGAGTAAGTGTTTGAGGTGCGGCCGATGAGCATTGTGTTTTATGTGCTGGCAGGGCTGACAGTGGCAGGAGCGCTGGCGGCAGTGGCGCTGAAGAACACCGTGCATTGCGCGCTGGCGCTGACGGTGGCATTTGCGGGCCTGGCTTTGCTGTTCTTGGAACTCGATGCGCAGTTTGCCGGCTTCGCGCAGATTCTCATCTACATCGGAGCGGTTGCCATCCTGGTGGTGTTCGCAATTCTCTTAACGCGCGGTTCTGAGACGCCGAAAGACACCGTCTACAGCAACAAGTGGCTCCTGGGATTGGTAACAGCGGCGGCAGTCTTCGCGGTGCTGGGCTGGGCTGTGCTGCACAGCACCGAGGCCTTGCCGCATGAGACTGCAAAACCCGCTGTAACGGTGATGGATATTGGCAATGCGCTGATGGGCCGCTACGTGTTGCCGCTGGAGATTGTTGCGCTGCTGCTGACAGCGGCGCTGATCGGCGCGGTCATTGTGGCCATGCACGAGAAAGAAGGAGCACGATGACGCCCTTGACCGGGTATCTGCTGGTGGCCGCTCTCCTGTTCGCGATTGGCCTGGCCGGAGCGCTCACGCGCCGCAACGCCATCCTGGTGCTGATCGGCATCGAGCTCATGCTCAACGCCGCCAATCTGAATCTGATCGCCTTCTGGCGCTACGGGCCGCATCCTGAGGCGCTGACGGGCATGATGTTTGCCATCTTCTCCATCGCGGTGGCCGCTGCTGAAGCTGCGGTAGGACTCGGTTTGGTGATTCAGATTTATCGCCACACCCGCACAACGGATCTGGACCAGATGAACAGGATGAAGGGGTGAGAAGTTGATGCAAGAAACAATTTCAATCACCCCGCAACTGGGCGCTTCGACGATCACGCAGCTTTTGTGGCTGATTCCCGCGGTGCCGATTGTGGCATCTGGCGTGATCGCCATATTGAAACAGCCGAAGCGGAAGACGGCGTCCACTCTGGCCATCGGATCACTCAGCTTCTCCTTGCTTCTCGCGCTCATTGCGTTTGTGCACGTGGTCTCCGGCTGGTCGCAAGGTCAGGCCGTGCGCGAGACGGTCAACTTCACCTGGTTCCAGTTTGGAACGACCAACGTCGACCTGGGATGGGTGCTCGATCCGCTCTCCGCCATCATGCTGGTGATGGTCACTCTCGTGGGCCTGCTGATCTTCATCTACTCCACGGGCTACATGGCCCACGACGAGAATTACACACGCTTCTTTTGCTTCCTTTCGCTGTTTGCGGGGGGCATGCTGGGCGTTGTCATTGCCAATAGCATCCTGCTGCTGTTTATGAGCTGGGAGTTAGTCGGACTTACTTCCTACTTATTGATCGGCTTCTGGTATCAGAAGCCCTCGGCCGCGGCGGCAGCCAAGAAAGCCTTCCTCACCACCCGCGTCGGCGACGTTTTCTTCCTGCTCGGGATCGTCTGGCTCTTCGGGCAGACGGGCACCCTGCTGTTCTACAACAACGGCGTCGGGTCGATGGAGTTTTCTGCGCTATCCAGCCTCCTGCACCAGCACGCGGCACTCGGGCTGACAGCGGCCGGCGCGATCGGCTTGCTGATTTTTGCGGGCGCGGCAGGGAAGAGCGGCCAGTTTCCGCTGCATGTGTGGCTACCCGATGCCATGGAAGGCCCGACGCCGGTCTCCGCGCTGATTCACGCAGCGACCATGGTGGCTGCGGGCGTCTATCTCATCGCACGAGTCTATCCGCTGATGCAGGCGGGTGCACTGACCGGTGGAACCACGACCTCACTCACCGTTGTCACCTGGGTGGGCGCGTTTACGGCGGTGTTTGCCGCGCTGATCGCCGTCGCGCAGAATGACATCAAGCGCATCCTGGCCTACTCGACCGTTTCGCAGCTCGGCTACATGATGGCCGGGCTCGGCATGGGCGGCGTTGCGGTGGGCATGTTCCACCTGATCACGCATGCGTTCTTCAAAGCGCTGCTGTTCATGGGCGCGGGCTCGGTGATTCACGGCTGCAACGAGGAGCAGGACGTGCGCCGCATGGGCGGCCTCCGATCGGCAATGCTGGCGACGTTCCTGACTTACGCCATCGGCATGCTGGCCTTGTGCGGATTCCCACTCTTCTTCTCCGGCTTCTGGTCGAAAGACGGCATCCTGGAAGCTGCGCAGCACTTCAGCGTTTCCAAAGGACCGTTCTACATGCTGGTCTTCGGCGCGCTGCTGACCGCGTTCTACATGACGCGGCAGGTCAGCTACGTCTTCTTCGGCAGCTATCGCGGCCACGGGCATCCGCATGAGAGCCCCAAGGTGATGACGGCGCCGCTGGGGATTCTGGCTTTCTTTGCCATTGCCTTGGGCGCCATCGGAACGCCTGCCTGGCCATGGTTCCGTGGCTTCCTGGAGAGCCGCACGGTTGGCTTTGAGCTGAGCGGCTTCAACGAACCGGGGCTGCTTGCGTTGATGGGAACATCGACGCTGGTTGTGTTCCTTGGTCTTGGCCTGGGCTGGTGGCTGTACGGCGGCAAGTCGCCGCGGCCGGAAGAGCCGGATGTGCTGGAAGCGGCTGCACCAATGCCATGGGCATGGCTGCGCGACCGGCTCTATGTGGATGAGTTCTACGGAATGACGGTGATTGCATTTTATGTTTGGTGGGCGCGTGTCGCGGATTGGCTCGATCGGCGCGTCTGGGGTGGCGTGGTGGCTAGCGTTGCGTGGCTCTTCGGCCTGTGGGCGCAGTTGAATCGCTTCCTCGACACGAACGTGGTGGATGGCAGCTTCGACAAGGGATGCGAAGAGTTGTCGACAGGCGGCGGGCTGCTCTCGCGGCTGCAGTCGGGCCGCGTGCAGACGTACCTTCGGTTGCTCGCCCTGGCCGTGGTGGCGCTGGCGGCCATCCTGATCTGGAGCAGCCGGGCATGAGCGGATTTCCGATATTGACGCTGTTGACCGTGCTGCCCCTCGTTGGGGCGGCAATCGCGCTCGTCTCCGGCAAACATGCGCGCGGTGTGGCTATTCTCACCACGGGCGCGAGCCTGTTGCTGGCTTTGATCGTCTGGACGCACCTTCCGGCCAACGGATCAATCGGCCTGGTGGAGCGGGCCAGTTGGGCGCCGTCTCTGGGCATCGAATATCACCTGGGCGTCGACGGGCTGGGCGCGCTGATGCTGGTTCTTTCCGCAATTGTGACGCTGATGAGCGTGGATGCGGCGCACCGCGTGCATCATCAACCGGGGCTCTACTTCGGACTGGTGCTCACGCTGGAGTCCGGGCTCTTCGGCTCCTTCACGGCGCTGAACTTCTTCCACTGGTTTCTGTTCTGGGAACTGAGCCTGATTCCGGCGTTCTTCCTCATCAAGCTGTGGGGCGGAGCGAAACGGGGCCCGGCAGCCACGCAGTTCTTCGTCTACACCATGGCGGGAAGCGTGGCGCTGCTGGTGGCGTTTCTGGCCGTGTTTCTTTCGACCGGCAGCATGGACTTTCCGCACCTGACGCTGCTGGCCTCGACGGGTGAGCTGGAGCAGATGGTCGCTGCGCACCTGGGGCCGGCGGTCATGCTATGGCTGGCCATCGGCGTACTGGCCGGCTTCGCGGTCAAGGTGCCGATGATCCCGTTCCACACCTGGCTGCCTGCGGCCTACGCCGAGGCGCCTTCGCCGGTGACCATGCTGTTGACTGGCGCCATGTCGAAGATGGGCGTGTACGGATTGCTGCGGATCGCGCTCCCGCTCTTCGGCCACCAAATTGCCCAAATGCGCACGCCGCTGCTGGTGCTGGCTGTCGCCACCGTGGTGATGGGCGCGTGGGCGGCTGCGGCGCAGAAGGATCTGAAGCGGGTCTTTGCTTACTCGAGCGTGAATCACCTCGGCTACTGCCTGCTGGGAATCTTCGCGCTTGCCGTTCCGTACTCGGTATCGAATGCGGGACAACTGGCCAGCCAGTCGGCTGCGCTCAATGGCGTGATCCTGCAGATGTTCAACCATGGCGTAACGGCTGCGGCTTTGTTCTGGTTCATCGCGATCCTCCAGCAGCGCACTGGCGGCCATCGTGGCATCGACGATTTTGGCGGGCTGCGCAAGCCGGCGCCTGTGCTCGCCGGGTTGATGGGGATTGCGCTCTTCTCCTCGCTCGGCTTGCCCGGCCTGAACGGATTTGTGGGCGAGTTCCTCATCTTCCGCGGCGTATTTTCGCTGGCGTGGGTAGCTTCAACGGTTTCGATTCTCGGATTGCTGGTGACGGCAGCGGTGATTCTAACGGTGATTCAGAAAGTCTTTTCCGGGCCTGTGCCGGAGCATTGCGCCGGGTTTCCAGATCTGCACCACGGCGAGCGGCTTGCCCTGGCTCCGGTCATCGCCCTGATGTTCTTGATTGGTCTATTGCCGCAACTGATTGTGAACAGCGTGAACCCCACGGTTCAATACCTGCTGGCGCACTGGAGATTTTAAGTGTTGGCCTGGACGATCTATCTCTCGTTTGCCGGAGCACTCATTGAGGCGCTGCTGCCCAAGGGCAAAGCTGCGCTGGCCCGCTGGTTCGCGCTGGCTGTGGCGGTGGCAGGGCTGGCGCTTGCCGTGCAAGGGTTCGCGGCGGGCATGGGGCATGGGCGCACGGTGATTATCGATGTGCCGTGGGTGCCCACCATGGGGATTCACTACCTGCTGGCAGCGGATGGAATCAGCCGCGTGCTGGTGCTGCTCACCGGGCTGGCCGCGGTGGCCGGCGTGCTGTTCAGTTGGAACATCGAACTGCGCACCAACGAATTCTTCGCATTCTTCCTCGCTCTCATCGGCGGCGTCTACGGCGTTTTCTTGAGCTTCGATCTGTTTCTGCTTTTTGTCTTTTACGAGATCGCTATCGTGCCCAAGTACTTCCTGATCGCGATCTGGGGTTCCACGCGGCGCGAGTATGCGGCCATGAAGCTGGCTCTCTACTCGTTCGTTGGCTCGGCCATGGTGCTGATCGGATTGCTTGCCGCGTACGCCGCGTCGGGCAGCCATTCCACTAGCCTGATTGCACTGAGCCATGCGAACCTGCCGGTCAGTTTCCAGATGTGGGTATTTCCGCTGGTCTTTATCGGCTTCGGAATTCTCGCCGGTCTGTGGCCGTTTCACACCTGGGCGCCCACCGGCCACGTGGCTGCGCCAACCGCCGCATCCATGCTGCTAGCAGGCGTGGTGATGAAACTGGGTGCTTACGGCTGCCTGCGCGTTGCCATCGGGTTGTTCCCGCACGGGCTCGATCCGTGGGGCTTCTCGATCGTCGGCCTGGGCTCATGGCGCGACGTATTCGCGGTGCTGGCGGTGGTGGGCATCGTTTACGGCGCGCTGGTGGCGTTGGCGCAGACCGACTTCAAATTTGTCATCGGCTACTCCAGCGTGAGCCACATGGGCTTTGTCCTGCTTGGACTTGTCACGCTCAATCAGATTGGCGTCACGGGCGCAGTGCTGCAGATGTTCTCGCATGGAATCATTGCCGGCCTGCTCTTCGCCATTGTTGGACGCATCGTCTACGAGCGCACGCATACGAGGCAACTCGCTGAACTGGAGACGATGCATCTTGCCAAGCGGCTGCCCTTCGCCGCATGGGCGTTTGTGATTGCCGGAATGGCCTCGATGGGGCTGCCGGGCTTCTCCGGATTTGTAGCCGAGCTGCAAGTGCTGGTGGGCGCGTGGATGGCGAGGCCCTGGTGGACGCTGGCGGCGGGAGTGGGCATTGTGGTCGGAGTCGCGTATACATGGCGCGCGCTTCAGAAGGCCTTCTTCAATGATGCGCCGCAAACCGCGCATGGACTCGAGCTGGAACACGCGCATCCCTTCGCCGCCATCACCTGGCCTGAGGTTACGGCCACGGCGATGCTGGCCGGTGTGAGCCTGTTTGTGGGTCTTTATCCCAGGATTCTGCTCGATACTATTGAACCGGCGGTGAAGGCGCTGCTTGCGGGAGGAGGACGATGAACTACGCAGATCTCTTCCGCATCACGCTACCGGAAACGGTGCTTGAGATTGCGGCGCTGCTGGTGCTGGTGGTTGACCTGGGATTCCTGCGCAAGGCTGCGATGAACGTGCGGCTGGCCGTTGCGGCTGCGCTGGGCGTTGTGGGTTGCGGCGTGGCGCTGATCGCAGTCGTGTTGCAGGGAGCTTCGTGGCTCACGTATGGAACGGGTAGTGATTCTACCTTGCTGGCCACAGGCGGCTTCATCGCTGTTGCGCAAGCCGGAATTCTCGTCCTGACGGCGCTGACTCTGCTGTTGCTCTTCGATTCCATGTTTACAAGGAATATCGGCGAGTTTGTAGCCGTGGTGCTGATGGCGGCAGCCGGCGGCATGCTGATCGCCGGGGCACAGGATCTGCTGGTGATCTTTATTGGCCTCGAACTGCTTAGCCTGGGACTTTACATTCTTACCGCCTTCGCCAAGAGTTCCGGAAAAAGCGCTGAAGCTGCGATGAAGTACTACCTGTTTGGCGGCATGTCTGCGGCGTTTCTGCTCTTTGGTTTCAGCTACCTCTATGGGCTCACGGGGACAACGAATCTGGCCCTGATTCAATATCGCATCACGCTGGCGGGGCCGAGTCCGCTGTTCTATGTAGCCTGGGTTCTCGTAATTGCAGGGCTCGGTTTCAAGATCGCCGCGGTTCCGTTTCATCTTTGGGCGCCGGACACATACGAAGGCGCACCCGCGCCGGCAGCGGCGTTCGTAGCTTCCGTCTCCAAAGTAGCGAGCTTTGCGCTGTTGATTACTCTGGCCATGAACTGGTGGCTGCGGCCAAGCGGCAATCTCACCGCCGGCGGATTCCCGCTAGAGCAGGTTCTGCGCGCCTACTACCAGACATGGCCGCAGGTGGCCACCATTTTGCTGATCGCCGCGGCTGCGTCCATGGTGGTGGGCAACCTGGCCGCTCTGGCGCAGTCCAGCGTGCGACGGCTGCTGGCTTACTCGGCCATTGCGCACGCGGGGTACATGCTTCTGGGCCTTGCCGCGCATCCCGTGTTTACGGGCAAGGGAAGCGCCGTGGCGTTCAATTCAGATAGCTTCTTCACCACCCTGCGCAGCATGGAGAGCGTGCTCTTCTACGTGTTGACGTACGGGCTCACGACGGTCGGCGCCTTTGGCGCGGTCGCCGTGGTCGAGCGCGCTACGGGCAGCGACCGCATGGACTCCTTCCTCGGCCTGCACAAGCGCAACCCGCTTCTGGCCGCCGTGCTGCTGGTGTTGTTTCTGTCGCTTGCGGGCATTCCGCCGCTGGTCGGCTTCTGGGCCAAGTTCAACCTGTTTGCGGCGGTTCTTGGCGAACATGCGGGGCCGGCGCCGTTTGCGCTCGTGTGTCTCGCCATCGCCATGAGCGCGGTCTCGCTCTATTACTATCTGCAGGTGCTCAAGCGCGCCTACGTGATGCCCGCTGTGGATGAGAGTCCGATCAAGGTGCATCCCGTCGTGCTGGCTGTGCTGGTGGGAATTGCCGCGCTCGTGCTGCTATTGGGGTGCTTTCCCACGGTTCTGGGCGTGTGGATAGATGGTTTTTAGAAGGAAACCAGAGTTAGCTTAACTCCTGGTCAAGTTCTTCAGTGCAGTTCTTGCTTGCATTCAACAACCATGCCGTCTTGAGCGAACCTCCGAGTTATGCACTCGAGGTAATGCATTTTCCTGCTAAACACCGGCACGACAGTCACCACGACTACAGGATTTTCGATCCTGCTCCATGCAGGAACCGCGCGGCAAAGGGGCATTTTTCTCAAGCAAATGCCATGCTCCATGCTCTCGAAATATCGGCATGTGGTTCGAAAATGCGCCAGGGTGGTCATTCCTCCCATTCCTGCGGCATTCCAATTCCTGCAAGTTCTTGAAGATGCACGCCGGTTCCGTGGAAAAAGGCATGAATTTCCATAATTTATCTGTTGCCAACCCTCCTTTCTTGAATAGACTTTAGAACAACAAAGTAGAACCGCAATCCCGGGGCTGAAACTGGCTTCGACCTATCTGCCAAGAACTTCAATCACGGAAAACCTACGAATCTGCGAGGAGAATATGAAGCAAACCTTTCGGAGGATTGTCGCGCGGTGCGGCATGTTGTCTCTGGCCGTGTTCTTGTGTTCGTTGCCTGGCGCAGCCCAGCAAACGCTCGGTTCGATAAACGGTACAGTGATGGACCCATCCGGTGCGGCTGTGTCCGGCGCCACTGTCACAGCGACCAACGCCGCCATTAATGTGACTTCGAGCACAACGACTTCGGGTACCGGCTACTTTCAAATCTTCAACCTTCCCATTGGGACCTACGTGGTGAAAGTCAGCCGCGAAGGGTTTGAAGTAACGCAGCTAACCGCGATCCAGGTGCAGGAGGCGCGCGCGACTACAGTCAATGCCACCCTCAAAATCGGCCAGGCCACGGAATCTGTCACCGTGACCGCGACCCCGCTGCTGAATGCCACAGATACCACCAACGGATATACGCTGGATTCCTCGCAAATTGAAATAACCCCCCTGGCCACCGGAAGCTTCACGCAGATGGCAGTCCTGTCTCCGGGTGTGAACGCCGAGCTGCTTTCGAATCTCGATTCCAACTCGGGTCTCGGAAATCAGCCGATCTGGGCCAACGGCCAGCGCGACACCTCGAACACCTTCCAGGTAAACGGCGTCGACTCGACCAACCTGTTCAACGGCAAGAGCTCCTCAGGGGCCAACTCGCAGCGTTACAACTTCAACATCGGCAGCGCGCCTACGGTTGGCGGCTCATTCTCCGTGGGCACATCGGTTTACGGATCGAACGGCAACAGCCTGCCCTCGCCGCCTCCCGAATTCACGCAGGAATTACGCGTGAATGCCTCGATGTACGACGCGCAGCAGGGTGCCACGAGCGGTGCGCAGATTGACGTCAACACGATCGAGGGCACCAATAACTGGCACGGCCAGCTCTACGGTTCCTACGCGAACAATCTGCTCAATTCGTCACCCTTCTTTTTCAACCAGGACTATCAACTGGCAGTGCAGGGAATCGGAGTCTTCCCGCAGTCGATGGTGAACCCATGGCTGCGTCGCTGGAGCGCGGGCATCACCGCGGGCGGCCCTCTCAAGACCAACAAGCTCTTCCTTTTCGTCGCGTATCAGCGCCGGGTGAATGAAGACAGTGGCACGGGCCTCGCGGAGATGACTGTTCCTACAGGCTTGACCAATGACCGATCACCGAGCGGACTCCTGAATGCCGATGCAAGCTGGGGTGGATCGCTCACGAGCACGGATCAGATTGATGGCGTCGCAGCTACTTTGCTGCAGGCCAAACTGCCGGATGGCCAGTACTTGATTCCTTCCGCGCAGTCGAGTGCGCCCTACGAGTACGGCGTGCCGAATACTTACCTGCTTGGAACCGCCCGCTTGAACTCCGATCAGGCCACGATTTCACTCGACTACGATGCCACGAAAAACGATCGCATCTCGGCGAAGTACTTCTACCAGGATGCTCCAGTCACTCGTCCCTACGGCTACTCGGATACGGCTGGCTTTCCGGTTACGCAGCAAAACGGTTCGCAGGTTGCTTCGATTGGCAACACCATCTCCATCGGCCAGAGGTTGAACTGGGAGCAACGCCTCGGATTTGTCCGCATGGGCTCCTTCAGCGGTTACACGCAGACGTTCGCCGGCGGCAACCTGGGTGTCTCAGGCGCGCAGACGACCAACCTGGTCGCAAATGTTCTGCCCGGTTTGACGATCAACAACTTTGGCTACTATGACCAGTATTCGCCAAGTCTCAACATTGGCCCGGCTGGAGTCCCGGGCGCCTTCGTGGATATGGGTTACTATCAGAACCGTCTGAATCCTTCGACCAACGTGATCTTTACGGCGGGCAGGCACACGATTGTCGCCGGTGGCGGATACAGCTACACGCAGCTGAATATCACCAATAACCGCACCGGTCACGCCCAGGCCACAATCAGCGGTTTCGACAACTTTCTACAGGGCATCGTGAAGAGCTCCAGTGTGGTTGAGAGTATCGATCCCACCACGGGCCGCAACAACGCGGATCGGTATTATCGCACCAACGAGATTAGCGGCTACGTGCAGGACAAGTGGCAGGTTCGCACCAATCTCAGCATTACTGCTGGCGTTCGTTATGACTACCATGGCGGCATGACGGAAAAGTATGGCGATATGTTCAATTTCGATCCCGCGTTGTATAGCGTAACCGGTACTTCGACGACAGGATTTACCGTCAACAACTCCGGATTCGTCATCGCCGGCAACAACAAGCAACACCCCACTTCGGGAGTTTCAGCGTCGACCCTCGACGGACGCCAATGGGGCATCTCACCGCGCGTGGGGTTTGCATGGTCGCCCTCAGCTAACCATGGCAAAGTGGTTGTCAGCGGCGGCGGCGGCATGTACTTTGATCGCGGCGAGCTCTTTACTTATCTCTCACAGCCCGCGGGTGGTTCGATTGGTGGTCCCTTTGGCGTTACTGAGTCCTCCCCTCTTGTGAGTGTGGCTAGCGGAAACTCGAGCTCTGGTCTGACGTTGGAGAATCCTCTGGGAAATCTGGCCTTCAGTACTCCGTCGCAGGGGCTGGGCGGCATTTACACGCCGCCGAGTGCAGACCCGGGCGTCGTAGCTCAGGCATTGCAGTCTCAACTGAATGAGATGACTGGGACACCGCCTGCCACGAGCTACTACAACCAGTTTGGGCCGAACTGCGGTGGCGTACAAAGTCAGGAAGGTTACTTCCTGTGCACCTCACCGCTGAACTTCGGCACGTATGACAAGGACAACGTTCTGCCCTACACAATCAACTACACGTTGAATATGCAGTGGCAGCCGACCGGCACGGTTGCAATCTCGCTCGGCTATACGGGCAACCGCGGCCGCCATTCGGTGATTCCAATTCCGTTTAACGAACCGGGCATTGCAACCCCGCAGAATCCAATCTGGGGCGAAACGTCATCGTATGGCATGGAAGTCATGAACCAGAACAATCAGGTGGATGTGAACTACGACTACGCCCCGATCGCGGTTGAGCCCTGGAACACGTTTGACGCCGGCAATACGGATTTCCGCACACCCTACGTCGGCTTCAGCCCCAATGCCGCAGCCTTCAAAACCGTCGGAGTTTCAGCCTACGACGCTCTCGAGTCACATATCGAGAAGCGCCTTTCGCAAAACTTCCAGCTCGGCGCCAGCTACACCTGGAGCCACGCCCTCGACGAGCAGAGCGATATCGGCCTGTTCTTCACCGGCGATAACCCGAACCGCCTGCGCGACTCCTGGGCTTCTTCGGATTTTGACCGTACGCATGTATTTACTGGCAACTTCCAGGTAAATGTGCCCAACGCTGTGAAGGGCAGAGGCTTTGCCTCCTACTTCACAAATGACTGGCACCTAACGGGAACCGGAACCCTGCAGAGCGGCGAGCCGTACTCGCTCTATGAGTTCTATGGCGCGGTGGGCAGCATCAACTTCGGAAACTTCCCGACGCTGATGAATCCGGTACTTGGAATTAAAGATCCTAAGAGCGCAAAGTCTGCGATGACCGGAAACAAGGGCTCCTTCCGCAGTTCGGGCGGTACCTATATCCCAACCCTCGATCCATCGCAGATCGCCATCAACTACCTGGCTCCGGGCACCAACGGCATTCCCGTTTCGACGGGCAGCGATCCGAGCGATATCTACCAAACCGCATTCAACGTGGGGCAGCGCAATATCTTCCGTCAGCCCGGACAGAAGCGTCTCGATCTCTCGGTCCGAAAGGACTTCAAGATCACTGAAAAGGTGAGGGCTCAGTTTGAGCTCAACATCTTCAATGTGACCAACACAGCCAGTCTTGACATTCCGCAGGACCAGGCGCAGATTCGCCAGTACAACGGTTGCTCCGCCTCTGCGATCAGTGCTTACGGCGGTTATACGAATTGCAACAAGTACCGCAGCTACCTCGGTTACGGTCAGGTCGTGACGGCAAACAATCCTGTCGATCAACAGACAGCTTTGGCCAACCTGGATCAGGTGCCTTTTTCAACCGGGTCAGGCAAGTCAACGCAGCTCTCGCCCCTGCTTCAGATTGGCCAGGGCACATGCACCGCGTCCCTGACAATCACAGGCACAAGCACCTGCCCAAACAACGCGGCCGACTTCGGTTCGATTACCGGCACCATCGGCGGGTCCAGGGCCTTCACCATGGGAATCCACCTTACCTATTAACGCTCCTTGCCTTCAGGCGGGATAAGCAAATCGGGGTCCCTTTTGGGGGCCCCGATCTTTTTTTGAGAGAACGACGGGCTCGCTCCGCGGTCAATGGAGCTCACCGTGCCATCAGGCGCGATGGAGGCAGCAGGAACAGGTGGTGGAAACGATTGAATCGCGGGGAGATCCCTATTTATTACCTAAGTAATCTATACAAGACTCCCAAGTAATAAGATTTGAGTGACTATTTTCGAAATACAGGTAAGCTTTTCTCACTAGCTTCTCAATTCCAGGGGTTTGCCAATGGATTGCCCAAAGTGTCACTCGCACGCTGTTTCCGTGATTCCGGCGGAGGTACGACTTTACCGGAACATTCCACGGACGCTTAGTTTGCCCCCGATGACGCCATCTCCCGATGTACGGGTGTGCGGCGAATGCGGATGGAGCGAGTTCTCCATTCCTGACAAATGGCTTGCAGCGGGCTGGCTGCACGGGCTCGAGCTGCATACGGTACCCGACGACAGGGCCTATGCAAAATCGAAGGTGACCGCGATCGCGTAAGGCTGTTGCGGCTCGGGTCGACGCTTTCAGCCGGCCATGTGGCGTGCTATGGCGGCAACTCGCAGTGCCGCGAGTCTCGAAGGGAATCAGGCGAACAAGAAAAAGGCCACCAGCCGAAGCTGGAGGCCTTTTTCCTTTGCATTTGCTTTTGCGCGAAGCGCATCTGCCTGGATGGCAAATCCTAGTACATGCCGTCCATGCCGCCGCCGTGGCCGCCGCCGGCCGGAGCAGCCTTGGGCTCCGGAATCTCGACAACCAATGCTTCGGTGGTGAGCAACAGACCGGCGATCGAAGCCGCGTTCTGCAGCGCCGTGCGAGTCACTTTGGTGGGATCGATGACGCCGGCCTTGACCAGGTCTTCGAAGTTACCGGTAGCAGCGTTGTAGCCGTAGTGCTGGTCCTTCGACTCCAGGACCTTGGCCACTACAACCGCGCCTTCTTCGCCGGCATTGGCGACGATCTGGCGGAGAGGCTCTTCGAGCGAGCGGCGAACAATCTGCGCGCCGATCTTCTCATCGCCTT
>CAYUJM010000113.1:0-14170 GCA_964445025.1 uncultured Occallatibacter sp. | reverse complement strand
GCGCACGATTGCAAAGACGGCTACCAGCGTGCCGGTCAGATAGATGGTCAATTGCACAACATCGGTCCAAATAACCGCTGCCATGCCTCCCTCAAAGGTGTAGAAGAGGGTCAATGCGGTGACGATTGCAATGGCGGCAATGTCGCGCCCGTAGTCGCTCAGGCCGGTGAGAAGGCCGCCCAGAGCAATCCGGATCACGATAGCAACCGCGAAGACTCGGACGCCTTCGGCCGCGGCCCGCGTTAAAAGGAAGAGTCCGGCTGTCAGTGAGCGCAGCGTCCCGCCAAAGCGGCGCTCAATCAACTGATAGGCAGTTACAAGGTGTCCGCTGAAGTACTGCGGGATGAGAATCAGGCTTACGACGATTCGCCCAACGATATAACCAATGACCAGCTGCAGGAAGCGAAAGTCTTTGTCGTAGGCCAGGCCGGGAACGCTGATGATGGTGAGCGTGCTGGTCTCCGCTGCGACGATCGACAACGAGATCGCCCACCACGGAATCCTGTTATCCGCCAGAAAGTAATCCTTGAGGGTTGACTGCTTTTTGCGGAAGCGCAGGCCGAAGAGCGTTACACCCACGAGATAGAAAACAATCACCGTGAGGTCCAGCATATTCAAGCCCATGAACCGATCCGCTCCTGGCTGGCGAGGTCTTTGTCAAACTGCGTGCCGCTTTGCACAAATCGAGAAAATCTAATTTCAATCTATCACTCCCGCAACAACAGATACGCGAGCGCCGGTAGAGACGCCATCCAGCACCGGTCAAGACCGGAAATGCAGGTTGCGAATACTGTGGCCGGCGCGAGAGAATCCATGTGGAGACCCACGTGAGGCGCATTCCCGGATGTAGACTGGCTGGCTCGCTGGTTCTCGCCTTTGCAGCCTGTAACTTGAACGCGTGGCCCCAGACGGCTCCTGAACAGACGGCGGCTTTACTGGAGCAGCAGGGCAAGACGGCTGAAGCCGAAGAGGCCTGGCGAGCCCTGTCCAAGACCCATCCCGCGGACCCGGTTCCTTTCGCGCACCTTGGTCTGATTGAAGCGCGCCAGGAGCACTACGGAGAGGCCATTGCATTTTATCGCAAGGCCATGGCGCTGAATCCAGCCATGCCTGGTCTGCGCCTGAACATGGGGCTTGCGCTCTTCAAAGATGGCCAATACAGGCAGGCGATCCAATCCTTCACGCCGCTCCTTCAAGCGGCCCCAAATTCGGATGAGGCGCAGCGGCTGGCCGTCCTCATGGGGATGTCGCATTACGGGCTTGGCGAATACGCAGCGGCGACTCCTTATCTGCAGCGGGCCGTGAGCAGTGATCCCAAGAACCTCACCCTGCTGTTGACGCTCGCGCACAGTTGCTTGCTGTCGAAGCAGTATCCTTGCGTTCTTGATGCTTTTCACAAAATGGTTGCGCTCGACGCGGACTCTGCCGAAGCCGACATGCTTGTTGGCGAGGCCCTGGACGAAATGAAGGACCGCATCGGCGCAACGCGTGAGTTTCGCGCCGCCATTGCGGCGAATCCGAAAGAGCCCAATGTGCATTTTGGTCTGGGTTACCTTTTATGGATGCAAGGCCAGACACAGGAGGCCGCGCAGCAGTTTCAAGCCGAACTCGACAACGACCCCGAGCACGCACAAGCGATGCTGTACCTGGCCGATTCAGAGATTCAAATGAACCAGCCCGAAAGCGCCCGGCCTCTGCTGGAAAAGCTGCTGAAGATTAATCCCAAAATCCCGATGGCTCACCTGGACCTCGGGATCGTGTACTCCGAGGCAGGCCAAAACGAGGAAGCGCTCGCCCAGTTCAAGACAGCCATCGCTCTGAAGCCAGACGATGTGAATGCCCACTACCGCCTGGGCCGGCTCTATCGCGCAATGGGAAGGACAGCCGAGGCCAAGACCGAATTCGACCAGTCCAAGAAACTCAACAAAGCTGCTGACGAAGGGCTTCTCAAGGTGATGCAGAAAGTTCCCCACCCCGCCGGTTCGTCTCAGGGACCAGAAGGTGCGCCGGTCGAGAAATAGCTACTCTGCATCGACCCGGTTCCGTTTCAGGTGAGAATGTGCGCAGGAAACAAGGCCGGAGCTTTCGCCCCGGCCTTGTTTGTGTGCGCCTTTACTGCGTTGATTAGAAGTTGAGTTTTGCGCCAATCTGGATTCTGCGCGGCTCATGGGCACTGGTGACTTGTCCGAAGTTCGCGTCCGCGATCCCGGAGTCGACACCGCTGAAATTCGTGTGGTTGAACGCGTTGAAATACTCGCCGCGCAGTTGGAATCTGAGGCGCTCACCCAGGTTCAGGTTCTTGATCGAGGCCAGATCCCAGTTATCTACGCCCGGACCAAGCAGTGGATTCGACCGTTCGCTGCCGAAGTGTCCTGAGGCCGACGCAAAGGACGAAGTCGAGAACCACTGCCCTTGTTTCTTCGTCCTTTGAATCGCGCCCACCTGGTCCGGACGGATGCCAATGTCGCCGTCCTGAATGAAGCCCAACCCGTTGGGACCAATTGCCGTGAACGGATCGGTCGGTTGCGTCACTTCAAAGGACGAGCCGGAGACGAACGACGATATACCGGAGAATTCCCAGCCTCCCAGGAGATGTCCTTCAATCCCGTGCTGTTCCCTGAAGAACGGAAGATCGTAAATGTAGTTAACGATCAGCATCTGAGGCGTGTTCGAAGACGACGGACCGTAGTCCATATTGAAGTCGTAGCTGCTGGTCGCCGATGAACCGCGGTCATTGGAATTGGTGGTCAGATCTTTCGACCACGTGTACGCCGCGCCCAGAGTCAGCCCTCTTGAAGAGCGATGGCTCAGCGAGACTTGCAGCGAATTGTAGTTGTTGGTGAACAGTGGGCCCCGGTCGTGCATCTGAGCGTATCCCAGGTACGGACGGATGGCGTTTACAGCCGCCGTTGGATTGGCCGTTCGGGCAGACAGCGTGGGCTGATTCAGGTCGAACTCACCAAGCAGGTGGCGCGCCACGTTGCCCACATAGGCAATCTCCAACGTTGTCGTCGGCAACAGTTGGCGCTGCAAAGAGAGGTTGTAGTTGGCGTAGTCGGGAACCTTGAAGGTTGGCGTCCCGGTTACGGTGAGCCCGTTAGGGCCGTAGGAAACCACATTCGAGCCTGAAGGCTTGTCAAACGACGTGTTGCTGATCGTCGTGGTCTGCAATAGCGGCGGATCCTGGAAGGCATTCTGCTCCCAGATTCCGTTCAGCAGGCGATCGTAAAAGATGCCGATGCCGCCGCGAATGGACGTGAGCCCGCGACCGTCGGGGTTGTAAGCGAAGCCGACGCGCGGTCCAAAGTTTGTATTCTTGTTGGGATTGATGTTGCTTCCAAACGGCGAGCAAGTAACCTGCGGGGAGATTGCCTGTGCCGCGGAGCACGCTCCGCCCGTCGGAAAGATAATCCCGTTGGCATAGGTGGCCGGAATCAGCGGATTTCCATTCAGGGTCTGGCCGGGGTTGAAATTGCCGCTGACCGGATCGATGGTCGGCGCCTTCGTTGCGCTGTAGATCGACAAATCGAAGTTGTTCAGGGTATTCTTCACGTCCGACGGCGACGGGAATGCGCTCCAGCGAAGGCCAAGGTTAATTGTCAGTTTCTTGTTCAGTTTCCAGTCGTCCTGCACGTAGGCTTCGCTGTTGACGTAGTGAAGATCCGGGATGATGTCGCGGCTCCCCTGCTGATAGGTGTTCACATTTCCCAGAAGGAAGTCGCCAAAGCTCCATGCGTTGTTGGCGCTTGCGTTCTGGTTGTCGAAGGAGAAGCTGGGACCACCGGAGACGGCATTTTCCGTCTTGATCATCTGTTGGAACTGGAAGCCTGTCCGGATTGTGTTCTTGCCGAGAGTAATGGCCAGGTTGTCGAAGTAGCTGCGATCCAGGTTGCGCTCTTTCCACGGAGCCGAGCCAGGCGAGAAGCCCTGAACTCCCGTGATGGACACAGCGGGCATTCGGCCATAGGGGTCGGTATAGGCCCAGTTATTGGTCATGGCTGTAAACGCGGTGGTAGAGGTAGCAAACTGCCCGGAAGCAATGGTCGAGTGGTAGGTGCCCTGCGCATACACAAACTCGACTTCATTCACAATCTTGGGTGAAATGGCCCACGTCAGGTTGCCCACTACGTTCTTGCCGGGCGAATCCACTGTGGTGTTTACCAGCCCTGGGTAGTTGCTCCCGGCCCATAGGCCTTCAGGGTCGTTCACCGGCATGTCATCGTTCATCCCACGAGCGTAAAAATGCACCTTGTCGTTGAAGTAGTGATCGACGCGGACGATGTCTTCGTGCAGATTGTTCATCTGCGAGAAAGAGAAATCGAGGTTTCCGCCGCTGTTGGCCGCGTACTTGGCGTTCGAGAAGATGTTGCTCAGATAGACATTCGAATTCGAACTGTAGCAACTGGTCGAGATCTGGCTCGTGTGTGTGGCCGCATTGTGGACGGGCACGCAGTTCCCGGTGAGGCCATTCGGACCCGCGGGAATATACGGGATGTACGTCGTTGTTCCGTCTGCGGTCACCACAGAGTCAGGAATGGTTCCCGAAAGGTCGGCCGAGGTCGCCACCGGGAAGCTGTCGCTTGCCGGCGTATTGATCTTGCGCCATTCTTCTGACCAGAAGAAGAAGGTCTTCTTCTTATCCGTGTTGTAGGCCTTGGGAATGTAAATCGGCCCGCCAATCGTGAACCCGTAATCGTTGTGATGATTCACGCCGCGCGGAATGCCCAACGGCTTATTGAACGAATAGTTGGAGTCCAGGTCTGTGTTGCGAACGAACTCGTACGCGTCGCCATGGAAAGAACTGGTGCCGCTCTTCGTGGCCACCAGCACTTGAGCGCCGCCCGAGCGTCCGTAGCCCGCGTCGTAGGTGCCCCTCTGAAGGGTGAATTCCTGGATCGCGTCAACGCTCGGCTCATTCGTGATGGTTCCGTTCGAGCCGCTGTCATTGATGTCCGCGCCGTCCACCGTCCAGTTGTTGGCGGTTGTGCGCGCGCCGTTCACGGCAAGGGCCGTGCCACCTGCAGAAACTTCATCGCCCAGTTGGTTCACAACCCCGGGCTGAAGAGTGACCAACTGCTCAAAGCTGCGGCTGCTCAACTCAAGTTCTCTCACCTGGACACCGGAAATTGTGCCCGCCTGCGCGCTGCTCTCCGTGTCCACGGAAACAGGGTTGTCTTCCACCGTCACGGTCGTGCTGACGGCCCCCGCTTTCAGTTGGATGTTGAATGCGTGCTTCTCGGCTACGTCCAGGACAATGTTCTTCCCCTTGAACGTCTCAAAGCCCGCCGCTACCACAGTGATTGAATACGTGCCCGCTGAAAGGTTGGGAGCCACATAATTCCCTGTTCCATCCGATTCCACCACGCGGGCTGTCCCGTTCACGCCATTCAAAGTGATCGTGATGGCCGCATGCGGAATCACGGCGCCCGAGGTGTCGGTCACCGACCCGCTCAACGTTGCCGCCAGTTCCTGTGCACGTGCCATCGAGGCGCCGAGCGCAAGCACCATCAGCAGCAACATGAGACCGAAGCGCCCAATAGCAAAACTCGCCTTCTTCGCGGAGCCTCGCGGGGCGCGGTTGACCTGTTTCCATAAACACAAGCGATTTGAAAGTCGATTGAGTTGATTCATTGCCATCACACCTCTCTTTAAATCTGTCTGAATGCCTCTGCGCTGGTGCGTAGGGACAGGTAGGTTCTGAAATCGTGGATGAGGAAGATTGGTCGGATTTGGAACAGGGCAGGGGTCAGCAACGAGCTGCGGTGCGAAGGTCGCCATTTCAGCGTTGAAGGCCCGGCCGGGGAGAGATTCTCCCGCACGCCAAGACCCCGCAGCCAACTCTTTTGTTTCAGCATCACGTCCCCCAAAAGGAAACTTCAAGCCGGAACGACCTGCCCCGCATTGCATTTCTGCGCGGTCGGTCTCCGTACCAAGTTCGCCAGGCTGCGATCGAGGCAATCTAGATGTCCTGCCCGATGCGCATCGAATTGTTACAATTCGTTGTGCAGAAACAATAGGACGATTTGCCCATGAAAAGCAATAAAGAAATGAAAAAAATAGCTTGAAACGATCAGTTTTTTGAGAGAACTGTTCCAAGATGGGGAAGAAATGGGCGCACTGATGCCCGTATAGGATGGATTTTCAGCAGCTTATGGCGATGGGGCGTCCGAGCAGGGCCTAGGGACAACTGTGGACAGATTTACCCCCTGGAAGCGGCCGCTAGTGATCGCCCGCACACGCCGCTTGAGCTTTTGGTAAATTCAGGCGCGGATGACGCGAGTCCCCTGGCGCTCAAAGGGTGCGATCGCTTCATTGCTGGCGCCGTGGTCGGTAATCAGAGTATGGATTTCGTTGGCCGGGCAGATAAAGGCGGGGCTGACCTTGCCGATTTTGCTGGAGTCGGCGGTAACAATCACCTGCTTGGACTGCTTCAGCATCTTGCGGATCACCAGCGCTTCGTCGGTTTCTAGCGTGGTGGCGCCGCGTTCCGCGTCCAGGCCGGTGACGCTGATGAACACCTTATCCATATAGACGTCGTCGAGAAAGTTGAGCGCTGCGCTCCCGGTGAGAGAAAAAGACCAGGCCCAGGGAATCACGCCGCCTGTCAGATAGGTGCGGATGCCCGGCTGGTTGCACAGTTCCATGCCGATGTTGATGGCGTTGGTGACCACCTGAATCTTATCCCGATGGCGCAGGCTGCGGCCGATATGCGTAGTCGTTGTCCCGGCAGTCAGGCCCACAGTCTCGTTGGGCTGGATTAATTCGGCCGCGGCCAGCCCGATGCGGCGTTTTTCTTCGGCAAAACGTTGCTCACGCGCCAGGAAAGAGCTATCGTAGCGGAACGGTTCGTAGAGCAGCGGTTCCACCAGGGTTGCGCCGCCGTGGGTGCGGCGGATAAGGCCGCGGTTTTCCAGTCGCGCCAGATCCCGCCGGATGCTGGGCGCCGAGGAGCCTGCCACGGAGAGGATCTCCTCAATGGTCGCGCTTCCCGTCCGCAGCAGGAACTTGATGATCAGCTCGGAGCGGCGATTGATCGAATCGGCCATACCGCACCGATTCTAACCCCCTTGGCATGGAGTTTTGCAAGCCCTATTCGCAGATTTGTCGCGTTTTTTGAAACTTTTCCTGTTTTTTTTCGCATGTCGATCACTCTATTGATTGATTTGTCACTGTATGATCGAGATGTAAATTGACCACCCGACCGGGACCGGTTCCAGGATTTGACAGATGCCTACCTTCGATCACGAGATGTTGCGGGAAATCTACGAGCAGCCCGAGGCCCTTCGCCGAACTCTGGCGCTTTATCTGTCCGGCAATGGGCTCAAGCCGGAGGTTGCCGCGCTGCTGGCAGGCTGGTCCATCCCCGAGGGAGAGATTCTCATCGCTGCCTCGGGTTCCAGCCGGCATAGCGGTCTGGCGGCCGAGATCCTGCTTGAAGACCTCTGCGGCCTGGCGGTCGATGTGGAGTACGCCAGCGAATACAGTTGCCGCGGGGGAAATACTCGGTTAGACGTGCGCCATCCCAGCGTCCTGGTCCTGTCGCAGTCCGGCGAGACTTCCGACACGCTGGCCGCTCTTCGCGAGGCGCGCCGGCGCGGGCAAAAGACCCTGGCCATCACCAACCACCCTGCATCCACGATGGCCCATGAGGCAGACGTCTCCATGCCGCTCGCTGCCGGTATTGAGAGAGCGATTCCCGCCACCAAGAGCTTCACCTGCCAGTTGGCCGTTCTTTACCTGCTGGCGCTCTACGAGGGTGCGCGTCTGGGCCGCATGGATGCCGTGACGCTGGCCATGCACATACGCGAACTTGAGGCGCTGCCCGGCCGCATCGAAGCGCAGCTCGACGGCTGGAGAGAGAAGATGGCTTCGCTGGCAAACAAATACAAATCCGCCAACACCTTCCTCTATCTCGGCCGCGGCATCCACTATGCCATCGCCCGCGAAGGCGCGTTGAAGCTGAAGGAAGCTTCCTATGTCCACGCGGAAGGCTATCCTACGGGCGAGTTGAAGCACGGACCGAATGCCCTGGTAAGCGATACGGTTCCCCTGGTGGTGCTTGCCACCGTCGATCGCGCCCTGGATGCCTCCGTCCTCCGCTACGAGAAGACGCTGCAATTGCTCCGCGACATGCAGGCGCAGGGCGCGCGCGTGATCGCCATTGCCAACTCCGGCGACGCAGAGGTTGCCAGCCTGGTGAGCGATTGCGTGTACGTCGATCCGGCCTCCGAATACCTGCTCCCAATTCCCGAAGTCGTGCCTCTGCAACTTTTTTCTTACTTCATGGCGCTCGCCCATGGCGTGAATGTGGACCGGCCGCGCAACCTGTCTAAGGCGGTCGTTGAAGACCGACCCGGCGCGTAGTCGCTTCCGACAGTGGACATTGACAATTATTCTGACGACTTTACAATTGAGCAAGTAATTTCGGCAACTTTTGTTGATGATGTATATCACTGAAACATAATGGCTTACGCGCCACCTGCAACTTGGGCGTCGTCGGATCCCTGCACGCGAAACTTTTCGCAATGAAGCGAAAGATCCGGAGACAATTAACAATTCCATTCACTAGCAACAATTTTGTGAACCGGATAACAGTTCCGTGAACGCAAACGCTTGATGGTCCAGCCTTAAGGATTAGGCTCGTTACCCGACCGACCACCAGCCGTTATGACCGACAGAGCCGTCTTCCGGATGGATGTCGAATTCAGGACGGTTCTCATAATCCAGAAGCACTTCATCGCGGACGTAGGCTTCTTCCATCACGTCGAACCCGCCCATGATCCCGGAACCGACAATCGGCCCCTCGTGATCGGGCCAGGTCAGCATCTGATCGGAATCCATCGCGTGTTCCGGCATAAGCGCGAGCCGAGTACACCAGACGTCGGACAGTTGGTCGCCTTCGTCGAAGTTCTCGACGCGCTTCAGCCAGAATTGACGACCCGGTAGTTTCACCTCGAAGCCGTTTCCACTGCCCACGGCACTATCGAAGATCGGATCGCCAGCCGAAAAGCGCTGCTCGAACTGCGTTGCCAATGCTGCACAATCGTGAGCGAGCAGAAAGTCCTCAAGGTACTCCCGAAGCACCTCGACGCGGGCGGTGGAACAGCCATCCTTGATGGTGTAGATCGATACCGGAGCGACCGTCGCAACGACCTGGTAGACGTACCCATCGATTGCGGGCTGCGCATCTCGTCCGGGTTGTGGAGTAAATGCCATGGTCGTGAGCTGGGCGGGTTGAACTCTGTAGCATAGAAATACTTGACAAACAAGTCAAGCAAGACTAATCTGTCACAGTATTGGCGGGAGAGGAGAACCATGAATATTCCGGCCTTTCAGCCAAACGGTCTCCTGCCACCGGGAGACTACGAAGTGTCCTTTGACGAGCTTCGCCGGTCGGTACTCGTCAGCGGCCCGGGAGACACTTCAGAGAGTGCATGGGACGCCGGCTGGCGCCACCGGTTGGTCGATAACCTCGAGATCCTCACGAAGCAACTGTGGCAGGTCGGCATCCGCGAAGTCTATGCGGACGGTTCGTTCGCCGAGGATAAGGATCATCCGAATGATATTGACGGCTACTTCGTCTGCGGCCTCAAAGAGCTGGCCTCTGGCGACCTGACGCAGCGGCTGAATCTACTCGACCCATTCAAGGTGTGGACATGGGACCCTTCATCGAGAAAGCCCTACCGCGGCTATCCGAAGAAACAGCTTCCGATGTGGCACAGGTATCGGGTTGAACTCTATCCGCATATTCCAGGTCTAGGTCTTGGTTCGGGGATTCTCGACAAGTGGGGCAATGAACTTGAATTTCCATCCGCCTTTCGCCAGTCTCGCCGAGATGGGACACCGCGAGGCATCATCAAAATCAAATACGGAGGGGACACATGATTCGCAACGAAGCGGAATATCAGAATGCTTCCGCGCGCCTGAAGGAAGAACAAGTTCGGCTGGCGGAGCATCGCGCTCGTCTCGAAGCTGCGGGAATGTCGAAGGAGGAGATCAAGCGGGTCATTGATCCAATCGAGTCCTTCCATCTGCAACTGAAGGAAGAAGTCGAGAGCTACGAGCGTCTCAAGAGGGGTGAGTTCGATGAGTTGGAGAACCTCCGCGGACTCGGTCATCTCCTCATTGCGCTCCGAATCGCTCAAGGCGTATCGCAGCGCGAACTGGCGCGGCGGCTTGAGGTCCACGAGTCACAGGTCTCACGCGACGAGCGAAACGAATACTTTGGGATCACCTTGGAGCGCACGATCAAGATACTCGATGCGTTGAATGTGCGGCTCCGCACGAAGGTGGTCGAAGCGGAGCCAGAGAAAGAAAACCAGCTGGCAATGGCGTAGCGTCGCGTCATGCCTGAAGTCGAACAAAGGATCGGATTCGAAGGAGCCTCCGCAAGACGATGACAGAAGTGCGAGCCTCCAAACAGCTTCCCGGCACGACCAGGCTGTGGCGGTATCTTTCGCTCGATAAGTTGGTCGATCTGCTTTCAACGAGCGAGTTGTTCTTCACGCCTCTTGCGACCTTTGCGAAGACCGATCCTTTTGAGGGCTATCTTCCATCGGTCGCCTTCGATGCGCATGCGTCGATCTCCAGCAGATACGTCAAAGACCTCGAGCTGGCCCATCAGCAACTCGCCGAACACCGTCGGAACACGGGATATCCGTTGACTGACACAGAACGGGTGACCGATCCTACAGGTGCAAAAGTAGAATCGCTTCTTGATCCGAGAGGCAAGCGTAAAGCCAAGACGAGGCGGAAATACTGAGATGCAAGATCCTCGCGACGAGGCTACGGGATCGCACGTAAATGGTTTCCGATGGGCGCGATTAGCGGTGGCATCTGGGAGGCATCAGACGATGAGAGAAATGAGAGGAGTCTGCTTCCTCTTCAGTGAAACCGGCACTGAAGGCGGCCGGTGGGCAATACAAGAAGACGGTTTTGTTACCCAGGGTGAAAACGAAGGCGAACAATGGAGCTATGCAGGTCTACGCATCCTTGGAGAAGGGGACGACTTCACCGCGTACGGTGATGACGATAGCGTACTCTTCCACGGCATCATTCATCGAGACACCAAAACCGGGGCAGTTTCGCGCCGCAATGGCAATGCCGTTACCCGCATTTCACGGAAACGACAGGTTGTCGGCGGCATGTGGGTCCACTGGGTCCAGAAGGCCATGGATCCCGAGGCCTGGGCGAACTGTTCATCGAGGAAAAGCGGTGCGTGCTGAAGCGTGAAGAAAACCGCCAGACACCCGAAGAATGATCGAGGACGCAACGGACGTGGTTGCAGCGGCAACTGGCGCGACTCAAGGAAACATCAATGCGATTGGTGATCACCTCCGATACTCACGGCAACCAGAATCTGATCGGAAGCCTTCCCGAAGGTGGTGTATTTGTTCGCGCCGGCATGCTGGTGAATAATGGATATCTATAATGACCACAAGGGTGAAGCATGCGCAGTGCCAACGTTGCGGAACTCAAAAGGCACCTGAGTAAGTATCTGGCTCTCGCCAAGAATGGCGAAGAGATCGTGATCCGCGATCGGACTCTTCCTGTGGCCAGACTCATTCCGTTCACCGCCAAAAACGCCAACAAGCAAGAGCTATTGTTGGTTGCTGCGGGCAAACTGCGATTGCCCGCAGAATCCGTCGATCTCGAACAACTCCTGACCGTGCCCTCGGGACGAAACATAGGCCGTTCGGTCACCCGTGCTCTACTCGAAGAACGTGGACGATCGCGCTGACAATCAGCGGCGGATTGACCTGGTCAATCTTATCCCAATCCAATAAGGTTACAAAGAATTGAATAAACGAGCCGCATGGCGGCACGGTCGATGGAAGTCTTGACGAACCCATAAAACGGGCTTGTCGCCAGGCTTCAGGTTCAGACAAAACCTGCTGCCGAGTTGTCGCACCATTACATGACCGCCAGACAGTACAGGAATATGACGAGCGATGTTTAGAGATGGTAAATCCGCGGTCAAACTGTTCGAGGTGCGAGCGCAGCTTGCTTAGTCCGATATTTGGCAGTTCTAAGTCTGTGCCTCATGCGCGAAATGACCTCAACTGATACCTGATAAATGTTTGATTCTAATATGTTTATTGGTGCAGTTGTCTAAATAATTGTCTCTTCCAAATTGCTTGTCTCGCTAAAGTTGCCAGAATTCGGCCGCGATTGTTGCAAAGAGCCCATCGGAAACCCAATAATTCGGCCTCGATAGTTGCCGCTATTAATGTCAAGGTTCAGACAGATCATCGCTTCGGCGCCCTCCGCCAACTGCCCGCTTGCTATTCGCACAGACGCATCGCAAACGCTTCGTCTACAATGACCGAATCCAAGCGATACGCTCAAAGTTCGGAGCCGGAGGTAGTTGGTTATGTCGCGTCTTAATCAGAATCTTGTTCATCTCTCTGCGCGCCCATCTCTGTGGGCTCCCGCTATTTTTCTGGTTCTCGTTCCCTTCTTGGCCCTTTCACAGGTCCGCCTGCTGCCCATGCCCCGCGAAACGCATTTCGCTGGAGAAGCAATCCTGCCGAATACCATTGATATCGCCGTGCCCGGCCACGACGAGGAAGACGAGTTCGCCGCTCGCGATCTGGAAGAGGCGGCCAAGCCCTGGGCGATGCCGCCGGTGCACACAGGTCCTGAACCCTATCACGTGGTTCTGCTGCGAACCCCATCGGCCGAGGCCAAGGCATTGTTGGCCAAGCATCATCTGACCTTCGATCCCGCCATGGCGGATGAGGGCTACGTGCTCATCGTCGAGCCCCAGCAGGCCTCGATCCTTGCTGCCTCCGGCGCCGGCATATTTTATGGCGTGCAGACTTTCAAGCAACTGCTTCCCCTCCCCGGCGGCAAATCCGTTCTGCCTGCGGGAACAGTGCGCGACTGGCCGGCCATGAAGTATCGCGGCATCCAGGATGATCTTTCCCGCGGCCCCGTGCCGACACTCGAATTCCAAAAGCACCAGATACGCATATTTGCTGCCTACAAGGCCAACATCTACTCTCCATACTTTGAGCACACGCTCCTCTACCCCGATCATCCCGTGCCCGCGCCGCCCGGGGGCGCCATGACGCCCGCAGACGTCGCAGAGTTGGTCCGCTACTCGCGCCAGTATCACATCACCATCGTGCCCGAGCAGGAGGCCTTCGGCCATCTGCATCACGTGCTCAAATACGACCTCTATCGCGATGTTGCCGAAACCCCGCACGGACACGTCCTTGCTCCCGGCCAGCCTGGCTCGCTGCCCCTCATCAAGGATTGGTTTACCGACATCGCCAAGGAGTTTCCATCTCCCTTTCTTCACATCGGCGCCGACGAAACCGGTGACCTGGGCAAGGGGTTGACTGCGCAGCAGGTGAAGGACCGCGGCTACGGCCCCGTCTACGTCGACTTCCTCAAACAGATTCACGACGAGCTCGCGCCTCTCCATCGCCGCCTGCTCTTCTGGGGTGACATTGGTGGAGACGATCCCAAGGCCGTCCCCGGACTGCCCAAGGACATGATCGCCGTGCCCTGGAATTACTGGGACACCAAGGGCTTCGACAAGATGATCGAGCCCTTTGCCAAAGCGGGAATCGAGACGTGGATCGGCGACGGCGACGCCAACTGGGGCGAGGTTTACCCGCAGGCCAAGACGGCCTTCGGCAACATCCAGGGCTTCGTGCGCGACGGCCAGCGCCTCGGTTCCACGGGCTCTCTCACCACCGTCTGGGACGACGACGGCGAGAGTCTCTTCAACCTGAACTGGTACACCGTGCTCTTTGGCGCCGTGGCCGCATGGCAACCCGGCGAGAGTTCCATTCCCGATTATCAGGATGCCTACGGTCCCATCTTTCACGGAGACGCGAGCGGCAAAATCAACGCTGCTGAGAAAGAAATGATGGCCGCATTCGATGCTCTCTCTCAAGCCAAGATCGAGATCAACAGCGACGATCTCTTTTGGCTCGATCCGTGGAGCGCGCCGGGGCAGGTGGTCGCGGCCAAGTTGCTGCCCTTTGCGCCAGAGTTGCGCCGCCACGCCGAGCAGGCCATCATGCTGGTAGCCGAGGCGCGCGCGGCCAATCCTGACCTGAAGGAAGCCGATACCCTCACCGCGCTCGATCTTGGCGCGCGCCGCCTCGATCTGATCGGGATGAAATTCGAACTGGCGCAGGAGATCGTCGAAGGC